>CAZFCK010000021.1:0-35266 GCA_964517355.1 uncultured Desulfovibrionaceae bacterium | reverse complement strand
CAGTCGAGGCTGTCTGTTTTGGCCCCAGGCGCGGGTTTGCGTGGGATACGGCTAGCCGCCGCGACAATGACGCGATGGCCGGCGGCCTGCAAAGTGCGCGCGAGGCCAAAGCCAGTGGGACCGCTCTCGTAGGCCACCGCTGCGACGGGCGCGCCGAGATTATCGATAAGCTTGAGCACACACATGGGATCGGCGGGCAAAACCATGGTCGCTGTGCAGCCGTCAGCACGTAATACGGCCACGTGGTAAGAAAGCTTATGCACATCCACGCCCAAATGCACGCGGTGATGGGGATAACTATCTACAAACGATTTCATTTCTGATAGCTTCTTGCCTGCCATGTTGGTCTCCTTGGTTAGAATTGAATGTGATGACCAACTCTTAGCCTAGTTGAGGCCAACATGGTATTTGGAAAGGGGGTCCGGGGGGAGAACCTTTTTCAAAAGGTTTCCCCCCGGAAGTTTTCATAAATAAAATTAGAAATGGGAAATGGCATTACCTACGGCTTTCGGGTTAAAAGGAAAAAAGAATAAAGTCGCGGTCTTTCGCGCCAGTATGACGACCAGGAGAGGCCTCTGGACGCCGGAATACGACTGCTTCATCTTTGTTTTTACAATAAAATGCGAGATGTTATAGCACGCACCTTACTCGAAAAGTCGAGTTGCATAAACTGGAAATGGGAAGAGGTTTTACAAGTAAGAGCGCCAAAAAAGATAGAGAATCAGCCCCAAATTAGCCAGCACCAGAAGCACCGTGTAGACGAGATGGAGTCCACGGTGGCTTTCCAAAGCGCCCACAGGGCGTCCATAAGCACGCAGGCATTTTTTACAATAGACTTCATGCGGCCCGATTTTCCGGCCACAACGGGGGCATTCGGTGACGTACATGGAGTGGAGACTCTCCTTTGAGAGCATATTCACCTTGAAAAGGTTGGGATGCTCTTATGCCTTTTACTGAAACAATAGGATATTGTTTCAGTTGCAGGCCTTGTTTCAAGGCGAAATGCGCTACTGACGAGCGACGGTCTCGAAGTCCTCTGTTTCTCATTGATGATAAAAGGTCAATGCGTTCCTTTGCCGCTCCCCGGTAGCTAGATGCGGAAGAATGATGACGGGGTCCGGGTGTAAACGGCGCGAAAGAGGATAAAATACCGTTCGGGAAGACGGATGCAGCTGCGTATCGTTGGCGCATATCCTTACGCATGTCATAAGCACCTTGTGTGACGATTTCAACCCTCTTCATTAATCTGTATGGGCGGCACGGTTGTTGCTTCCTAATTCACCATGATGCGTTTTTGGTTGTGAGCGGAATTCCTCAAGCGTAGTGCGTAGCACCAGATAAAGAGCATGCCTGTAACGACTTGAACATAAATCATTATTGTAAGGCGTTATGAATGAGAACAGAGTTGTTTGCGGCTATGAATCTGAAAGATGGCGATAGTCATGGTTTTGGCAGTGAACCGGGGAACCGAGGGGCTCTGAGAGTAGAGCAATTTTAAAAGGGTGCAGTTTGAGGGGAGAACGCCCCCTTGGATCCGCGAATATTAAATCCAAAATTTATGAATACCGATAACCTAGCAAAATTAAAGGGTTTTTTAGATTATTAAGAACCTTATTTCAAAAGGTTCTTAAGCTGCCGGAGACAAACCTGTTGAGAAGTGAAAATGCTCTCGGCAATGGGCTGGAGCGCCCCTTTTTGCTAAGGTAACTACATGAGGAGGGGGGTTATGCGTCATATCCTCGTTTTGCTTATCGCCGGATGCATATGCAGCTGTCTTGGAGCGCCGGCATCGGCGCGTGAAACCATGTTGGTGGTGGGCGATTCGCTCTCCATTCCGCTTGGAGAGCAGCTTGAGCGTTATTATTCCCTGCGGCCGGATGTGCAATTGCATCGCCAGGGCAAGGTGTCCAGCGGTTTGGCGCGACCGGATTTTTACGACTGGGAGACGCAGCTCGACAGGCTGAGCCGCAGGTATCGTCCGGATGTGCTGGTAATCATGCTTGGAACGAACGATTTTAAAAGCCTGGATAATGGTGTTGAAAACGTACGGTTTGCCACTCAGGCCTGGAACAGGGAATATGCGCGCCGTGTGCAAAGATTGGTGGACATTGCGCGGCGTCATTCCCCCCATGTGGCGATTCATTGGATGGGCGCTCCAATTATGGGGCGTGACGATTTGAATGCGGCGGTACGGCATATCAATCAGGTCGTCAAACTACAGTTGGAGCGAAACTCCGCTTGTTTTTTTATCGATTCAGGAGCCACGCTTGCGGATGCGAACGGACGCTATGTGCAATACGCCCCCAGCCATGAGGGGCGCGTGCGATTGCGCGCCGACGATGGGGTGCATGTGACCTCAACGGGCGCGGCGCTTTTGGCTGATCGCTGCCTGGAAAGCCTGGTTTCTCCCGGCGCCGCTCCCGCCATGCGTCCCACATTGGCGCAACAGGCCGTTTCTTTTACACCTGCCGTACAACAGGCTGCATCTGAGCAGATGCGGACCAAGGAATCCAGGGTGCCCCCGCGTGCGGCCACGCACGCTTCCCGGGCATACGCCATTCAGGAAAGTTCCTGGGCGAATGCGGCGCAAGCCGAACACAGGGCGGAGCAATTGTCCGCTCGAGGAGTGGAAGCCTGGGTGAAGGCCGTGCATCTTGGGGCCAAGGGCGTGTGGCACAGAGTGATGATCGGCTCCTACGCCAGCCTTGCCATTGCCAAGGAACATAAACAAATGCTTTCCAAGCGCATATCCCTGGCTCATGCCCTGATCATCAAACTGGGCTGAACAGGCCGTGCTCCGATAATTTAAGGAAAGCGCCGCCATCGCATCAAACGATTGCGAGGCCTGTCACTTTTCCTTATAGTGCCGTGCAATACACGTTTGGAGGAATCACAGTCTCCTGTTGAAT
Source organism: uncultured Desulfovibrionaceae bacterium (assembly GCA_964517355.1). Lineage (GTDB taxonomy): Bacteria > Desulfobacterota > Desulfovibrionia > Desulfovibrionales > Desulfovibrionaceae > CAZFCK01. Next base: position 32,357 of record CAZFCK010000021.1, on the reverse strand, counting down.
AATAGTTTTGGCTTTTTTATCATATGGTTGCGCTGTGTTGCGGCAGCGCTCTTTTATTTATGATAGTGCTGACGGAAGTTTTTTTATTTATTTATACGACGTTCGGACGTAATGAAAAAACGTAAAAAGTCGCGGGCGTTCGCGCCCGCACGACGACCAGGGGAGGCCCCTGGACGCCGGAAAAGGGACAATATAATTTCTATTTTTTTAACAAAAACAGAATGTTATGCTATACGCTCTGCTCAGAAAGTCGAGCTGTTATCTGAAATTGTTGCGAAAGGGGTTCAACTCTGCGCATGGCGGCTGCACGTTGATCATCTCGTTCATTTGTTTCAAATGTTGGGGCAGATACATTTTTTTTATCAACAATTGGAACCGTCCATCACAATCGAGAGTCTATAGTGGTAGTGCAAGTAGCTGATGATATTGAACTTTTGGATTTAATGATCAAGGATCATAACGAGGCTCCTGATGAATACAACGCCACAGGCCGCTGGCTCGGTTATTCGGAGCGTTTTTTAGTCTATCTCAAGGAAAAGGGGTTGCATGATTTTCGCCGGCAACGTCCGAAAAAAGACGATGACGGCTATGTCCTGGCCTCGTTAGGCGCCAGGGATCTGAACAGCGCGAGTTACGGTACTCCGGAAGAGCTCTATCATATGGCGAATTCGTGTTATCTGGCTGAAGGTGCCCGTCCGATTAAGTGTCTGCACTCCTCGCAAGTTGGAAATCCCGAAGGATTCGAAATCGGCGGGCAATTTTATACGCGCTCATGGTTGAACTATTTTTGCAGATATGCGTACGTATCCAAGTTCATTAAATTCAAGAACCAGATAGTTGTCGAGGTGGGGCCAGGTTCCGGCAAGCAGGCTGAATTGCTTAAAAAGGCCCATCCAGACCTGACCATATTGCTCTTCGACCTTCCCACGCAACTTTATGTGTGTAACCAATACCTGAGTAAAGTTTTCAGCGATACCGACCCAATCGTCGAGTATAGGAAGGGGCGTGAGGTTGAAAGACTTGATGATGTCGTGCCTGGTAAGATTAATATTTTACCTAACTGGAAATTTGATATTATTCGCGATCAACCCATTGATCTTTTATGGAGCGCCTCCTGTTTTCAGGAGATGGGGCTGGAAACAGCCATGCATTATTTGACCTTGGCGAGTAAAGCCAAAGCCTGTTTCCTGATGTATCAGATAACTTATGAATCCAGTATGGTGCAGCCGGGCAAGCGTGGGGTAATCGACCCCGAAGTATTGTATAACTTTGATGAAATAGACAGAACAGCTGCAATGCTTGTCTATCTTCACAAGAACTGGCTCTATTTTGATAGTTTTTGGAAAAACAGACTCTATGCGTGATGTACTCTGGTAGAATAATTTTTATGCTCTTCGGGGTGCGCGGATGATGCCGAGAGCAGACTTGTAATATCCTATATTGAAGATGTGGGTTCCAGGCGGAGACCTTTGGTCGCGTGTTAGGCTTTCTTATTGTGATAGTCTGAGGTGTATGAAATAATCTGGCGTTTCAATGTTCGGCCTTTCATCGGTTGCTGTGGTAGGCCCACCCAGGATTGACATTTTCGTACCGGTGGCGCTGGAATTGATGCGGCGCAATTCACCCCCCTCATATTGTGCCGAAGCGGAGATATATTGTGGCATTGCAAGTTGATGACAATGTTGAATTGTTGGACCTCATGATCAAGGACCACCATGAAGCGCCGGAGGAATATAAGACCACGGGACGTTGGGTTGGCTATTCCGAACGTTTTCTGATTTACTTAAAGGAAAAGGGGCTGTACGATTTTCGCAGACAACATGCGCAAAAAGAGGAAAATGCCCACGTTCTTGCTTCGTTTGGCGCCTGCGACTTGAATTTGAAAGAACAAGGTCGTCCCGAACGTCTCTTTCACATTGCCAATTCCTGTTATTTGGGGGAGGGAGCACGCCACATTACACATCTCCACCCGTCTACAATCGGCAATCCTGAAGGGTTCTTGATCGACGGTATTTTTTATACGCGTTCCTGGCTGAATTTTTATTGCCGTTATGCATACGTCAGTAAATTTATCCGTTTTTCAGATCAGCTCATTGTCGAGGTGGGATCAGGGTCGGGAAAACAGGCCGAACTGCTTAAAAAAGCGCATCCCGATTTGACTATCGTGCTTTTTGACCTCCCCACGCAGCTCTATGTCTGCCATCAATACCTGACCAAGGTTTTTGAAGGCACAGATACGGTGGTAGACTACATGCAGGGGCGCGAGATAACCTCCTTTGCGGAGATAGTGCCCGGTAAAATCAATATCCTGCCGCATTGGAAATTCGACATCATCAAACACCAACCTATAGACCTGTTGTGGAACGCCGCCAGTTTTCAAGAGATGGCCTCACCTACCGCCAAACATTATCTGTCCATCGCCGACAAAGCGAAAGCTTGTTTTTTGATGCATCTCATCGCCTACGATCCCGATTCACCCCAGCCGGGAAACCGTGGGGTGATAGCTCCCGATGTCATGAGCAACTTCGTTGAAATCGACAGGACGCTGGCAAGACTAGTCTATACTCCTGAAACGTGGCGTTATTTCGACAGCTTTTGGATAAACAGACTGTACACGTAACGCTGAGCGCGGCAACGGGCACTCGCGGGCGGCATCCCCCATGTGTAACTCCGGCGTGGAGAAAAGAGCCGTCGTCTGCAAGCGTCATGCGGCAGGATATTTAGTATCCCAGTTCATGATGCATCCCGGCCCTCGTAATGGCGAACAGGGGATAAGCTGGCATAAGAAGCCCAGTTTTCGCGTTTTCAAATTGCCGAGGGTGATGCCCAGATCCTTCTTCAGTTTGTTGCACGGCGACACCTCGCCGTCTATCCCTATTTTGAAGTACAGCGCCCCTGCCGGACACATTGTCTGTTGTTGCGTTGCCTGCAGATAACGCTGGCTTGTCGTGTCTTCTCGGGATTCTCTTGATGCAAATTGTTGTTGCACCACTGCGTCCGGATATTTTTCAATAATACTGTTGATGAGTTTGATCACAGGCTTCTGGTAAATGCTGTTGTCGAAATCATCGAGAGCCAGAGTCAGTTTCTTTTGGGTGCCGGGGTAGATCTTGTCTGCGTAAAACCGGATCTTTTCATGAAGACGCTCCAGCTGCCTCATGGAGATGATGCCTTTGACGTGCCACTGTTCAGGGGCGACCCGCGACCCAAGGGCGCGTACGTTGTCGGCCCACTGATCAAGGATATTCTTTTCTTTCATTGTCTCGTAATGAAAGGAAATGTCGTAATGAACAATCTTGGCGAGATCCTGTTTCCGGATTTCAAAGAGTTCATGGACAAGGGACGCGTTGATGTCGAGATAGACCCGCACGTCGTGCGATAATACGTGTTCGAGAAATCTATCGCTTTTTTTATATCCCGAAAAAAAGTCTCCCTGGCCGGAAAAGCAGAGCAGGAATGATTCACCATAGGATTCGATCAAGAAGTCGAAGTCCGCTTTGGTGATGCTGGCGTGCGCCTTGTTGTTGTTTGTGAAGCAATATTCACAATTCAGGTTGCACATTCCGGAAGAATTGATGTATGCGACTTTCCTATATTTTTTGAAAGGATACGTGGAACAGTCGTTGCTGAAAAGGATGCCGCGCCGGGGTTCGTTCATGAGAAAACCTCACACGTCATGCCGTACCGCATGGGGGCATGTTCAAATGCCTGCCGATGTGCTCGCATTGCGGGAGCAAACCGTTTAAAGAGCTTCACACGAAACCGCTTCAAGATGTTGCGCATGCAGCAGGTTGTTTTTCGCTTCAGGGCTTAATTCTCCATTCATTTCTTGCAGCAGGTTGTGAATATGCTCCGTGCGTTCCTCTTCCGGCATGTTGCGCAGGTATGTGCAATGGCTGGTGATATCCCAGGGGTTCTCTCTTCCGCGGGTGCAATTGCGACAGGAAAGGGGGGGATTGCCGGAATTCACTCTGGCCCGGAACGAGGTCATGCGGGGCGAGTTCCACAGTTGCGGAAAGCCCTGTTCGAACATGTTGCCCACGGATCCGCATCCACCGCAGCATACGGTGGCGTTGCCGTCCTGCCTGATGGTGAGGTGCTCCCAGGGGCGGTAGCATGGACCGGTGTCCGCTTCCTTGGCGCCTTCCCTGAAGAGCCGTTGATGTTTGAGGTGTATTCCCAGTTTTGCGGCCTTGTGTTTCGCCGCCAGCACCATGCGGTCGTAGAGTTCGGGATGAAAGCACATGGCCTCATGCTCCAGGCCGGTTCCCTGGCGCGTGACAAGCAGGTAGTTCACCTGGATTTCCTTTGCTCCCACACGGTGTGCCAAGTCTACATAATCGCATAGCTCTTCTATAGTACGGCGCATGGCGCAAAAAACCATGGTCAATTTGTAATGAGCCAATTTGTTTTTGCGTGCGAAAATTTTCATGTGCATCAGATTTGAGATGACTTGGTCGTAATTCGAACCCTTCATGATGGATTCATACGTGTTTCTTTGTGCGCCATGAAAAGAGCACCACAACGACTTGAGTCCGTGCTGCAGTAAATATTCCGAGAGTTCAGGGACGAACGCCTTGCCGTTGCTGAAAATTTGCAACGGGGTCTGATGCTTCCACAGCTTGTCGATGAATTGGTCAAGCCAGGGATTCAGGACCGCTTCATATGAAGATAGAATGGCCTGGGTCAGGAAGGGCAAAAGGGGCTCGAAGGGGTCAAGCCATTCGGGTTTGCGGAAGGCGTCCGGATCAGAGGGGCGTTTGCGCCCTGAATCGGCCAGGCAAAATATGCAGCGCACGTTACAGACATTGGATATGTCGAGCCCCAGGCGCAATGGGCGTGAATTGACGATGGGCAGATTGTTTCTGCTCTCCATATGATTAATTTGTTCATTGATCTGGCGTACTGTCGCATATTGGTCCGGGCGAACGACCTGTTCCATGACAACCTCCGGGAAGTGTCAATTGTTTCCACTGAGTTTTATATTCTCAAGGGAAAGCAAATAGCGGGCCAATATTCCCATTGCGTGGCGGGTTAAGCGGGATGGGGAAGTGGTCGAGGGAGCCCCCATTTAGAGCATCTTACCTTTGAAAAAGTATAGATAATCTTATGCATTTCCCTGAAGCAATAAACATTGATTCAGAGGTGATCGTTATCCAAAGGCGTAAATGCGCTAACGGGGCGCTCCCTCGCTGAGAGATTGTTCAAACAGGGTGACGTCCTGTCTTTCTCGATCATTTCGCGGCAAAGAGTTGCAAGCAAATCTTTGCAGGGTATTTCAACTTTTTCAAAGTTTAAACGCTTTAAAAGCAGTTTTTTTCCAAGGCGATAAGGTCGTCGTACGTTTCGCGCCTTCTGGCAACCGTCACGTTGCCGCCGTCCACGATCAGCTCCGCTGCCCTGGGTCTGGAATTGTATTGCGAACTCATGGGGAACCCGTAGGCGCCTGCTGAAAACACGGCCAGAAGTTCACCGGCGTGCGGTGCGGGCATGGTGCGGTCACGGGCCAGGAAATCGCTGGATTCACAAATGGGGCCAACAACATCCAGCGTTATTTCTTTTCGTCCCTGGGGGGCGACTTCGGCAATGCGGTGATAGGATTGATACAATGCGGGGCGTATAAGGTCATTCATTGCCGCATCGACAATGACGAAATGTTTGCTTGGCGTATCTTTCGTGTATACGACCTCGGTGACGAGGATACCAGCGTTGCCGGCGATGACGCGGCCTGGTTCCAGAATAAGCGTCAAATCTTTGTCTTTCAGGGCCGTGGTGAGCGCTTCGCCAAAAGCGGTGGGGTGGGGCGGTTGCTCTTCATTGTACGTGATGCCCAAACCGCCACCCAGGTCCAGATAGCGGATATTTATACCTTCAGCCTGCAATCTGTCGCGAAAGGCCAGGAGCCTGTCCAAGGCTTCGAGAAACGGTTCCAGGCTCGTGAGTTGGGAACCGATGTGGCAGTCTATGCCGACGGGATCCACCCCCGGCAGGTCGCGGGCGAGCATGTAGGTTTCAATGGAAGATTCTATATCCAACCCGAATTTGTTCTTTTTGAGCCCGGTGGAAATATAGGGGTGGGTTTTGGGATCCACGTCGGGGTTGATGCGTAAGGCAATGCGGGCGGTTTTCCCCCTTTCCGCCGCCGCTGCCGAGATTCGTTCAAGCTCTTGTTTTGATTCGACATTGAACATCAAGATGTTTGCATCAAGGGCTTCGGCGATTTCCTGGGAACGCTTGCCGACACCGGAATAGACGATCTTGCCGGCAGGCACGCCGGCGACAAGGGCCCGGTATAATTCGCCTCCGGAGACGATATCCATGCCCGCGCCCATATTGTGCAGCAGACGCAAAACGCAGACATTGGAATTCGCCTTCACGGAAAAAAAAGTCATATGGGGCAGGTCCGCAAAGGCGGAATCAAAGGCCGAAAAGTGGCGGCGGAACGTGGCCGCTGAGTAAATATACAAAGGCGTGCCGTATTCTTTAGCCAGTTGGGCAACCGGAATGTCTTCGGCGTAGAGTTCCCCGTTTTTGTATGTGAAATGGTGCATCGCTTCCTCCTGATGTTATCCTGGAAAGGGTTTGGCGTGTGTGATAATTGCCTCAGGAACAGATGTCCAGTCTTTGGAAAAATCCATTAAAGCTGAGCGTGGCAAAACAAGCTGCCGGTTTCGCCCCCGGAGAGAGGCTATGAGCGAAAAAAAAAGACCTTTGTTCTGTTTTGACGAAGAAACGCACATTGAAAAAAAAGCAGGGCGATCACCTCTGGACTTGGCTGAAGAATCCTTGATCAACCCCCGGCCTGTGGTTGTGGTAGATGTTGATATTCCTCTTTCAAGCCTGTTCAAGCTATTCTTCAAGCTTCTTGCGGTATGCGTGCCCCTTGTTTGCGTAATGGGTCTTGTTCTTTATGCGGTGTGGCTGCTGGTTTAATGCGCAACACCGCTTATTCTGGAAAGGGAACTGCTCAGGAGCGCCAAACCGCAGCCTCCACGATTTATCGGGATTTTGTTTCATCCTCGGCACAGGGTTTTTCAGAGGGGTGAGAGCCAAGAGACCCTTTTGGGGGCGAAGGCGCTTCATCCCGGCGTTCCCGAGGAAGAAAGCTGCGGCTGGCGCGTGGTCTGGTCAGGGCATAGATGCACATGATGGAGGCCTGCCCCGTGATCAACAATGGATCGCGCACAAGGATTCCCGAGGCGACATTGCAGAGCCCTCCGGCCATGGCGGCCCAATACCACCGCTTGGAGGCGTTGCCTTTGGTTATAATCAGCCGCGCCGCATAGCATAGCTGTAACGGCAGTCCCAGAAGCAACAAGACAAGCGCGGCGACAAGCATGCATTCACCTCTGTTCCTTGATGGTGTAGCGGATGTACCTTTTTTGCATCCAGCGCACCGCAAGCAAATCGCTCCATGTGGAGAGGGCTCGGTCAAGAACGCCGTATTTTGAGGTCCCGTGGATGCGTGGTCTGTGATTTACGGCGATTTCAGCCACCTTGGCGCCTTCCAGCTTCATGAGCGTGGGTAAAAATCGGTGCATGCCGATGAACATGGGCAAGCGTTTGGCCATGTCCGTCCGCATCACTTTCAGGGAGCACCCCGTATCCTTGATTGTTTCACGGCTGACCCAATTACGGATGGCATTACCAATTTTCGAGGCTTTGCGCTTCATCCAGGTATCTTTGCGCGTGGCGCGCCACCCAACAACCATGTCATACCCTTTTTCAAAGGTTTGGAGCATGGCCGGTATATCCGCAGGATCATTTTGCAAGTCGGCGTCCATGGTTATCAGCACATCGCCGCTGGCGGCCTGGAATCCGGCGGCAAACCCAGCCGACTGTCCTCGATTGTGAGAGAATGCGAGATACCGCACGGTTTCGGGATGCTCGTCGGCCAAGTTGCGTATGACATCAAGCGAACCGTCGCGGCTGCCGTCGTCCACAAAAAGCAATTCCCATTCGCAGTGCAGCGAATCCAGCGCCTTGTGGACCTCCCGGAACACGGAGGGCAGGTTGTCTTCCTCATTATACACAGGAATAATTACTGAAATTTTAGTGGTACGCATGATACGATCAATATCTCCCTGACGCCGCGGCGGGCGTCAACCATGACGATTAGAGCATATTAACTACGACTTTCGGACTTAAAGAAAAAAAGAATAAAGTCGCGGGCTTTCGCGCCCGCACGACGACCAGAGGAGGCCCCTGGACGCCGGAAGTAAGACTTTATCTGTTATTATTCTTCAACAAATACAAATTGTTATAGTGTACACTCAACCCAAAAAGTCGAGTAAAATAATAGTTGGCGGGTAATCAGTTGTCGTCAATCAGTGCATTGAAAATTCTTTCACTCGCTTTTCCATCCCCGTAGGGATTATGCGCCATGGACATTTTTTTATAAGCGGCATCATCGGTCAAGAGCGAGCTGACTTCCCTGAAAATGTCGGCGTGGCGCGTTCCGACCAGTTTGCTGGTGCCTGCCTGAACGCCTTCCGGACGTTCGGTGACGTCCCGCATCACCAACACCGGTTTGCCCAGGCTGGGGGCTTCTTCCTGGATGCCGCCGGAGTCGGTGAGGATGAGCGTGCTGCAATGCATAAGTTTGACAAACGGTTTATAAGTTTGCGGTTCTATAAGCAACACCGTGGGCACGTCACCCAGAATATGCATCACTGGTTCCCGTACGTTGGGATTGAGATGCACCGGATAAATGAAAGTGATCCACGGAAACTTCACGGAAAGGTCGCGGATGGCAAAGCATATCTCCTCGAAGCCTTTGCCGAAGCTTTCCCGGCGGTGTCCCGTTATCAATATGTACGGTTGTTGTTGACTGATAATGCCGCTGACTTCCCGGGGCAACAAGGGAGCTGTCTCTTTTTCAATTTTCCGCACCATCCAAAGCAAGGCGTCAATGACCGTGTTGCCCGTGACCAGGACATCCTCCGCGGCAACTCCTTCGCGCAACAGATTGTCGCATGCGCCCTGCGTGGGGGCAAAATGTTTATCCGCCACCAATCCGGTCACGCGCCTGTTTATCTCTTCGGGAAAAGGATGGAATCGGTCGAAACTACGCAGACCGGCTTCAATATGCCCCACCTTTATTCCTCTGTAAAATGCGCAGAGCGAAGCCACCATGACCGTTGTGGTGTCTCCCTGGAGCATGAGCCAGTCGGGCGTTTCCTTTTCAAGCATCGCATCCACGGCGGTGAACAATTTGGAACTCAATCCCGCCAGGGTTTGCCCCGGCTGCATCAGGGCCAAATCAATGTCCGGAGTCAATTCAAAATCCGAAAAAGCCTGGTGCAGCATTTCCTTATGCTGTCCGCTGGAGCACAGCGACACGTGCATATCATCGCGTGCGTGTTCGCGAAAAAAACGAATCACCGGAGCCAATTTTATGGCTTCAGGCCGGGTTCCGGCGAGGAAGATGATTTTCTTCATAGAGTCTTCCGCAAAAGCTAAAGTGTGGCGCGTGTTATACGCATAACGCCCTTACCGGACAATACACGATATTTTTGTGCATGTTTAAGAAGCCGCTAAGGATGCGCTGTTTATCATAATAAAATTCAGGCATGACGCAATGTTGCAATATGGGGAGGCAAAACGGCGTATACCATACGGCAATCACCCATTATCCTCAAGTCGATGACCATGGTGTTACCATTCTGCAAAGGCATGCCTTTCCAACATTATGGAATGGCTCCTGTCGGTTCCATAATTCTGGGGCTTTCCAGAAGGATTGCCGCTCTTGACCGGGTGCCGCCCCTGAGCTATGCCGCTTCTCCAAGGGCTCAACCGAAACAATCCCCTGTATCCTAAAGCATTCACAGGAGCTTTTCATGCGCTCATTCGCTTCAGACAACAACGCCTCTGTCCATCCGGTAATCATGCAGGCCATACGGGAGGCGAATCAGGACCATGCCGTGGGCTATGGTGACGATCCCTGGACGGAGCACGCCTTGGCCTCCATGCGCCGGATCTTCGGCGAAGACTGCGAGCCGTTTATCGTGCTTACCGGAACCGGCGCCAACGTGCTTTCATTGCAAGCTGTGCTGCGGTGCTACGAGTCCGTGCTGTGCGCTGATTGCGCCCACCTGAACGTTGATGAGTGCGGCGCGCCCGAACGCATCACGGGGGCGAAACTTGTTACCGTTCCGAGCGATAACGGCTTGATAAAACTTGATACTCTGCGTCCGCTTCTGCATGCCTTCGGCAACCAGCACGTCAACCAGCCTCGCATGGTCAGCATAACGCAGTGTACCGAGTACGGCACTCTTTACCAACCCGAAGAAGTGCGTGCAATTGCGGATTTTGCACATAAAAATAATATGTTGTTGCATATGGACGGCGCGCGGATCGCCAATGCCGCAGCCGCTCTTGGTCTCGGGCTTCGAGAATGCACACGTGAACTCGGGGTGGATGTTCTCAGCTTTGGCGGCACGAAAAACGGCATGATGTGCGGCGAAGCCGTCGTCTTTTTCACCTCCGGGCTGAGCCGGGGGGTGAAAAATATGCGCAAACAAGCCATGCAGCTTGTTTCCAAAATGCGCTACGTGAGTGCGCAGTTCACAGCGCTGCTGCAAAACGACTTGTGGCAGCGCAACGCCGTCCATGCCAATCGTATGGCCGGGTTGCTCGCCCACGGCATGGAGAAGATTCTTGGCGTGAGCCCCACCCGCCCCGTGCAGACCAACCACGTGTTTGTGGAATTGCCCCCCAAGAGCATCACCAGGCTGCAACAAGAGTATTTTTTCTATGTCTGGAACCAGGAACGCAACGAATGTCGTTTCGTCACCTCCTGGGATACTTGTGAAGAGGATATCCGGAACTTTCTCGATACACTGAAAAAGAGTCTGGATTGATTCAAGGCAGTTTTATTTCGCCCCTGTTGCTTCCTGGGGCATGTTTTCGTACTCTTGTCCAGGTTCCGCATGACGGAGCCTGGACCTTTTTTTCTGGAGCCCATTATGACCGATTTGCCGCTGCCTCGCGAAATCTACAAGTTTCTCACCAGCAAAACCCTTGGCCAAGAGCAGGTACTGCGCAAAGTGGCGGTGGCCATATACAAGCACATCAACGGACTGCGCGCCGGGAACATCTTGCTCATAGGCAACAGCGGAACGGGCAAGACCACCATAATGAACACCATTCAAAAGTTTTACGAGCAACACCCTGCCTTAAAGAAATACAGGGCCATGGCCATCATGAACGCCAACATGCTGGCGGGGGAAGAAATCGGCGACGTGAACCTCAGCCGGTTGCTCAAAGCGCTGGAGCTCGCGGTCAACAACACCTTCGGCATTTACACAACCGATGATAAGCTGCGTGAATATATGGAAAACGCCACAATCTGCATTGACGAGGTTGATAAGATCGCGGCGTATATTTCCGGCAAGCCCAACGTTTTGGGCATCGCCATTCAGCAGGCTTTGTTGACGCTCATCGAAGGAGAGCGCATCCTCTATGAAACCGTGCGCGTGGACCATAGCCAAAAACGCCAGGCGCGCATCCCCATTGATTCTTCAAAGATGTTCTTTATCTGCGGCGGGGCGTTCGAGGGGCTTTACGACCAGATCGTGGCCGCCATCAAAGCCGGTAAGGATGACCGGCGCATGACCAAGGTGGAAATCACGGATGACAAAGGGACGCACATGTTGGAAAAGCTGGACCTCAAAGATCAGGTTCGCCTGGTGGATCTTTTCAGCTACGGCATGACCCCGCAGTTCATATCGCGTTTCAGCTCCATCGCCGTGCTTCAGGATTTGGGTGTGGAAGAACTCAAAAAGATATTGCTGGCCGCGGATGATTCGCCCCTCAGACATTCCAGGGATTACTTCAAAACCATGGGCGTGGATTTGCAGATAACCAAAGACGCGCTGGAACTCATCGCCACCCATTCCGTGCAGCATACGCGCATCGGCGCCAGAGCCTTGCGCGAAATATTCAGCCGTATCATCACCCCTTTTGAATTCGACCCCTTCAACTCGGACAAGTTACAGGTCACGGACAGCTCCACCTATCGCCTGACCATTGACCGCGAGGTGGTGACCAACAGCCTCTGATCTTCGCACGCTCGTCCAATCCGGACGTTTCGGATTTCGCCATGCTGCGCAACCTGTTTTCGTGGTTGCCCGTAGTCTGCCAAGAGACCAACGGGATGTGGCGCATGGTGTCCCGTTTTTTAGCTGTCATTATTCGTGATAGTCGGTTAGAATGGAGGTCGGCATTCCCTGATGGAAATAGCTCAAGGAAATTGCCATGTTGCGAGATGCTGTACGTAACTGGAAGGAGCTGACCGTGCCGCTTGTGAAGGCGAGGGAAGTCAATTTTCGAAAAAGTGAGGCAGAGTAGTACATTGTCCTGCGGAGGATTGTTGAGTATAAGAGTAGAGAAAATGAAGATGCGAAAATTACTCTTAATAAAGGGGGAGGATATGAAGCGGTTGGCTCTATTCTTCGTGGCCTTGGGACTGAGTCTGCAGGCGTTCACAGCGCATGCCTACTATTGGGAATTCAGGGAGCACAGTGTGGCTCCCGCCCAGATTCAAAATGAGATAAGCGGATTCATCTCCAGAGGCTATGTACCTGTCGGGCTGACTTTTTTGCAGGGCAGGTTGAATATTCTCTATGTCAACGACGGCAATCAAACCACGGACGCCTGGTATCTCGGGGAATACGGCAATCAAAACCAGTTGCAGCGCGGTTTGGACGACATGGGCCGGCAGGGCTACACCCCTATGGGGCTTTCCTATTATAATAGTTTTTTTTACGTTATTTACGTCCGTACACGGGTACCGATAAACAGATGGGCTCTGATCACCTCGGGGTTGAGCCTGAACAGCTTGCAGCGGGAAATATCGCCCTATACCAGTAATGGATTTATTCCTTTTGGATTGGCTTCCACTTCGCAACAATTTCTTACCTTGCTCGTAGACACCAACGGCATCAACGCCTCAGCGTGGACCATTGAAGAGTATGCGCTCAATCGCAACGCAGTGATGCAGGGGCTTAACAATAATGAAGCAATCGGCAACATTCCTTGGGGCTTTTTACATCACGGGGGGCGCGTCTACATACTCTACCTTACCCCGTGATCCGCTTGCGGAGGAATATGGGAACATAACGACAAGGGTTCAATAACCTGTCGAATTTACGAAATGACTTTCCGGAGGGAGAGCCGCGTCACCAGTGACGCTACTGCGGCGGCAAGGTTTCCCTCCGGATTCTTTTCTCCACGTTTTTATTAAAAAGATGACGGCCTTATATGAACGTCACCAAATCCAATAAATCCGCCATGGTGTTGAAGGCCTTGAAGGCCTCGAGCATGTCTTCCGCCTGATAAACCACCGTATGCGCGGAGATGCGTTCAGTGCGGGGCACGCGCAGGGCTCTGTCCGCCCCTGATGGGGTGCTGCACGTCACCTCCAACTGCACACCGCCTTCTACCCGCCAGATAGGTGCGGGTGTCGTGCGATGCATGGCGCTTGCCACAGCCTCGCGAATAAGCTCCTGACAGCGGGAGGGAGTCTGCGAAAGCGCGGCGTAGGCTCCAATGGCTTGTTTTACGGCGATAGTCTCCACTCCGGGAAGAAGGGCTTCGGCCTCGGCGCACGCGGCTTCATCGCCGGCCACCAGCATGACGGGCGCGTGATAATAGCCGGCCAGTGCTGCGTTGAGCCCCAATTCCCCCACCTGTACGCCGTTCAGCGCCAAACGTTGTATGCGACCGGTAAAGATATGCGGAATGTTGGCATCCGCAGTTGCGGACATGGCGTGGGCGCCGATGAAAAACACGGCGTCAAAGCCTTCCTGGATGCCTTCCATCATGGCCAAGGGGCGAGGACCGCCCATGACAAGCCGTATCGCGGGATGCATGAGGTCCGGCAGGAGATTCAAGCCCACGTTGTGCGAGTCCGCCACCACAATGTCAGTGGCGCCGTTTTCGAATGCCGCCTCCACAGCGGCGTTCACCTCCCGGGTCATCCAGTTCCGCGCCCGCTCATATTCACGTTCGCCGGGGCGCGTATGTTCGTGCCGCGCCACGCAGCCAATGCCCTCAAGATCAGCACAAATAAAAATTTTCACGGTGTCGTCCCTAACCTTTGTTCAGCGTGGTGGCCCATACGTAAAAAAAACTCTCGCAGTACCGCAGGTGAGCGTTCTCATGCCATGCGGGGCACCAATCCTTACTCCTTCGTCCCTGTACCCGCAAGGGGCGAGATGTGTGCGCAATCTGTCCGGACATAAGGGAATTGCAGAGGACAGTGGGCGATAACGGTTCCTGTACGTCGCCACTGCCTTGTACTGCCTTGCTGTTGCCTCACGCCAGCGATGTGGAGCACATGCAACAGCACGTCGCTTGGACCAGGGAAAGACGCGCGGATTTACGCGTATAAATGGCACACCACGCTGCGGCCTTCGTGGGGCGTCACGCATGGGGGCGCCAGGGAGGCGCACATCTCCATGCGTTGCGGACAGCGCGGATGAAACCGGCATCCCGCGGGGAGATCCACAGGGCTGGGCACATCCCCGGACAGGGGAGCCAGATTTTGCACATTGGCGGGGTCCGGGAGGGGCACGGCCGCAAGCAAAGCCCGTGTATACGGATGGAGCGGGGAGTCGAAAAGTTCTTGCGTCGGTGCGTGTTCCACAAGCGCGCCGCAATACATGACGCCAATATGGTGGCTGACATGGCGCACCACGGTGAGGTCGTGGGATATGAATAAATAGGCGACCGCGCGACGGGTTTGCAGCTCGTGGAGCATATTGAGTATCTGCGCCTGCACGGAAACATCCAGAGCGCTGGTCGGCTCGTCCAGGACAATGAAATCCGGATCGGTGACCAGGGCTCTGGCCAGGCCGATGCGCTGGCGTTGCCCGCCGCTGAACTCGTGCGGGTAGCGGGTCATATGTTCCGGGGCGAGTCCCACTTCGCTAAGCTGTGCGGCCACGCGCTCTTCAAGTTCGCGCCCCCGGGCCAGACCGTTGACGGCCAGGGGCGCGCCCACGATGTTTTTTATGGACATGCGAGGATCAAGAGACGACTGCGGGTCCTGGAAGACCACCGAGAGTTGACGCCGCAGTTTGCGCAGTTCCTGGCCTTCAAGGGGCGCCATGTCCGTGCCTTTGAATAGGACCCGCCCCCCGTCGGGAGTCAGAAGACGCAGAATGCACCCGCCCACGGTGGATTTGCCGCTGCCGCTTTCGCCCACCAGACCGAAGGTCCGCCCTTTTGGCACATCAAAGGTCACGCCGTCCACGGCGTGCACATAGCGTCTGCTGCGGCGTAGCAGTTTTCCGCGCAAAGGGAAGCGTTTTTCGAGTTCCTGCACCCGGACCACGGCAGTGTTCATGAGCCTGCCCCCGCGTAGAGGTGGCAGGCCACATACCCCCCCTTCTCCGTGGGGAGCAGTGGAGGAGCGCCGGCTTCACAGGCTGCGAAGCGCCTGTCGCATCGCGTGTTGAAACGGCATCCCGAGGGGGGCGACACGAGTTGGGGCACTGTGCCGGGTATGGAAGCCAGTTGTCCGGTGCTTATGCCTCCGGCACCGGGAATGGCCGCGATGAGCCCCTTGGTGTAGGGGTGTCTGGGGTTTGCGAAGAGATCCTTGACGGGGGCGCTTTCCACAAGCTGCCCCGCGTACATCACAGCCACATGGTGGCATACCTGGGCGACCACGCCCATATCGTGAGTGATGAGCAATACGGCCATGTTGCGTATGCGGGCCTGTTCCTTGATGATTTGCAATACCTGCCCTTGCACGGTTACGTCCAGGGCCGTGGTGGGCTCGTCGGCAAGCAGCAGTTCCGGGTTGCATGAAAGCTCCATGGCGATCATCACCCGTTGGCGCATGCCTCCGGAAAGTTCGTGGGGGTATTTGCGCAGCACACGTTCGGGGTCGGGCATTTGCACCTGGGACAATGTCTCGATGCATCGAGCTGCGGCTTTTTTGCGGGAGAGTTTCTGGTGCAGCCTGACCACCTCCATCATCTGGTTGCCGACGGTGAACACGGGGTTGAGGCTGGACATGGGCTCCTGGAATATCATGGAAATTCGGTTGCCGCGGATGGTGCGCAGCCGCTTGTTGCTGCAACGCAACAGGTCCTCGTCATGGAAGTGGATGCGGCCCGAGGTGATGCGCCCCGGCGGGGTGGGGATAAGCCGCAGGATGCAGCGGGCGGTGACTGATTTGCCGCACCCCGTTTCACCCACCAGGCCGAGAATTTGCCCTTTTTTTATGCTCAGGTTGATATCTTGCAGGACTTTGGCCGTCCCCTGATAGGTGGAGAACTCCACGCTCAAATTCGTGATTTCCAGAAGGGGGATATCAGGTTGGGGCATGCCGGTTATCTCCTGATGCGGGGGTCGAGCACGTCGCGCAAGGCGTCGCCCAGGATGTTGAAGCCAATTACCGTGGTGAGGATGAACAAACCGGGAAAGGTGGCGTACCACCACTGGTCCATGAGGAATTTGCGGCCCACGCTGATCATGGCGCCCCATTCCGGGGTGGGCGGCTGTGCTCCCAGGCCGATGAAGGAGAGCGAGGCAGCGATAAGGATGGCGTCGCCCATGGTCAGTGTGGCGAGCACGATGACCGAATTGAGGCAGTTCGGCAAAACGTGGCGGCGGATGATCCAGGCATGCCCCGCACCGGAGACTTTGGCCGCGGCCACAAAGGGCATTTCGCGTACGGAAAGGGCCTCGCCGCGGACCATGCGTGCGAATTTGGGAATCATGACGAACGATACCGCCAGAATGGCGTTGGTAAGGTTCGGTCCCATGGCCGCGGCAAGAGCCATGGCCAGTACCAGGGCGGGAAAGGAAAGAATGACGTCCATGACGCGCATGATGGCGTTGTCCAGACGCCCCCCGATATAACCGGCCGTGGCGCCGATCAGCGACCCCAGGCCGCCGGCGATGGAGATGATGACGATGCCGATGCGCAGAGAGATGCGCGCGCCGTACATGATGCGCGAAAGGATGTCGCGTCCCAGCTCGTCTGTTCCGAAAAGATGTGTCATTGAAGGAGGTTGTAGACGAGAACCGAGGTTCAGCCTGATTGGATCATACGGGGCGAGCCATGTCGCGGAAACGGCGAGCAGCAGCATGAGCGTCAGGATGACGGCGCCGGCGACGGCTGAGGGGTTGCGCGAGAGGATGCGCAAGGTCAGCAGACATTCCCGCAGCTTGGGGTGGTTGGTTAAGATATCCCGTGTACTCATGATTAGTATTTTATGGTGGGGTTGAGTACCGCGTACAATAGATCCACAACCAGGTTGATGCACACATAGGCCAGGCTGACCATCAAGGTGAAGCCCATTATGGCGGGGAAATCAAGAAAGTTGACCGAGTCCACCACATATTTGCCCATGCCGGGCCAGGCGAAAATTGTCTCTGTCAGAATGGCGCCACCAAGCAACTCGCCGAAGGAAAGGCCGGTTATGGTGACCGTGGGGATGAGCGAATTCTTGAAGGCGTGCTTGAGCACCACCTTGGCGTTGCTCAAGCCGTTGGCCCTGGCAGTGGTAATGTAGTCCTGCCCCAGCACTTGTATCATGGAAGAGCGCACGATGCGCGTTATGATGGCCAGGTAGACATAAGAGAGGCAGAAGGCTGGGAGAATGATATGCGCCAGGGCTTGCCGCAGGGTTTTCCAGTTGCCGGTGAGCAATGAATCCACAATATACATGCCCGTGATATGCGTTGGGGGCGTTGTGGCGATATCCAGCCGGCCGGAACCGGGCAGCCAGCCCAGGTTGCGGTAGAACAGCAGCAGAAGCATGAGGCCGAGCCAAAAAACGGGAGTCGAAACGCCGAAAACGGAAAACACCCGTGTGGCGTGGTCCGCCAGGCTGTTACGCCGCACAGCCGCCAAAATTCCCAGGGGGATGCCCACTCCCAGGCACAGCATGAGGCTGGCCAGGGTCAGTTCCAGAGTTGCCGGGAAAAAGTCGGCCATGTCGCTGGTGACGGGGCGGTGGTTGCGTATTGAAACACCCAGATCACCGTGCAGGAGCCCGCTGACGAAACGCAGATATTGCACCGGCAACGGCTTATCCAATCCATGTGCGGCGCGGATTTTGTCGATGGCTTCCCGGCTGGCCTTGGGGCCGGCGATCATGCTGGCCGGGTCGCCGGGGATGGCGTGGGAGATGATGAACACCAGCACGGTAACGCCGATAAGCACGGGAATCATGTAGAACAGGCGGTGCAGGATATAGTGAAGTATGCGCATGAGGCGATGGATTTCCCAAGGCTTGCAGCAGGAAAAACAACGTTTGGAGCGGCCGTTTTCCTGTTGCGGCGTTGTACGTCAAAACGCCCGGCCGCCTGATGACGGCCGGGCGGTGCGTTTTGCTTCAACCGCTAGTCTTTGTAGATGCTTTGGAAGTTGTACATGCTTTCCAACATGGGATTGTACACGTACCCCTTCACGTTTTTCCGCATGGGGACGATGGTCTGCACCTGATAGAGAAAGATGTAGGGCGCGTCTTCCATGATGATGTCCTGCGCTTCGTTATACAGCGTGGTCCGCTCCGCCACATCCGAAAGTTGCGCGGCTTTGCGCACCAGCTCGTCCACCTTGTCGTTTTTATAGAAGCTGCGGTTTCCGGGCAGGCCGAACAGGTTCGAATCGAACCAGAAGTTCATGAACATGTATGGGTCGGCGAAATCCGGACTCCAGGCCCCCAGGCAGAGTTGGAAATCCCCTTTGTCCACGCGGTCGCGCAACGTGGGGTTGGCCATGAGTTCAAGATTGAGCTTCACGCCGATTTCGGCGAAATTGGCCTGCATGATGGTGGCGATCTGCTCCCACGTGGCGCGGCGTTCGGAGTAAATCAAGGTCAATTCCAGATTCTCGGCGCCGGCTTCCTTGAGCAATGCCTTGGCTTTTTCGATATCCTTGGCATATTGTTTGGCGTCGGACTTGTGCCCCCACATGCCTTTGGGCACCGGGCCGCGCATCTGCACGCCGTTTCCTTGCAGCACGTAGTCGATGATGCCGTTGTAGTCCACGGCGTAGCTCAAGGCCTGACGCACCCGTGGGTCTTTAAGTTTGTCGTTTTGGCAGTTGACGTAAACGTATTCCACGAGTTGCGAGGGAAAGCGCTTCACGTCGATGTCCGGATTTTTTTCAAGAGCGGGCAACTGATCGATAAGAATGTTTTCCGCGATGTCGATGTCGCCGCGTTCCAGGGCCATGCGCCGGTCTGCGGATTCGGCCATGAAGCGGATAATCACGGTTTTGAGTTTGGGCTTCTCGCCCCAGTAGTCGGGTTTGGCTTCGAGCACGCACTGCTGGCCGCGGGTCCATTCCTTCAGAATGAAGGGGCCGCTGCCGTTGGTGTTTTCTGCCAGCCAGGCCTGGGCGAGATCTCCATCCTTTTCATGTTCCATTACTTTGGGATTCACGATGGAGGCGCCGTCTGTGGCCAGTGTTTGCAAAAAAGGACCGTAAGGATTCTTCAGCGTGATTTTAAGCGTCTGCGGGTCAAGAACTTCCATTTTGTCTATGGCGCCGATATTGTCGGCAGGTCCCTTGCCGATATCGAGGGTGCGCTGGAAGGAGAAGCGGACGGCTTCCGCGTCCAGGGGCGTCCCGTCAGGGAACGTGATGCCTTTGCGGATGGTGAAGGTCCAGACTGTACCGTCGTCGGACACGGTCCAGCTTTCGGCCACCGAGGGCTCCACTTCGGTGCTGCCCACGCCGTCTATGGTTTTGTATTGGACGAGGCGGTCATAGCAGGGGTAGATTTGCCGCCAGTCGTAGTTGTCGCTGGAAACGCCGGGATCCAGCGTGTGAATGTCGGACGTGACGCCGACAACCAGTGTGTCCTTGTCAGCCGCCTGGGCTGGCAGGCACAGGCCCATGAAAACCAGGATGAGGAGCAGACAACGTTTCATGAAGGCATTCTCCTTGGGGCTGAAAAGAAATGTAAAATTACAAGATTGTGATTATCCTTCAATTCGCTTTCGCGTCAAGATGAATTTGTGGAGCGAGGGAATTTACTCTGGTGTATCCCGGATGTATGATTCCTTCATCTTGGCGTCAATGGAATTTCCCCGCCGTTATGGAGTCTGTATATGACCGTGTTGTCCGATCAGAAATTTCGTTTCGTTTCCATGGCCGAGCCTGGAAATACTTTCAGTGTTGTTCGCTTTTCAGGAGGCGAGGGGTTAAACAGGCTGTTCGAGTTCGAAATTGAACTCGTGTCGTCCAATACGGACGTGGATTTGACAGAAGTGTTGGAAAATCCGGCCACGTTCACCATCGTCAGACCGGACGGAGATGTTCCCTATTCAGGTATTCTCAAGCACTTCGATCAAATGCATCAGTTCGGAGAAGCAGTGTTTTACCGGGCCGTCCTTGTTCCCAAACTGTGGTGGCTGACTTTGACGCAGCATAATCAGGTGTTTTTGAACCAAAGCGCTCCTGAATTTTTGCAAGCCGTTCTTTTGGATGGCGGTTTGATTTCCTCGGATTTTGTTTTTCGTCTGCAGAATACCTACTCCCAATGGGAGTACATCTGCCAGTATAACGAGACGCATTACAAGTTTTTCCTGCGTTGGCTTGAGCGCGAGGGCATGTATTATTATTTCGAGCAGAGTCAGGGGGGAACACGCCTTGTGGTTACGGATACGCACATTGCCCATGAATTCATGCCGCAAGGCGGTACCGCAAAATACGCTCCACCTTCAGGATTGGAAGAACAATACCGGGATGAGTTGGTGCGGCGTTTTTTTCTGCGGCAGCAGATGGTGCCCCGCAATGTGCAGTTGAAGGACTACAATTATCGCACGCCGACCTTGTCGGTTCAGGGAAAGGCCGATGTTGCGGATTATGGGCGGGGGACGTTCTACCAATACGGCGAACATGTGCGCACGCCCTCCGAGGGGGATTCCCTGGCCAAGATACGGGCCGAAGGCTTCAAATGCCGTGAAAAGATGTTCCATGGCGAGAGCACTATTCCGTTTCTCCGTCCTGGCTATGTTTTTACAATGGAGGAACACTACCGAAGTGATTTTAATCAGGATTATATGACCGTTAGTGTTGAGCACAGCGGCAACCAAGCCTCGTATTTTCTCTCCGGACTCGGCAGGAAACCAAGCGACCGCGACAAGCGGCAGCATTATGAAAACAGCTTCATCGCCATCCCCGCGGATGTCCAGTTTCGGAGTCTTGAACAGACGGAAAAGCCGCGCATCACAGGCTCCATGAACGCCTGGATCGATGCCTCGGGGAGCGACAAATACGCCGAGGTTGACGACCAGGGACGCTACAAGGTCAAGCTGCCCTTTGATTTGTCCGGACGTGATGACGGACGCGCATCGGCATGGATACGCATGGCCCAGCCCTATGGCGGGTCCAACCACGGCATGCATTTTCCTTTACATAAAAATACCGAAGTGTTGTTGACATTTATCGATGGCGATCCGGACCGCCCCATCATTCAGTCCGCAGTGCCCAATCCGGAAGTGCCGAGTCAGATTACCAACACCGACAACACGATGTGCAAGATTACCACAGGGGGGCAGAACAAAATACATATCGAGGACAAAGAAGGGTCCCAACGGATTTTGCTCCATTCTCCGACCAACCAGTCCTTCGTGCGCATAGGCGCGCATAACGATCCTGGTTCAGACCCCAAGTCCGAAAGTTTCTTCGGCGACGGCATAGGCCTTGTGACCAACGACTACATCAAGATCAAGGCCCAAGGTCAGAATTCCGTATTGTTGGGCGAAAACGTGAGCATGGTGGGAGGTGTTGATGTCAAGACGGTTCTTGGCGAGCGCGTGGACGTGACCCTCTTGCATCGCACCAATGTGCATTGGGGATGGCTCACGGATATCAAAGTGGGTGGGCATTGGACGTTCGCTGGAAGCTGGAAGGACTTGCGCGCTTCCTCGAATAAGGAAGTGGCCGCCAGCCAGGAAGCGGTTTTGGAACGGCAGGAAGATGTCGCGGAACATCAAGAGGTTGTAGCGCAGCAAGAAGAAATCCACGCCGACCGCAACGTGGTCAATGGGGAGCAGTCGCTGGTTGTGGGAAACCGCAGCGCCATGTTCGGGGAGCACAACGGAGTCTATGGAGAAAGCAACGATACGTATGCGAAATATACCCTCATGGTCGCCAATCTGGGCTTTGTGTGCGGTGAATTGCAGACAACAGTGATGCAGCACACCGCCAAGGTGGGAGTGCAGAGCACGACCGCGCTTTCTTCCAGCATCGTTGCGCAGTCGCTTTCGCAATCAGCCATGATGATGAGCATCACCGCTACGCAGGTGCAGATCTCAGCGGGCATGGTCATTATTCTTTAGAGCGCCCAGGCTTGAATACGGTGTTGATGTTTTCACCCGTTTCTCCGGAATAACAATATGTACATTCAGAGCAACATGCTTGAAATTGCAAATATGCTAGTTGGTTATAAAGATAATGAGTTTTGGAGTTCTCGACTTATTAGAGTGAGTGTATAATGTAACAATTTATATTTGTTGAAAAAATAAGAAAAAAGTCTTTTTTCCGGCGTCCAGGGGCCTCCCCTGGTCGTCGTGCGGGCGCGAAAGCCCGCGACTTTATTTTTTATTCTAGCGCATTTTCGCCTTGAAACAAGGCTCTCCCCTGAAACAATTTCCAATTGTTCCAGGGAAATGCATAAGAGCATCTAGCGCTTTTCAAGCGTGAGATGCTCTAGTCCAAAAGGCGTATTAAGAATCTTTTTCACAAGATTCTGAAGCCGCCGGAGGCAAACCTTTTTCAATGGTAACAGGCTCTCGTCACGTAAAACAATGAAGATACTTAAAGGCCTTGAACATTCGCTTCTGACGCGCCCTTTCGGTTTAACTGGCCGACATTATTTAAGCCTTGGGGTGCTGCTTTTTTTTGATCTCACAGCGCCAGGCGCGCTTCTCAAGGAGCAGGAGTTGTGGGACACAGCTCCGAAGATCTTGGGGCAGACCCCTTTGGACGCTGGATTTCCCAAGCCTCAGGCCGAAGCGCTTGTGGCCGGGGCTTGTTGCGCTCCTCGAGGAAAAAGTTTTTCCGCCGCTCAAGTTGCCGTACAGGCGGGTTCTTTCCGTAAGAAATTGTTTGTTTTCGGTGATCGCTATTGGGAGAGCCGCGTGGGTGTCTTCAACATCTCCAAACCGGTCCCGTTTTCGAGCATGCCGTTGACGTGGGAAAACGCTTTCGGCGGCGCCAAGTTTCCGGACAATCCCAAGGGCAAGGGCTTGGACATGATCACGAGGGCGAACGGCAGCAAGGTGCTTCCTTTGCCCAATGTGGAGTTGCCTGGAAGCGAGATAGGTCTGGTTTCGGACCGCCCCTCTCCGGCGGGATTTGGGCCTCTGGAGCTCAACTCTCCGCAACGCAAAAGATATCAGGGAACGTATGACGTGAAATGGCAGCATGCGCGCATGCCCGGCCTGCCGGATGATTTCAATCCACTTTTTTTCAATTCCGCACCCCTTGATCAACAACTGCGAGAGCGTTTTTTTCAGGGCGGCGAAGATATTTTTGTGGAAAATATGCATCCGGATATGCCTGTCATCCGCTCCCGTATACCCGAGTTTCGCGTGCGCTGTTTTGTAACGCGCTGTCGCTCAACGAAAAAGGAACAGAAATTATCTTTCGAACAGGTGGAGATGCGTCTTGAGACGTTGTGGCTGTTCCCCACTGTGTTGCGTGGGATTTGTATCTATCGGGGGGTGAGCGAAGTGCGCGATGAAGAGGCAGGCGATGTGGAAGACGTGCTCATCGCCCATGAACCTCTGGCTGATCCGCCGAAATCCATGACGCATTACAGTAAGTTGCGGCGCACCCTGCTTGAGCGCAAGGTGCCTGTGGACGCATCTCCGTTAGAGGATTTTACCCGACAGAGCGATGCCGCCATGCAACGCTTGCGTCTGCTGCCCAAGGATTTGCAGGCGGCCCGGGACAGGGCCATGGGCAAGGCGCCCCGCATGCCCGGATCATTTCAGGAAACCCACGAAGGCCTGAACGCCATGCTAGGGGAGCGGCTGGCCCATATCGGCGCATTGGAATCTCTGGCCGCCTCATTGCGGAACAAGCTTGGACCGGGTGTGCCCATCGACACGGAACAAACCTTTTCCACTGCGCGGCGCATGGTTTCGGATGTGCGGCAACGTCTCTCCGCCGCGGCGGGCAAAGTCGCCGCCCGCAAAAAGGCGTTTCTGGATATGCGCAAGCAGATGGGGGAGCAGCTGCGGCGGCAGATGTCCCCCGAAGACTTGCGGAAGGCCGGGATCAATCCCGACGATTTGCTCCCGGAACCTTTGCAGCCCCCATGGCAGAAACAAGGGCAGGCCTTTGTGTTCGCCTGCCGGAAAAATTTGTTGGGCGTCGGCGGCGCGCCGCTTCGTCCGGAAGGCCGCCTGGCTTTGGACTTACTGCAACGAATGGGGCTTTCCCGTCACAGCTTGCGCCGGCATTGGGTGGGGCTGCATACCGAGACGCGCCGGGACGTTTCCACGTATTGGGGGCGCGATCCTCAAGAGGGGCCGGTCTGTTTGCTTGCGGGGCTTGTTCTCCCTCGGTTTTCCGGCAAGGACCTGTCGCGGGTGCGCGTGCGCCCCGGCCTGGAGTTGCAGGATTTCGAACGCGCCGACGCCGAATATCTTGTACCTGGATCGGACGACGAACCGCTGTTTTTACCCGCGCCCGGACCTTTGGCCGACAATGCGCCTCTTCTCGTAGTGCCGGACGAGTTGCAAGCCATTTTGGCGGAGCAGGAGGCCGGGGACCTGTGCTCCATTCTGGCGCTCGCGTCTTCGAAACAGCCTCCGGGGCGGGATGGGAGCGAGGCCTTGCAATCGGCGCGAAAGATTCTGGTTGTGCTTCCCGCCATGGCGAATGTCACTGAAACGATGCGAAGGTGGAACGCGCTGCCGGGCGGGGCGGAAGGATTGGTGTTGCCCAAGGGCAAGACCCTGTTTGCGGCGTATCGTTCGGGAGTGCCCCTTCGTCAGTGGATTTTGGAAGCTTTGCCACCGGACGTGGCGACGGCACATGGGGCTGGGGCTTTCGTTCTTCCCAAAAATGGGGACAAAAGAAAAGCGGCCGCGAAACAGAAGTCGATCTCCGTGCCGGATGCCAAAGGGTTCGCCGCAAACCTTTACAAAGAAAGCCACGCCAGGTTCAAAGCGGCTTTTCCGGATATGCAGACCCAAAAGCTCCAATTGGAGAAACAAGTTGCGGAGCGCATCCGTCTGGCCGGGAGAGATCCTGAAATGTATATGCGGCAGCCGTGTCCACATGGAAGTGGTTCCATGGGAGAGCAAACCGCGCGCATAATGATGGAGCAGGCTGCCGCCATGGGGCGTTTCAATCTCGGTAAGGCCGGAGCCGCTGCCCAGCGAACAATGCTCGCGGAGGCGGAAAAGGCCAGGGATATCGGCGCCAGGATCGAGGCATTGCAATCCTGGGCAGCGAATATGCGCGCTTCGGGCAGGGAGAAGCTGGCGCGGCTCAAATCCGGAGAAACACCTCCGGAAGTGCGGCAGGCTCTGGAGGCTGCCGGGATCGCCCCCGAACAGATGGAGCCGCTGGACCGCGAGGAAGCCTTGCGCCGTATTGCAAGCGGCCAGGGACTCGCCCGCTGCAATATTTCCAACCTGGATTTTTCGGGCCTGGAGCTGCGCAATATCGATTTGCGCCAGGCCATATGCAATAATACCAATTTTTCCGGCGCGAATCTTGAAAAAGCGGACCTCTCCCAGGCGCAACTCATGGAAGCCGACTGCAGCGATGCCGTGATGCTCCGGGCCAACCTGGAAAACGCATTGTGTAGGAAAGCCGTTTTTAAAAAAACGGATTTGCGGCAGGGCCGCCTCAAGAATATCGATTTTGAAGAGGCCGATTGCAGTGGGGCGGATTTTTCCGAGGCCTCGCTCGAGATGGGGGCCTTGCGCAAGACGCTGCTCACAGGCGCACGTTTTCTTTCTTGCAATGCCAAGATGACCGTTTTTAATCAATGCGACGCCACTGACGGCGATTTTTCCGGCGCCACCCTGGAAAGCTGCTCCCTGCAAAACTGCGTGCTGGATAAAGCGTGTTTTGCCGGTGCGTGCCTGCCGCGTACCATGTTCCATGGCTGTAAGGGCGAAAAACTGCGTTTTGCCAAGGCCAATCTGGATGATTGCCGCATGGCCGGCGGCACGCGTTTTTCCGGCGCTGATTTCAAACATGTTCGTATGCGCAAAGCCTTTTTCCGGGAAACAATGCTGCGCCACGCCATTTTTGAAGGTGCGGTCATGGAAAAATGCATGTTTGAGGCCTGCGATATGATCCTTGCGCAATTGCGCGGCGTTTCCGCAAAATGGTGCCGCTTTGAAAAATGCGATTTGGAAGGCGCGATAATGCGCGGCATGAATATTTTTCAAGGCTCGCTACGCAAGTCCAGGCTGGTGCAGACGGATCTGCGGGGGGCGAACCTGTTCGCGGCGGACCTGTATAAAGTCGTAATGGAGCGGACCTTGCTGGATGCCGCGAACCTGAAACGCACGCTGCTGTGGCAACGTGAGGATCTCATCCCATAACAAGGGGGGCGCGTGCGCTGGTCCAGAAAACAAGTACTCGATGCGGTCGCCAGCAAGCAGGTCGTTCACGACGTGGACTTGCAAGGCCTGGATCTTTCAGGAGCCAATCTCGCCCAGGCGCGGTTTGAACGTGTGAATCTGTCCGGCGCCTGGTTGCGGAAAGCGCAGCTCGAAAAGAGCGTCTTTCTTGAGTGCGGTCTGCAAGGCGTCAATCTGGAGCGGGCGGATTTGCGCAATGCCGACTTGCACGGTTTGGATATGAACGGCGTCAATCTGCGCCACACCACGTTGCAAATGACGCAAATGCAAAAATGCAGTCTGGTGGGCGCCGCGTTGGAGCACGTCACCATGCAGCAGGCTGCTCTGCAAGACGTTGATTTGACAGCAGCCACATTTCGCGGGGCTCGTTGCGATCGCTGCTTTTTCAATAATGCCGTGCTTGCGGACGTGGACATGCGGGAGGGAGTTTTCACGCGCTGTTCTTTTTTAGGAGCAAGCTTCAAGAATGGGAAAATGTCGGGCGCGCGTTTTGAGCAGGCCGTTCTCAACGGCTGCTCCCTTGCCGGACAGGATCTGCGTGGAACGGTTTTCTACAAGGTCAACGCCATGGAAGCGGATTTGCGCGACGCTGATTGCAGTGGCGCGGATCTCCGCTGTTCCGTGTTCATCAAGGCGCGTATGGCCCGCGCCAACCTCTCCCAGGTCCAGGCCGACAACGCCATGTTCATGCAGGCCGGGTTGCAAGAAAGCACGTGCAGGGGCGCGGCCATGAAGCAGTGCTTTTTCGGGGAAGCTGATTTGTCGTTGGCGGATCTGCGCGGCGCCCGGATGGAGTGCTGCGGTTTCCCGAACGCCAGATGCCGCGGCGCGCTTTTTTCCGGGGCCGCCATGCGGTATTGCGATTTTTCGCACGCGGACCTGCAAGGTTGCGACTTCACCCGCGTTGACCTGCGTAACGCCTTGATGCACAGGGCCGCTGTCAAGGGTGCCGTCTGGCATTTGGCGGATACCGCGGGAGTGCGCTGGCTGGATAAGGATCTGGCCGAAGCTGAAGACTGGATGCCGGTTTGATCTCATGCTTCACAAAGTGAAACCTGAGGAGAACTGCAGTCCAAAGTGGTTTTTCGTCGGAACAACGTATTATCGTGACAGGCTCAAGGAATCTGCGCACGGAGGTAAAAAAAATGCAGGCATTGCCACAAACCAGAGGCGCGCTCAGGCCGCATTTGGAATATGGCGTGGTGGCCGAAGATTGCGGCGAGCTTTTTTCCGTTTCATGCCCGTTGGGCGTCATTGCCGCACGGCAGGCTGTGAGTTGCGTCGTGCGTCCCGTAACGGGCGATCAAGTGTTGCTCTCCGTGGATGCCCTGGACCGCATGCATGGGGCCTTTGTGCTGGCAATACTCGCGCGCCGTCCGGAAGATGCGGCCATGGGAACGGATTTGGCTTTTCAGGGAACGGTTCGCCTTCATACCTCCGGGGGCGATCTCAGCCTTTCCAGCGAGGGCAATGTGCATCTTTGCGCGGCCAACGAGGCCGGTATCATGGCGGAATCCTTAGCCATGCAGGCGGACAACGTGGATATGGAAGCCCGGCGCCTTGGGATGACGGCCAAGGTGCTGAACGTCAAAGCCGCTTGCGTGAACAGGGTGGCGGATGTTGTTCACGACATCTGCAACAGGCTCACCCAGCGCTTTATTCATGCCGTGCGTTACGTGCGCGACCGGGAAGAGGTACAAGCGGGGGCGCTACGCTGCGTGGTGGAGGAAACCTTGACCATGCATGCGAAGAACGCGGTGCACGTATCGGAGGAAATCACCAAAATCGACGCCGGACAGGTGCATATCGGGTAGATTTTGTGGAAGCGCCACCGTTGCAAGGCTAGCGCATTTTCGCCTTTGGATAAGGCTCTCAACGTAAGGAGGAAACATGTTTGCCAACAATAACCTGGGATGTACGAATTTCGCTTTTCCGGATGTGTGTAAAACGCCCATACCGCCGGCGGGCCCGGTACCGATTCCTTATCCGAATATCGCCCTTTCCAGTACGCACGTGCCTTCGTGTACCAATATCATTATCGGGGGCGGGATGGCTGAAAACCTGATGACGGAGGGCACGCTCAGCAACGGGGACCAGGCCGGGGTGGCGGGAGGCGTTGTGTCGGGGCTCATGATGGGGCCGGATAAATACCTCATGGGAAGCACCAAGGTGTTTCTCGGAGGCGCACCGGCTGCGAGGCTCACAAGTTCCACCGGACAGAACGGTTCATCTCCCAACGCCATGGGTACGACAATTTCTCCCGCGCAAACATCCGTACTATTGCTGGGGTGAGTGCGACAGTTTTTTTTCGCAGGCTTCACACAGCCCATCCAGCCGGATTTCAATGTGCTCCACATGCTGGGGGAGATGGTTCACAAGCGTTTCACAGTCCAGGGGGAGGACGTTGTGCGTGATGCATTGCATGGCGCCGCAACGGGTGCAGTGGAAGTGGCAATGCATGCGCTGATCGTGGAGCGTGTTTGGGACGATGGCGCAATAACGGAATGAACGCTCCCCTGAACTGTGCCGCAGGGCCAGGCCGCGCTCCACGAAGAGGTCGAGAATGCGGTAAAGGGTGGCCTTATTGATGGGGCGCGTGTCGCGCACCCGTTGCAGTATGGCGCATGCTTGCAGCGGTGTTTCACTGCGCAACAATACGTGCAGGACGTTGGTGCGCAACGGGGTGGGGTCGAGCCCTTTGCCGCGCAAAAGGGCCTCGGTTTGGCGGTACGGGACGTCGGCCTGGTTCATGGGTGGCTCCACGTTGTGCGACGTATATATCGGAAGAGGGCGGAAAACCCCTGATGCAGGAAGAAACCCACTGTGGCCACTGCGATGATGGTTGCCCCGGAGGTGAGGTTGTACGTGTAGGACAGCCACAGTCCGCCGATGCAGAAGCCCATGCTCCAGAGCGTTGCCAGCAGCATCATGCGCGCTAGAGAGTTGGCGTTGCGTTCGGCGAGAAAGGGGGGGATGCTCATCAGGGCGATGACCAGAATCAGCCCGACCACCTGGATGACCATGACCACGGAGACGGCCACAAGGGCGAGCTGCATAAAATGCAACAGCGTTACGTGCACGCCGCACGTCCCCGCGAATTCGCGGTCAAACGCCAGCGCCAGCAAATCTTTGTAGTAAAAATACACCACACAGAGCAACAGCGCGTCAAGCCCCGCCATGGCCCATAAATCAGATGCCGGAACAGTCAGAATCGAGCCGAAGAGATAACTCATGAGATCGACATTGTAGCCGGGAGTGAGGTCCAACAGCAAGATGCCGAAGGCCATGCCGGCGGCCCAGAGCACGCCCACCAGAGTGTCGGCGCGTTCTCCCCGGCGCAGACTCGCCCACCCCATAAGCCCCGAGGCGCCGAGCGTGAAACCTATGGTGCAGGGCAGAACGGGCAGACCAAAGAAAAAGGCCAGCCCGACACCGCCATAGGCCGCGTGGGCAACGCCTCCCGCAAGAAACACAAGGCGGTTGACCACCACCAGCGAGCCGATCACCCCGCAGGCCACGCTGGCCAGCACGCCCGCGGCAAGGGCGTTTTGCATGAACGAGAGGGAAAGTATTTCGAGCATTATTGCCCCCTGATTGGAGTGAGGATTGTGTTCGAATCGTGAAGCAAGTCATCTATGGGGCATGTGTGTTTGTGGTCGCCGTATACCAGGGCCAGCATTTCCGGCGTGAGTTTATCCGTGTGGCTGGTGATGAGTGTTTTATTGACCGCGGCGACCGAGGTGACGCTCACCGAGGCCACTACCGGATCATGGCTGACCAGAATAATGGTGATGCCCTGCTCGAGTGACGCCAACAGTTCGTAAAGACAAAGTTTTCCCTGCGGGTCAATGTTTGCGGTCGGTTCGTCGAACACCAGGAGATCGGGCTCGCCGACCAGGGCTCTGGCGACGAGGGCGCGTTGACGTTGCCCCCCGGATAGACTGTCCATACGTTGTGTTGCCATCTCTTTCATGCCTACTCGTTCCAATGCTGTCATGGCGAGTTGTCTATCTTTTTTATTGTAGCCAAATCCGGGCCGCCTGGAACTTTGCAGGCCCATGAGCGTGACTTCAAGTACTGAAATGGGAAAACTGGGTTGCATGACGACATGTTGGGGCACATACCCGATGCGCCCCCGCACTATAGTGGGGGGGTGGCCGAAAACACGCACCGTGCCTATGTCCGGTTCCAGCAGGCCGAGGAGAATTTTGAGCAGGGTGGTTTTGCCCCCTCCGTTTGGTCCGAGAACAGCTAAAAATTCGCCTTGGCCAACCGTGAGATTGATGTGTTCCAATACAGGATTCCGGTTGTAGGCAAAGCTTACGTCCGTGATGCTTACAACGGGGGGCGTCATGATCATGCTCCTTTGTTGCAACGGGGTTCCTTGGATGATCATTTTCGTGGAAACAACGTTGGAGTTCTGTAACTTTTTTATAACGTCTTTTAAAATCTACACAACTTTGTTAACATCTGGACTTGATGAGGAGAGCATATACTATAACATTCTTCATTTGTTGAAAAAACAAGAATTAAATTGTCGTTTTCCCGGCGTCCGGGAGCCTCTCCCGGTCGTCGTGCGGGCGCGATACCCCGCGACTTTATATCTTTATGTCCGAAAGACGTAGTCAATACGCTCTAGCGCATTTTCGCCTTGAAACAAGGCTCCGTACAGCGCTGGAAATGATTGTGGCCACGTGCAACAGGTTTGCTCGCCAGTCAGCTGCCAGTGGATCGAGCGGCTCCACGCGCCCGCCTATGTTTTGGGCCACCAGTCTGGCGCTTTTTTGCGAGAATTGCGGCTGTACGAATATGACGCGCACCCCGGTTTTCCGCGCGAGTTCGATGAGTTCCTGCAATTCCTTGGGGCTGGGATTCTTGCCTTCCGCCTCGATGGCGAGTTGCTTCAGCCCGTAGGTTTTTGCGAAATACCCCCAGGAAGGATGAAACACCATGAACATATTCTGCGGGGGGCGCACTTCCTTTAATTCCTCACGAATGGACGCATCCAGATCGATGCAGAGTGCAAGGAACGTGCGGAGGTTGGCGGCGTAGTCCGCGGCATGCGCAGGATCGGCCTCTGTCAGGGCCTGGGCAATGGTTTTTGCCATCTGCGCCACAAGCGGTGGCGCCAGCCAGATGTGGGGATCAAGGATGATGTCTTCATTGCCGTGCGCCTTTTCATGATGCGCGTGGTTTTCCGCGTGATGCTCATGCCGCTGCATGGGCATTCGTTCAATGCCGGATTCGCAATGCACCACCTTCATCTGCGGATTGGCGTCGGTGATGCGTGGCAGCCAGGCATTTTCAAAGGGCACGCCCACGGCGAAATAGATGGCCGCGCCGTTAAGGGCCGCCATTTGTCTGGGTTTTGGTTCATACGTGGCGGGACTGGCTCCCGGCTGTACCATAACTTCAATGGAGACGAGGTCTTTGCCGATGTGCTCCACAAAAGTACGCTGTGGCACAATACTCACAAAAACGGAAAGGGGCGCGGCAGCTGTCGCGACCCCGGTGGTAAGTAACAGTATGATGACAATGGATGAGAGATAAAGAAATCGCATAGTTTTTCTCCCTGGTTGGCGAGTTGTGCAACTAAGTCGCATCCGAGGAGATATGCCCCCTGCGCATGGAAAAAGCAATGCGTATGTGGTTTTTGTTGTTCAGAATACGACTTTCGGACTAAAAGAAAAAAAACTAAAAGAAAAATGAATAAAGTCGCGGGCTTTCGCGCCCGCACGACGACCAGGGGAGGCCCCTGGACG
>CAZFCK010000020.1:0-35710 GCA_964517355.1 uncultured Desulfovibrionaceae bacterium | reverse complement strand
CAGGGAAATGCATAAGAGCATCTAGCGCTTTTCAAGCGTGAGATGCTCTAAAATCAAAAAAATTCTGAAGAAGAGCGTGCGAGAGGAGAAACTCTTTTCAGAGGCTTGCCCCTCTCGTACGATCTTTTCAGAACGAATCAAGATGTACGGCCTGAATGATGCTGCCGCCGTTGCCTTTGCCCGGGGGGTGGCATAAAAAAGAATGCATCCACCGTGCAACACCTCTCTTCCGCCTCAGGCAAGGAGGCGACATGGCCGCTCCCAGCCCCCGGCTCACAGTCCGGGCCTGATCATGAACACACTTACCCGCCGCGGGTTCCTGCGCCTTTCCCTGTGGACGGCGGGAGGAATCGTCCTGCTGGAGCCGCTGTCGGTCTTCGGAGGGACTGGCCTGGCGATCATCGAGAACGCCGGGGCCGTCATTCTCGCGGACCCATCGCGTTGCGTGGGCTGCGGCCGCTGTGAGCTGGCCTGCACGGAATTCAACGACGGCGCGGCCCAGCCCTCCCTGTCCCGGATCAAGGTCGGCCGCAACCTGGCCTTCGGGCCGTGGCCCTTCGGCGCAGAGCCAGCCAGCGGACTTTGGGGGAACGGCCTCATCGTCCAGGACACCTGCCGGCAATGCCATCACCCGGTCCCCTGTGCCGAGGCCTGTCCGGTCCAGGCCATTGTGGCCGACCCGGCCACCGGCGCCAGGCGTGTGGACCCGGCCCGGTGCACGGGGTGCCGTCTGTGCCTGAACGCCTGCCCCTGGGCCATGATCTCCTTTGATGAGGCCGCGGGCAAGGCGACCAAATGTTTTCTCTGCGACGGCCAACCCAAGTGCGTGGAAGCCTGCCCCTCTGCGGCGCTGCGCTGCGTCCCCTGGCGGGACCTGGGACGGGAAGCGCCCGCGCCTCTGGCGGCCGTGTTGGGGCTTTCCGCTGAAAAGGCGGCCTCCTGCCGCGACTGTCACAACTAAGGAGCCGGTATGGGCGTATTCAGCATCTCGGGTCGAACCCGCCCCGGCGGCTGGGCCGGGACCGTATTGCGCGTGGACCTGTCCACGGGCAGGATAACGCGCGAGCCCACCGTGGAAAAATACGGCGATGTCCTGGGTGGAACGGGCCTGGGCTACCGTGTGCTCTGGGAGGAAGTCCCCGCCGGAACCCAGCCCTTCGCTCCCGCCAACAAATTGATCTTCGCCACGGGGCCCTTGGCCGGAACCAGCGTCCCTTGCAGCGGCAGAACCGCCGTGACCACCATCTTCCCCACCTGCTGGCCCCGCCCCCTGGTCGGCAGCGGACACATGGGGGGATACTTCGCCGTGACGCTCAAGTACGCCGGCTACGACGGCCTCATCATAGAGGGGCAGGCCGACCGGCCTGTCTGGCTCTGGATACGTGACGACAAAGCGGAGTTGCGCGACGCTGGAAACCTCTGGGGCCAGGGCATACGCCGCACGACCTGGGAAATCTGCCGGGAGGCCGGTGCCGAGGCCGTTGTCGCGGCCATCGGCCAGGCCGGCGAGAGATGCGTGCCCATGTCCGCGATCATGAACTCCCTCTCGCACTCGGCCGGGGGCGTGGGGGGCGTCATGGGCGCGAAGAAGCTGAAGGCCATCGCCGTACAAGGCAGCGGCGCCGTGCGCGTGGCCGCAAACAAGGACGAGTGGGAAATGCTGATCAAACAGCACCTGCGGCTGCTGGGCGCCGTCAATCAGCACGTGGCCCCGGCCTTTCCCCACCAGCAGGCCGAGCATTGCCATCCGAAGTCGCGCTGGGTGGGCCAGCCGGGCCGGGTCTGGGGGGCGGCTTCGCCGCCAGTCGTCATGCCGGAGGATATCCTCAGCCCCAATCACATGGCCTACCGCAGCAACAGCGCGGTCTGGTACCTGGGCAACCACGCCTGGAAGAACACCGTCCGCAACGCGGGCTGCGCCGCCTGCCCCATCCGCTGCCACACCGTCCTGCGCTCGGACGCGGCCGCTGCCCGGCACAACATCAACCCCGTGGCCCAAAGCACGTGTATGGGGCTGACCTTCGGCCGCCGCTTCTTCCGGAGCCTGCCTGGCGGCGAGAAGAGCGAGACCGCCCTGGAGGCCGGCATGGTCGCCCTGCACTTGCGTGACGACATGGGGCTGTGGTGCAACTACGGCCAGTTGCAGCGGGACTTCCTGAAACTGAGGGAGGACGGCGTGATCCAGGCCAGGCTGGGTGCAGAGGAATACCGGTCCATCCCCTGGGAAAAGCACGACAGGGCCGACCCAGGTTTCCTGCTGGACCTGCTGCCGCGCATCGGGCTCCGGCAGGGGGAGCTGGGCGAAATCCTGGGCCGTGGGACCGGCGGACTATTCGACCTCTGGTCTCTGCCGGAAGACGAGTGGACCGGCGATCCGGCCATGCGCTACTGGAAGCTCGGGCACCCCGCCCACCACGCCAACGACGAGGACGGCCAATGCGGGGCGATCATCAACACCCAATTCAACCGCGACGCCCAGTGTCACTCCCACTCCAATTTCATCCATAACGGCTTGCCCCTGAATGAACAGCGGCGTCTGGCCGCCGATCTGTGGGGCTCGGCCGAGGCCTTGGACGCCCCAGGCTTCTATACTCCGGTCAACCCGGCCAAGGTCCGGCGCGCCAAGTGGTCCATCCTGCGCAAGGAGCTGCACGACGCCCTGGCCCTGTGCAACTGGATGGGCCCCTGGGTGGCCTCGCCGCTCAAGGAGCGTGGCTACGCCGGCGACAACAGCCTGGAGTCAAAGCTCTACGCCGCGGCCACGGGCCACCGCCTGGACCGGGAGGAGCTGGACCGCGTCGCCGAACGCATCTTCACCCTGCACCGCGCCCTGACCATCCGCGACATGGGGGAGCTGGACATGCGCGCCCGCCACGACCGCATTCCGGACTGGGCCTTCCAGGACCCGCAGGACCGGCCGGCGTTCACGGCCGGGGTCGTCCGCATGGATCGCGCCGACATGGACACGGCCATGGACCTGTTCTACGACGCCATGGGCTGGGACAGGACCACGGGCGCTCCCGTGGCCGGGACCTACGACCGGCTGGGCCTTACCGACGTGGGCCGTGAACTGGCAAAGAAAAAACTTCTTCCCGGGGACGCCTGAGCCGGAAGCCCCCGCGAAAACCGCTCCCCTGGCCGCATACTGGGAAAAACGCCCCTGCTGCCGCCGCCCAAAAATCGCGGCAAACGCGATGTGCTCTCCCCGCATGGGCATGCGGACGGGAAAACAAACCATCTGTGTGGAATCCCTGAAAAATCGATTGACAATAAAAATGCGCGCATGCATGAAGATGAAAAATATATTTCATCTGAGGATTACACATGCCCCGTTTACCGGAGATCGGCCTCCCCTTCCCGCGTTGCGACTCCTTGGCCAAAGCCACCGGCTCTGAACGCTACGCCGGGGACCAGCTCCCGGCTGATTGCCTCTGGGTTGGAGCCAGGCGGGCCGGCGCGCCCCACGCCCGCATCCGGGCGGTGGATGTGACCGAAGCCGGGCGCGTGCCAGGCGTGTTCAAAGTGCTTACCCGCAAAGACGTGCCGGGAACCAACCGCCAGGGCGTCGTCCACAAGGACCAGCCCGTGCTCGCGGGCGACAAGGTCCGCCACTGCG
The DNA here is from genome assembly GCA_964517355.1 of uncultured Desulfovibrionaceae bacterium. Taxonomy (GTDB): domain Bacteria; phylum Desulfobacterota; class Desulfovibrionia; order Desulfovibrionales; family Desulfovibrionaceae; genus CAZFCK01. The sequence goes on along the minus strand of CAZFCK010000020.1, from coordinate 32,094 downwards.
GCGAGGCCGTGGCGCTGGTCATGGCCGAGAACCGCGAGGCGCTTCAGGCCGGCCTGGAGCGCGTGCTGGTGGACATGGAATCGTTGCCCGCGGTCCTGGATCCGAAGCGGGCCATGGCCAAGGATGCGCCGCTGGTGCATGGGGACCGGCCCGGAGGCAACGTGTTGCATACTGAGGAGGTGGTCAAGGGAGACGCCAGGCGGGCCCTTCGCGACTGCCCCGTCATAATCCGGGGCGAATTCGCTGTACCGCCCCAAGAGCATGCCTTCATCGAGACGCCCACCGGCGTGGCCTGGACCGACGCCAACGGCTCCGTGCAGATGATCGTTTCGACTCAGGCCCCTTTTCGCGACCGGTTCGAGATCGGCCACGCTCTGGGCCTGGACCCGCTTTCCATCCACATCCAGGCGCCGTATCTTGGCGGAGGATTCGGCGGCAAAGACGGCGCCACGGTGCAGTGCCTGCTGGCTCTTGCCGCGCTACACGCCGAGGGCCGGCCGGTGAAAATGGTCTGGGATCGGGAGGAAACCATGCTCGCCGGGTACAAGCGCCACGCCGCGACCATGCGTTACGTCCTTGGCGCGAACGCCGACGGCGCGCTGCGGGCTTTGGACTGCCGCATGATCTTCGATACCGGCGCATACGCCCACCTGGGCGTCGAGGTCATGGCGTTGGGCATGGAACACGCCGGCGGCCCCTACCGCATCCCGGATACGCGCGTCCGGGGCTGGTGCGTATACACCAACAACCCCGTCGCAGGCGCCATGCGCGGTTTCGGCATAGCTCAGGCCAACTTTGGCATCGAGCGGATGATGGACATGCTGGCCGCGAAGCTCGGTCTGGACCCTCTGGAGTTGCGGCTGCGCAACGCCCTGTGCCGCGGCGACCGCACTTCCTCCGGTGTCACCCTGACCACGTCCACAGGCGTGCAGCAATGCCTGGAAACCATCCGCGACACCCCTGGCTGGCGGGAACGCGAGGCCTGGAAAAATCAGGCCCCGGCTTTCAAGCGCCGCGGTGTCGGCGTATGCGCCGTGGCCAACGCCATAGGCTACGGCCGCGGTTTGCCTGATGCCGCCATCGCCAAGCTGGAACTCACGGAAAAGGGGGCGTTCCGTATCTACAGCGGGGTGACCGACATGGGACAGGGCAACGCCTCGGCCTATCTCCAGATAGCGGGCGAATGCCTTTGCCAGCCCAGGGAAGGCATGGAAATCGTCCAGCCGGACACCGAAACATCGCTGCCCAGCGGGTCGTCCACTGCCAGCCGCACCGTCTACACCTTCGGCGCGGCGCTTATCAAGGCCTGTCGGTCAATGCGCGAAAAGCTCTTCCATCGAGCGGCGATGGTCCTGTTCGTCGACGACCTCGGTGGCTTCGAGCTTATCCCTGGCGCCGTCTTTCATCCCCCCACGGGCAGGGAAGTGCCGTTAGGGATGTTGGCCCGGTTTCTTCCCCCCGAGGATCGCACCGTCACTCGCGAGCACGTCATGGCCGTGGCGAAGGACAAGCTGGAGACCGGCAAGGGCTTTCGCTTGGGCTTCCCGCATGCCATATTTTCCTATGCCTCCCACATGGCCATGGTCGAGGTCGATGAACTGACAGGCCAGGCGGCGGTCAAGGGGTGGGTCGCGGCCACGGACGGGGGGCGGGTAATCAACCCCACGGGCTACGAACAACAGGTTCAGGGCGCGGTGGTCCAGGGCCTGGGCTACGCCCTTTCCGAGGAAGTCCTGCTGGATGGCGGCCGGTTGCTCACGCGCGATTTTTCCACCTATATCATACCCACGGCGCTGGACGCGCCAGAGATCGCATCCTGCCCGGTCCAGACCGTGGAGCACACAGGCCCCTTTGGCATGAAAGGGGTCGGCGAGGTGAATTTCAGCGGCGCGCTCCCAGCCGTGGCCGCAGCTGTGGCTGACGCCTGCGGCGTTTGCATCCGCCGCGGTCCGCTTACCGGAGAACGAATTCTGGACGCCATGCGTGATGCGTCCATGCAAGGCAAAGGAAAACGGCCATGACGATCCGCTTCCGGTTGAACGGGCGCGAGGTGGCGCTTGAAGCGCCCCCGGATCGCCGGGTGGTGGACCTGCTACGCGAGGATTGCGGCCTGAGCGGGACCAAGGAAGGCTGCGGCGCGGGCGAATGCGGAGCCTGCGCCGTGCTGGTGGACGGTCGGGCGCGGCTCTCCTGCCTGATGCTGGCGGCGCAGCTGGAGGGGCGCGAGGTGACCACCATCGAGGGTCTGGGGTCTCCGGCCGAACCGCACCCGCTCCAGAAGGCTTGTGCGGACCACGGCGCGGTGCAGTGCGGTTTCTGCTCCCCGGGCATGATCGTGGCCGCGTCCGATCTGCTCTCCCGCACGCCCTTCCCTTCCCGTCATGAAATCCGGGTCGGCCTCTCCGGCAATCTGTGCCGCTGCGGCGGGTACCAGAAAATCGTCGACGCCGTGGAGCGTGCCGCACGGACGCTTGCCCCCGGTTCGAAAGACAAGGATACGCCATGAGCCGCGTACACTTGCCGCGGACATTGGACGAGGTCCTGGGCCTGCTGGACACCGCGCCCAACGTTGCGTTCATGGCGGGCGGCACGGATCTGCTCCCCTTGCGGCGCGCCGGACTGCTGACGCCGGAGGCCATCATCTGTCTGGAGCGCGTCGGGGAACTGCGCGGCGTCACCGTTGCGGACGGCTGCCTGCGCATCGGCGCGGCCGTGACCTTCTCCGAGCTGTTGGCCAGCAGACTGGCCGCCGAGCGAGCCCCGCTGCTTGCCCGGGCCGCAGCTTGCATGGGCTCGCCGCTCGTACGCAACATGGGAACGCTTGGCGGCAACGTGTGCACGGCGTCGCCGGCCGGGGATTCGCTGCCGCCGCTCTACGTTCTGGGGGCGTCCGTGGAACTCGCCTCGGCGAGGGGCGAACGTGTAGCGCCCATCGAGGACTTCGTGCTGGGGCCTGGCCGGACGGATCTGCGGCCTGGAGAACTGCTGACCGCCGTGCGTATTCCGGATCGGAAATACACTGTGCAGCACTTCGAGAAAGTCGGCCAGCGGCAGGCCCTGGCCATCTCCATCGTCAGCCTGGCCGCGACGCTGCGCATCGCCCCGGACGGCTGCGTGGAGGAGGCGCGTTTGGCGTTGGGTTCCGTGGGTCCCACAGTGGTCCGGTGTCCTGAAGCCGAAGAAGCGCTGCGGGGGGGGACGCTCAGGCGCGAGACCATCGACCGTGCCGCCGCGCTGGTCTGCGAGGCCGTGCGCCCCATCGACGACCTGAGGGCCTCCGCCGGCTACCGGCGCGTGGTGGCGGGAAATCTGCTCCACCGGCTCATGGCCGCGGCCCCTTCGGCCCGTTGAACGTCCTTGCCGCGGCCGGCAGCGCCACGGCGTCCAGCGTCAGCAACTCGAAACTGAGCAGCGAGCGGTTCTGGGGGAGATCAGCGGAGTTCGGCAAGGATATCCTTCAGCGCATCGCACAAGCCGAGCATATCCTCCTGCAGGCCCAGGCTCACCCGCACCCAATTGGGGAAGCGGAAGCCGGTCATGGTCCGGACCATGAAGCCGCGCCGCATAAGCTGCCGGTAGAGGAGCGTGTCGGACATGGGCGTGCGGACCATGACGAAACAGCCCTCGCCCGCTACGTACTCCAGCCCCATGGCCATGAAGGCCTCGATCAGAATCTTCCGGGCCCCGGCTGCCGCCGCGCGGGTCGCCAGGATGTGCTCCCGGTCGTCGGCAAGTGCGGCGCGGGCCGCCTCCTGCGCCAATACGTTGACCGAGTAGGCCACATGCGTCCGGCGCACCACGTCCACCGCCTCGCGGGAGCCGCACAGGTATCCCGCCCGCAGTCCGGCCAGCCCGTACATCTTCGAAAAGGTGCGGAAGGTGAGCAGGTTGGGCCAGGCATCCAGCAATTCCATGGCGTCGGGAAACCCGGGCTGCTCCACGTACTCGATGTAGGCCTCGTCCGCCACCACGATGCAGCGGCCCGCCACTCCCTCCAGGAAGCTCGTCATGGTCTCCCGGTCCCACCACGCGCCCGTGGGATTGTTGGGGTTACAGACGAAGACCACCTTGGTGCGCTCGTCGATGGCCGCAAGCATGGCCTCGGCGTCGAAACCGAAATTCCGGAGCGGCACGAGACGAACCTCCAGCCCCAGGAATACGCCCACCCACTCGTAGACCGCGAAGGTTTTATCAGCGGTGACGATGTTGTCACCTGCCCCGCAAAAGGCCTTGATGACGCTGCCGATGATCTCGCACGAGCCGTTACCCACCAGAAACTGCTCCGGGTGCTTGCCGAATTTCTCGGCCAGGGCGTTGCGCAGATAGAAGCCGTCTCCGTTGGGATAGAGAGCGGCGCGGCTCCAGTCGAAGCCCTCCAGAATTTTCCGGGCGGCGGGGGGCGGACCCAACGGATTCTCGTTGTTATTGCATCGCACCAGCCGATTGACGCCGTAGAGGCGCATCAGTTCAGGGTCGGGCCGGCTTGGCGTATAGGCCGTGAAGCCCCGGACGTAGTCCGGGACGAGGCGCAAAATCATTTCACTCGACATATTGGAAGATCACCAGATCGCCTTTGGCCGCGTCGGGCGCGAGAAGCAGCGGCGCGAAGCCGGCGTCTATGAGTTCGCCGGCCATGGACGCCTGCCAGCCCTCGGCCAAGTCCATGTGGAAAAAAATGTTGCGGTAGCCTCCGGCTTTGAGCGTGGACGTGTGGTCGGCCAGATTCTGCGCCCGGTCCTGGCCGTCGAGCATGGGCCGGATGACCGCTTCGGCCAGCGCCAGGCGCGTTTCCGTGGCGAAGACCGACCGCGCGGGCACATGCTCGCCCAGGCTCTCCACCATGGCGATGCTCCTCATGAAGGCGAGCCGGTCGTACTCGCGGCGCAAAAAAGGGAGCAACCGCGGGTGGGCCCAGACCCTGCTCCCCGGCGTCTCGCGCAGCGCACGGTAGAAGGCGAGCATGGGCTGCCGGTCGCCTTCGGCGTTCCAGTAGTTCACTTCGCCAAGAGGCTCGAACCGGTCGGTGGGGGCGTCGTCCGTCGCGAGCACGAGGATTACCACCGTAGCGGCGCACCTGGCGAACTCCTGGAACAAGCTGTCGGCAAGAGCCTCGGCTGTCTCCCGGCGCAGATGGTCAGAAAAAACATAGGGCCCCGAAGCCATAAAGCAGGTCGGGCTGGAGGCTTCCCAGCACAGCAGTCCGCAAACCCGGTCCTCCGCGTCGGTCGCCAGGCAGGCACCCATGTCGCCGGCGGCCAGCATGTCCACGAGCATGCCGGGACGCCACAAGGCCTCGTGGATCTGGTGATGGGGGTATGCCGCGCAGGCCAGCCGGCAGGCCTCCTTGACCTGCTCCGGCGCGGGCGCGGGCGTGACCCGCAACGGCGGCCGGGCGGCGAACGGCTCGGGAGGCGCGGCGCATCCGGGGACAAGCTTAGGATAGTGCTTGTGTTTGAAAAGCGTCAGGATCAGACGGCCGGCCTCGCGCGAGACTCGAAGCCTGTCCACGAAACGGGCCGCCACCAGCAGCCCCAAATCCTCCAGCTCCTTTTCCTCGCCGCTACGGGGCAGCGGCCTGGCCGTCACGTTGAGCGCACCCAATTCCAGGCTCCCGGCCTCGGCGCTCAGCGTCGTTCCGACGCGCCACCCGCCGTCCGCGACTTCGCAACGGATCACGGCGTCCCGGTCCAGGCTGCCGCAGAGATAGGCGAACACCTCCTCGGCAGCGAGCATGAGCCGCAAGCGGTCGTTCTCCGCGAGGCCCATCTGCGCCCCGGCGGCCTCCACCATCTTCTGGACCAGCGCGGCGAAGGCCGGTACAGGCGGCGTCTCCAGCGACACCTTGAGCGAACTGATCATGTCATCCACACGCCTCTCCTCATGCAGGCGCAGCCTGCGGCAGTGTTCCGCATCCAAACCGGCAGATACGTCATCGCGATGCAAGGGCGACGCCGCGCCTCAATGCCCGCGCCCGGCTGACGGCGCGGACACTTGAAATCCCCACGGGCAGGACCGCGAGCCACCCGAAACAACTGTCTCGAATCCATAAAGATAGGAAGCAGGGAGTACTCCAAACAGGATGTTTGCAAGCTTCGGAACGATGAGCTATTTATAATGCGGAATCTCCCTTTCCCGCAACAGGCAACGCTGAGAAAATTCGTTGCGGTTTCCGGCCGGCATCCCCACCGGAAGAAACTACACGCCAATTATTCGACACCGAGGAATACTCATGGAAGAATCCGCTCCAGCTCCCGCCGCACCCAGGGCGAAATCCTTGGCCCGGCTCGCCGCCGATCTCCACGTGGTGGAACCCGGGCAGGAGTACGTCATCGACGACTTCAGGCCCGAGGACGCGCTGCCCGTCACGCGCTGCGTATACGATGTCTACGGCCCCGACCACCCCTTCGACTACGTCTACGACCCCGAAGCCGTGGCGCGGCGCTTCGTCTCCGGCGAACACTACACGGCCGTGGCCCGCACCCCGCGAGGCGACGTGCTGGGCATGATCAGCTTGTACCGCTGCCCGCCGTGGCCCGGAACTTTGGAAGCGGGCCAGTTGATGATCATGCGAAGCTGCCGCGACGCCTCCATGGGGCTGACCCTCTGCAGATACGCCGATACGACCCTCGCCGCGCGGGCGAACGCCGACGCGCTTTACGTGGAAGCCGTCTGCACGCACGTCTTCACCCAGTACATCTCCCGCAAATGCCGGTTCGTCGAGTGCGGCCTGGAACTGGAGGCCTTGCCCGCCGGCGTCTTTTCGCAGGGAGAACAGGGCGCCCGGAAACGCACCAGCATGCTGTTCTATTTTTCGGTGAAAAAAGATCGGCCCCACGACGTGTTTCTGCCGCCCCGGGCCGCGGAGCTGGGCGAACTCGTCTACCGCCGCCTGAAATCGCAGCGAACCTTCACGTCCGGCTTGGCCGGGATGCGCGGCCATTCCTCGGGGTTGACATCCACCCTGCTCCCGCTCTCCGGCCTGGCGCGGCTGGAAGTCACCGCCGCCGGAGAAGACCTGCTCGCCCGCGCGGCCATGTGCGAACGGGAGTTAGGGGAGGGGGCGGTACAGGTCATCCTCAACCTCGCCGATCCTGCCGCGCCAGAGGCCGCCGAAGCGCTGCGCGCCAGGGGCTATTTCCTGGGAGGTGTCCTGCCGCTGTGGTTCGGGACGGACGGGCTGCTTCTGCAGCGACTGTCTGCGCCCCCCGATTTCGAAACCCTCAAGATCGGCTCCGCCGACGGCAAAGACATGCTGCGCCTCGTGCGCGGAGACATGGAGAGCCTGGGCGCTCCCGCCCTCGCATGGGGCGTTGCGCCCTAGCGCTTTACAACGTTGAAATCGGCCCGCCTCCGGCTGCTTGAGAACCTTTTGAAAAGGGTTCCCAAGAATCTCCATAACTATTTATCTGATCTAACTTATAAGTATGTGATTCTTTCCGTTACTCCGAAAGTGCATTCGGGGGGGAAACCTTAGAAAGGTTCTCCTCGAAATTTTCATAACTTACTCTAAAAATGGGAAATGGTACTATAAGCATATCAGCATTGATAAGCATGATATTCGCGGGCCCAGGGCGCGCGCCCCTCCACCTGGTCAGTCTGCCGGCCGGCGGGAGAATGGGAGCGTTACAGGGCCGGGAAAACGGAACTTGAACCGAGCGTTACGCCTTTTTCTTTCATTTCCGCCAAAAATTCCCGTCCGATAGGCTCAAAACCGGCAACGGGCGACATACAGTCCTCGAGTATGACGATTCTCTTAGCGAAATCATCGTCCGCTCTTTCGATGAGATCGCTGACCGTTGCCGCGACGCTATGGGACAACGCCTCGCCGGCGACGAGCAACATTTCACACTGCTGCACGCTGTTCAGGAAGGCATTGTCGATGTCGGTTTCAGTCAGCGGGACCTCGGGACTGATGGCGGAATAATGCTCAGTGAAGGGGTTGACGCCTTTGATGCGGTAATCCACAAAGCGCTTGTTCCCCGCTTCCCACCTGGACAGCGCATCCGCCAGTCCGGGAAAAATGCCGTGCCCCCATGTACCGATCACGCAGTGCGTGGGCCAGATGACCAACTGATACCTGCCGCCTTTTTCCAGGCGGTAAAGATACTCTGCCGTTACGGATTCGTGTTCCTTGCCGGCAGGCTTCCATCTTCCGCTTTGAAAACTCTCCAGGCTGATCACCGTCAAGGGTGCAGGCGGATTCCCTGCGGCATCGACCCAAAACGCGGGATGGGCGACGTCAAGAGTATGGTGCGAGTCAAGCGTGACGAATATCTTGCTCATTTTCGGTCCATACAAATCGACAAACCGCGAGACCCTGGTCATGTCTTCAACGGCGCCCGGTACGGGCAGGGCGCCACCGGCGGCACAAAAATCATTCTGGGGATCAATAAGCAGCAGCGCAACGTTCATGGTTCTCTCCATTTCTCTTCCATATCCCCGCAACGCTGGAAGGAGTCAAGAAAAGAACGCCGTTCCCGCGCCCGGGTGCGCGACTTGATGTTTGGAACGGAGGCTGTCGCGCACGTTCATCATAATCGGCGCACCAGCATCCAACTTATCTGAAAAAAAGAACGAAAAATCACACAGATGTTCACTCCCAAAAAAACCCCTTGACACAGGTATGAAAAATAATCTACCTGCCAAGTGGGTTTAATAACCTACCAAGCAGGTAGGCAGTTTAACCCACTTGGCAAGGGGTTTTTTGGCGATACCTCTGCGCTTCCGGTGTTTCCACCTTCTCCGGCCTGCCATCCGGAGGCTCGGAACGCTGAAGCCGGGCGGTCACGTCGTGGAAGCAGCTCCGTGAGGGAGCGGGACTGTGATCGACTCATCACCCAGCATCGCCGCCCACCGTTAGAGTAAAGAGGGAGCGATTATCATGGCAAACAGGAAAGTACTCGCAGGATTAACAGGCTTCCTGGTCGTCCTGGCAGCCGTGCTCGGATTCGGCATGGATGTCATGAGCATGACCGGCGCTTCTGCGGACGATGACAAGGCCAGGCCCGACCTGATCATGATCGACGTCATCGCCAAGCAGCAGGCGCTGGAAATGCCCCCGGCGCAGTTCGTGCATGACAAACACACCGAGACGCTCAAGGAGCGCGGCAAGGATTGCACGACGTGCCACAAGACCACGAAAGCGCAGGACGGCGCGGAGGTGCTGGTGTTCGACTTCATGCGCACCGAGGAGTTGGACGCCGCCGCTATGAAGGAGCTGTACCACCAGGGCTGCATCGGCTGCCACGCCGGTGAAGCCGCGGCCAAGGCCAAAACCTTCGGTCCCCAGGCCGGCGAATGCCGCGCATGCCATCTTGAAACGTCTGCATACGCGGACGCCAGACAGGATGTGGACCTGAACAACGCCCTGCATTACCGGCACTGGGGTTCGGACCTCATCCCCAAGGACAAGGGCCAGGAGACCAACTGCGGCTCCTGCCACCATGAGCTGGACAAGGCCACGGACAAGTTGGTCTACGTGAAGTTCGAGGAAGAAAGCTGCGGCTACTGTCACACCGAAGCGCCCCAGGGCGACGTCAAGCTCCCCCGTGTCCCCGCTTTCCATGCCCAGTGCGTGAACTGCCACACCAGTTATGAGAAGGCCAAGGCAGAACGCTTCGGCCCCACCTATTGCGCAGGCTGTCACGGCGAAAAGCAACAGCAGGCCATCCGCGAAAGCCTGGCCGGCATGGTCGAGAAACTCGACGGAACACTGCCGCGTCTGCCGCGCAAGCAACCCGATGCGACGCTGCTGCTGCCCCCGCGCCCCAAAGACGCTCCCCAACCGACCGAAAGCGAGCTGGCCAGGCTCATGCCCGTGGCCTTCAACCACATCGCCCACGAAGAAAACGTGGCCTCGTGCGCGGACTGTCACCACAAAAGCGTCAAGGCCTGCGGCGAGTGCCACACCCTCACCGGTGCGGAAGAAGGCGGGTTCGTCACGCTGGAGCAGGCGATGCATCAGATGGACGCCACGCAAAGCTGCAGCGGTTGCCACGCCGAGCGGCAGCAAGCGGCCACATGCGCCGGTTGCCATGCGACGCGCGAGACCACCCCGGCTCCAGCGGCCGACAGTTGCGGAACCTGTCATCTGACCATCGCCCCGCAACAGGATGCCGCGTCCCCGGCCCCGGCGACCGAAGAGGTGACGATCCAAGCCGCCGCCGCTCCGCCGCTGTCTCTGCCGTTGCCCGAAACCAAGGAGGCGCGGCAGGCCCTGGCCAAGGACATCGTCGCCGCGCGCTCCACAGAGCAGAAACTCGTAAACGTGAACGACATCCCTGAAAAAGTCGTCATCGGCGCGCTGGCGAACGAGTATAAACCCAGCGAAATGCCGCACCGCAAAATCGTGCTCAAGCTCATGGAAAACATGAAGGAGGACTCCCTCGCTTCCGTGTTCCACAGCGCCGACGTCTCGACGTGCCAGGGCTGCCATCACAACAGTCCGGCCACAACCACGCCGCCCGGCTGCAAAAGCTGCCACGGGACGCCTTTTACGGAAAGCAGGCCCGGACGCCCCGGCCTCAAGGCCGCCTACCATGGCCAGTGCATGGACTGTCACAAAGAAATGCAGCTCGAAAAGCCCGTGTCCACGGACTGCGTCGCCTGTCACGCAAAGAAAGACAACGGATAGCCTCAAGGAGAGTGGAGCACATGTTACGCAGAACATTCCTAGGTCTCATAGGCGCGGCGGGCGCAAGCGCCGTCGCGCCCCGGCAGGGTGCAGCCGCGGGCAAGGAGTTCAAGGGCTATCCCGGAAGTCAGGGTGTGCTCTTCGACGCCACCCGCTGCATCGGCTGCCGCAAATGCGAAGCCGCCTGCAACAAAGTCAACGAACTGCCGCAGCCGGAAAAGCCCTTTGACGATCTGGAGGTGTTGAACGCCAGACGCAGAACCAGTCCGGACGAGTTCACGGTTGTCAACAAGTACCAGGTGGGCGGCGCCCCGATATATCGCAAGTTCCAGTGCAACCATTGCCTGGAGCCGGCCTGCGCCTCGGCCTGTTTTGTCAAGGCGTTCAAGAAGACGCCCAGCGGCGCCGTGGTCTATGACGCCTCGATGTGCGTTGGCTGCCGCTACTGCATGATCGCCTGCCCCTTCGAAATACCCACGTATGAATACGACGAGCCCCTGACGCCGCGCGTCAGAAAATGCACCATGTGCGCGCCCCGCCTGGCAAAAGGCGAGCTGCCCGGCTGCGTCGAGGCCTGCCCCAAGGAGGCCCTGACCTTCGGCGTGCGCGACGATCTGATCAAGATAGCCCGCGAGCGCATCCGCAACCATCCCGGACAGTACATCGACCACATTTATGGGGAGTACGAGATGGGGGGCACAAGCTGGATGTACGTCTCCGGAGTTCCGTTCCGCGAGATAGGCTTGCGCGAGGACCTGGGCGTCAAGTCCGCGCCCGAACTCACCTCCGGCGCATTGGCCGCCGTGCCCATGGTCGTGGGGTTGTGGCCGGTGCTGCTCGGCGGCATATACGCCATCAACAAGCGCAAGGAGAAAAACGCGGAGCAGGAAAAGAGCGCCGCCGTCAAGGGCGCCTTGCGCAAAGCCGGCGAAGAAGCGGAAAAGACCCTGCACGAGGCCCTCTCCAAAGCCGAGATCGACAACAAACGCCGCATCGAGGTCGAGGTCAAGAAGGCCGTGGAAGAAGCCCTGCAAGCAAAAAACGAACAGGGCGAAAATGACGAGGAGGGCGTCTGATGTCCACACAGACCCAAACCGACGCCAAGTCGGTATTCAACACCTTCAATGTGGTTACGGGCCTGATCATCCTTGTGGGCCTCGGGCTGACGGCCCTGCGCTTCACCAAGGGCATCGGCGCCGTTACGAATCTCGACGACAACAACCCCTGGGGCATTTGGATCGGCTTCGACCTGCTCTGCGGCGTCGCCCTGGCGGCCGGCGGCTACACCACTTCGGCCGCATGCTACCTTTTCGGCCTCAAACGGTATCACGCCGCGGTGCGTCCGGCCATTCTCACCGCGTTCCTGGGCTACGCCCTGGTCGTTTTCGCCCTGCACTACGATGTGGGGCGTCCCTGGCGTTTGCCCTACCCCGTGTTCGTGCAGCAAGGAACCACGTCTCTGCTCTTCGAGGTAGGCCTGTGCGTTTTCCTGTACCTGACGGTGCTGTTCATCGAATTCCTGCCCGCGCCCTTTGAATGGCTGGGCAAGAAAAAGATCCGCGGCTTCCTGGTCAAGCTGACCCTGGCCCTGACCATTTTCGGGGTGGTGCTTTCGACCCTGCACCAGTCCTCCCTGGGCGCCCTGTACCTCATAGCGCCCTCCAAGCTGCACCCCCTGTGGTACTCGCCCTACCTGCCCCTGTTCTTCTTTGTGTCGAGCATCGCGGCCGGCCTGTCCATGGTCATTTTCGAGGGCACGCTGTCCCACCGCTTCCTGCACGGCAAAATGGACGACGAGTATCTGAACAACCATGACACGGTTGTCTTCGGCTTCGCCCGGGGCTGTTCCTTCGTGCTCTTCGGCTACTTCGCCGTCAAGCTCATCGGCCTGGCCTACGACAACAACTGGCATTACCTGTCTACCGGCTACGGCGTGCTCTATCTCGTTGAGATGCTTTGTTTCGTGGCCCTGCCCTCGTTCCTCTACGCCGTGGGCGCGCGCGACCGGAACGCCAAACTGATCAAGTGGACCGCGGTGCTCACGGTGCTCGGCATCGTATTCAACCGCTTCAACATCTCCCTGATCGCCTTCAACTACCACCTGCCCGCGGCAGACCGCTATTTCCCGAGCTGGATGGAAATCTGCATCTCCGTGTTCATCGTCACGGTAGGCCTGGTGGTCTTCCGGTTCATCGCCAAGAGGATGCCGATTTTCTTCGAGCATCCCGAATACAAGGGCGACCATTAGCCCAGGAGGAAAACTATATGGAATTCCACACTTTGCAAGAATACTACACCTTCAGTAAAGGGGTCGTCTACCTGATCATGGGGGGGATTCTCGTGGCGGTGACCATGTACTGGTCCTTCCTCATGGGCGGCAAGGAAGCCGAGCAGGACAAGGCCCCTAAATTCGACGACCATCACGACCAGGCATGAGGAGTGTGAGTTATGTATGATTTCCTGACAGGACCCTTTCTCTGGGTGGTCTTCATCATCAGCTTTGGCGGCCTGTTCGCGCGTGTCGCGCTCTACGTCAAAGGCCTGCACTGGCAGTTGGACCGCGTGGCCTACAGGCCGCACATGAAGTTCGGGCTCAAGGGCGCGGCCCGCTCCATCTGGTTCTGGCTGCTGCCGTTCGGCAGCCATGGATGGAGGGCTCGCCCCCTTTTCACCATCCTGTTCTTCGCCTTCCATATCGGTCTGCTGGTCACGCCCGTGTTCCTGGAAGCGCACAACGTCATGCTCCGGGAAAACCTGGGCTTCAGCTTGCCGGCGCTGCCGGCCGGCGCGGCCGACTTCTTGTGCTGGACCGCCATAGTGGGCGGCCTGTTCATGGCCTTGCGGCGCATCGCCTTTCCCGAAGTGCGCATCCTGACCACCTGTTACGATTACCTGCTGCTGGTCATCACGGTCGCGCCCTTTGTTACCGGGCTCATCGCCCGCTACCACCTCGGCGACTACGACTTCTGGCTCGCCCTGCACATCCTCAGCGGCGAAATCTGGCTCCTGTGTCTGCCCTTCACCAAGCTCAGCCACGTGGTGCTCTTTTTCATGTCCCGGATGCAGTTGGGCATGGACTACGGCATCAAGCGCGGCGGCATGAAAGGCGTAAACATGGCCTGGTAGCCACGGGTTTGCGGACAAAGCCATTACAAGAGGAGAAGCGAAATGCCTGAAGGAACGTTGTGCAACAGAACGCCCGTCAATACGGAGGAACAGCTCAAGCTGGTTCTCAACGACAAGGGCGGCAAGCAATATTACGCGGAAATGGAAGAGCTTGACGTGGATACGGCCAAGCTCTGGGCGACCATCCAAAAAACCTTGAAGTCCCGCACAAAAACCTGGCTGGATATCTGCGCGCACTGCGGGCTCTGCGCCGAGAGCTGCTTTCTCTACCAGGTCAACGGCAGGATTCCGGAGCAGGTGCCCTCGTACAAAATCCAATCCACCCTGGGACAACTCATCAAGAAAAAGGGGCAGGTGGACAATGCCTTCATGCGCCATTGCATGGACGTGGCCTGGAGCTGTTGCACGTGCTGCAACCGCTGCGGCCAGTTCTGCCCCCACGGCATAGACATGGGCGTCATGTTCAGCTATCTGCGCGGCCTGCTCTATTCCCAGGGGTTCGTGCCCTGGGAGTTGAAAATCGGCTCCGGCATGCACCGTGTCTACCGCGCCCAGATGGACGTGACCACGGAGGACTGGGTCGAGACCTGCGAATGGATGGCCGAGGAAAACGAGGAGGACTGGCCCGGCCTGGAAATCCCCATCGACAAGGAAGACGCGGACATCATGTACACCTGCAACGCCCGCGAGCCGAAACACTATCCTGAAGACGTGGCCGAGGCCGCCATTCTTTTCCATGTCGCCGGCGAAAACTGGACCGTGCCCTCCGAAGGCTGGGAGCAGACCTCCCTGTCCATGTTCGCGGGCGACTGGGAATGCTGCAAGGACAACGTGGCCAACGTCTACTCGGCCATCGAGCGTCTGCGCCCCAAGCGCGTTATCGGCACGGAATGCGGCCACGCCCACCGGGCCACGGTCATCGAAGGCCCATACTGGGTGGGGCGGCCGGACGGCCTGCCCCCGGCGCCGTACATCCACTACGTGGAATGGCTGGCCGAAGCGTTGCGCAGCGGCAAAATCAAGATCGACCCCGCAAAGCGCATCAAGGAGCTCGTCACCCTGCAGGATTCCTGCAACTACGTGCGCAACCACGGGCTCAAGCAGATCACCCGCGAAATCCTGAGCTATCTGGTGGAACCGGGCTACTTCGTGGAAATGGCGCCGAACAAGGAATACAACTATTGCTGCGGCGGCGGTGGCGGCTTCAACGGCATCGGCAAATACCGGCCGCAACGCAACATGGCCCTGCGCAAAAAGATGGAGCAGATCATCAATACCGGCGCAAAACTCGTGATTGCCCCCTGCCACAACTGCTGGGACGCCATCCGCGACCTGGAGGAAGAGTACCATATCGGCATCCGCTGGACCTTTCTCAAGCCGCTGGTGATCAAGATGATGATCGTGCCCGACCATCTCAAGCCCGAGGAATAGGCCGGGGTTTAGCGCATTTTCGCCTTGAAACAAGGCTCTCCCCTGAAACAATTTCCAATTGTTCCAGGGAAATGCATAAGAGCATCTAGCGCTTTTCAAGCGTGAGATGCTCTAGCAAGAACCGTCAGCATCAACGAGGTGTTACATGTCCACGAAAATACTTTTGGCTACCGAGGGTTCACCGGCGAGCTTCGGGGCTGCTCGCGTGGCCTTTGAAATGGCCAAACGCTACGACGCCGAGCTGCTGGTCTTCCATGTCCTGGGCGTGCCGACCAAAGCCTACTCGCAGATCGTCAACGACGTGCGCACCGGCGAGGAGGTGGAGGTCGACGAGGACTATAAGAACTGGGTCGAGGACGAACTCAAAAATACCTACGCGGCGCAGCTCAAGGAAGCCGGAAACGTCCGCTTTCTGCTGGTCACGGGCGTGCCGCACCGGGAAATCCTGCGCGCGGCGCGCAACGAGGACGTGGACCTGATCATCATGGGCGCAAGCTCGGGCGACAGGAACCGCGCCTATTACAAAGGCTATCCCGGAAGCACGCTGCAGCGCGTGGCCAAGGCGGCCAAATGCCCGGTCATGACCGTGCACCGCGAGTCCGCCTCTTACAAGGGCGGCTTCAGCAACGTGATCTTCGGCGCGGACTTCTCCAAACAATCCGACAGCGCCTTCAAATACGCCCTGAACATGGCCAGGGAGTTCGACTGCGACCTGACCCTGTTCCACGCCCTGGACATAAGCGGCAAGATGCTCGCCCAAAACGAGATCGAGGATCAGCTCATCGCTGCGCGCAAACGCATCCGTGACGCCTACGTCTCCCAATTGGGCGATTTCAGGAACTATGACGTCGAAGTCTGGGAAGGGACGCCCTACGTCGAGATCGTCAAGCTCGCGCGCGAGCGCATGGCCGATCTCATCGTCATGGCCCACCACTCCAGGGAGCTGGACCCGGAGCGGGCCCGGCTCGGTTCGACAATGGAGCAGGTCATCCTGCGCGCGAATTGTCCCGTGGTCAGCGTCAACAGACCGGATAAGGTCTGAAGCGGCGGCCGTCGAGCGTCGCGTTCGCCTTTGATGACGCCGGCGCGACGGCAGCGCTGTCACGGGAGAGAGTGACCATATACGGCAACAGGACCAACAAACCGCAACCAGCCGTGGCGGCGGCTGGTTGCGGCAAAGTCAGAGGATTGAAACCAATCCCATTCGACACTCAGGAGGGGACTATGTCCAAGAAAATCATGATCGTAGACGATGACCCGGAAATCCGTTCATACCTTAGCGAACTGCTCACGGACAACGGCTACCTGGTGGTTTCGGCCAGCGACGGTTCGGAAGCCGAAGGAGTCGCGGATAAGGAAAAACCCGACCTTATCACTCTTGATCTGGAAATGCCCCACGAGTGGGGTCCCAGATTCTACCGCAAATTGAGCCAGAACGCGGAACTCAAGAGGACCCCCGTCATCGTCATCAGCGGCCTCAACGCGAATAAATACGCTATTCCCAAAGCGGTTGCAAGCCTGACAAAACCCTTTGATCCGGATCAACTGCTGAAGATAGTGAAGGATACCATTGGCTAGGAAGACTCGCAGACATGTTCGGCCCTCCGGCGCCGTTGGTGAAAACCGCGGCGCCGGGGGCGAATCATGGCTTGTAAATGCGCACAGGTGCAGTATACGCTCTACCCGGAAAGGGAAGCCGACTTCCCCTCACACTTCAGCTGCAAGGTAAAGCGTATGCCCAAGAAAATCATGGTCGTGGACGACGACCCGAATATCGTCGACTATCTTGTCAGTGTCTTTGAAGACCATGGGTATCTCACCTGTCGCGCCTCGGACGGAGTCGCGGCCTATGATGTGGCGCTCAAGGAGAACCCGGATCTGATCACCCTGGACCTGGAAATGCCCAATCAGTGGGGCCCGAGATTCTATCGGAAACTCACGCTGGAAGAACAGTTCGCCGACATCCCCGTGATCGTCATCAGCGGACTTTCGGGCATCCACCTGGCGATCCGGCGCGCTGTGGCCACCATCAAAAAGCCCTTCGACCCCGCTGAAGTCATTCAGATCGTCCGGGACGCCATCGGCGAATAATGCGGTTTCACCGCCCGGGCCGGCTGCGGGCCGGGGCGCTCAATCACGAAAATCACTTGGTGTGCCGGGGGATGAGAATGGACGGCGGAAAGCTGATGCTGGTCGATGACGAGGAAGGCATCCGGCGGTTTCTGGGCCTTTCCCTTGAAGACATGGGCTATGAAGTGCAAACCGCGGACAATGGTCAGAGCGCCCTCAAGCTCTTCCGGACCTTCAAGCCGGCTATCGTGCTCACCGACATCAAAATGCCGGTGATGGACGGCATTGAACTCCTGCGCAAACTGAAAGAGGAGCACGCGGACACCGAGGTGGTCATCATCACGGGGCACGGCGACCTCGACCTGGCCATTGAGGCCCTGAAACACGAAGCCGCCGATTTCATCACCAAGCCGATCAACAACGATGTGCTGGAAATTTCCCTGAAACGCATCCGGGAAAAAATCCAGATGAAACGCCAATTGCGCGAATACACGGAAAACCTGGAGCGCATGGTCGAGCAGAAAACCAACCGCATTGTGGAGCTGGAGCGCCAGACCGCAGCCTGCAAGGTGGTGGAGGGGCTAAGCACGGCCCTGGCCGACGTGGCCAGTGAGGTGGAGAGCGAGTCCGGCCTGTTCAACGAACTGCCCTGCCTGGTCTCCGTGCACAACAGAAATTTCCAGATCGTGGCCAGCAACAACCTCTTCAAGAAGCGTCTCGGCGATTTCATCGGCCAGGAAAGCTGCAACATTTACGAAGACCACGACCAGGCCAGCGAGAATTGCCCGGTCCGCAAAACCTTCAGCACGGGAAGGGGGTTGTGCAGCAAGGAGATCCTGGTCAGCGCCGGCGGAGAGCGCATCCCGGTCACGGTGTGCACCGCGCCCATTCACGACCGCAACGGCTCCGTGGACATGGTCATCGACATCTCCCTGGACATGACCGAACTCAACCGACTCAAGGAAGAACTCCTGGCCACGCAGCGCAAGTTCCAGCGCCTGTTCGACGAGGCGCCCTGCTACATCTCGGTCCAGAACCCGGACTTCACCATCGCCGAGGTCAACCGCCGCTTCAATGAGGACTTCCCGGACGCCGTGGGCCGCCCCTGCCACGAAGTCTACAACCATCGCGAGGATCCCTGCGGCGGCTGCCCCATCCGTGAAACCTTCGCCACGGGCGAAACCCGGCAAATCGAAACCGTTATCACCACCGGCAAGGACGTGCAGAAAAACGTCCTGGTCTTGTTCGCGCCCATCCGCGACGCTTTCGGCCAGGTGATCCAGGTCATGGAAATGTGCACCGACATCACGGAAATCCGCCGTCTCCAGGATCACCTCACCTCCCTCGGCATTATGCTCGGCTCCATGTCCCACGGGGTCAAGGGCATGCTGACGGCCCTTGACGGAGGCATCTACCGTCTGGAATCCGGCTTGCGCAAACAGGACGAACAGCGCGTCGCCGCGGCCGTGGACACCCTCAAGAACATGATCGGCCGGGTCAAGAAAATGGTCCTGGATATCCTCTACTACGCCAAATCACGCGCGCTTGAACTGGAAACCGTGAACGCAGCCGGATTCCTGCGCGGCGTCGGGGAAATCGTCCGGCCGAAAGCCGACGCGGCAGGCGTCCGCTACCATTGCGACATCCCGGACGACCTTGGCGAGATGATCCTGGACGCGAGCGCCTTTTCCGCGGCCCTTGTCAACTTTCTGGAAAACGCCGTCGACGCCTGCGAGCTGGCCGCTCCCGAAACGCCTCTTGTCTCCTTCTCGGCCCGGGACAGGGGCGGCAACGTGGAGATCGCCGTGGAAGACAACGGCATGGGCATGGATCAGGAGACGCGGGAGAAAATCTTCACCTTATTCTTCTCCTCCAAGGGCAGAAAAGGCACGGGCATCGGCCTGTTCATCTCCAACCAGACCATTGAACAACATGGGGGCGCCATCTCCGTCACATCCGAACCCGGCAAGGGCGCGCGCTTCGTCATCTCCGCCCCCAGAAATGTCCCGGAACAACGGAAGGACCTTCCCGGCGCGGAGACGGGAGCGGAACGTTTTTCGTGAGCCCGGCGGCGCACGGCATGACGCGCGTAAGGGGTTGCGGGGGACGGGCATTCTGGGTAAGCATCCTGCATGTCATGTAAAATCGAAGGCGGCCCCAACGCCGAAACCACGCGCCAGGATATGAAATGAAACTTACGACCAGAAGCAGATACGGCCTGCGTCTCCTGCTGGACATCGCCCTGCACTCCGAATCCGGTCCCGTGCCCAGCAAGGACAGCGCGCAACGCGAAGATATTTCCCTGAAGTATTTGGAAAAACTCATAAAAATGTTGAACGAGGCAGGTTATATCAAAGGCAAACGCGGACCGAACGGCGGCAACGTCCTGACCATGTCGCCTGAAGAGATATCCATCGGCAAGGTCGCGCAGATTCTGGACGGACAAGAGGACAGGATTCTGGAATGCGACGGCGACGTGAGCACCTGTCCCCGCGCCGCCGTATGCCTCAGGCGGTCCATTTGGGACGACGCCAGCCAGGCCATGTACAAGATGCTCGACTCATACACCCTGGCCGATCTCATCAAGGATCACCGCCTCTGCCCTTTGAATCAGAACAATAAACGACCTGCCCGATAACCGTCCGTCGCCACGATTGACGCGGCGGTTCGGCCCGCAGGTAGAGACCGTGTGAAACCGACAGGCCGACCGGCGCGTATCCCTCTCTTTACTCGTTCGCAGCGCGATGCTGCAACCTGCTCAAACGCGCCGGGACTTCTGTTTGTCGGTGGAATGCTCAACCCCGGGAGCGCCCCATGCGCATCAAGTCCATACGCCACAGCCTGATCTTCAAGATGCTGCTGTCCGGCGGCGTCACGCTGCTTTTGTGCGTCATCTTCTGGATAGGATTCAACGTTTTTTATTTCAAACAAAACGTGCTCAAGAACGTGAAGTCGGACATCGCCATGCTTTCCGACACCATCCTTCTGGGGCTGCATTATGCGATGATGCTCGACTCGGAAAACGACATCAAGGAAATCATCAACAACATCAGCAAACAGGAAGAGATCAAGCGCATTCGCCTCTATAACAAGCAAGGCCGCATCATGTTCTCCAACAACAAGAACGAGGTGGCCAGCATCGTGGACAAGCGCTCCCCCCCCTGCTGGACCTGCCATCAATTCGAACCGCCCCCCGTGAGCATGAGCCTGGAGGAACGCAGCCGCGTGCGCGAAGTCGGAGATGAGCAATTCGTGGGCATCATGACGCCCATCCCCAATAGCGAAGGATGCTCCGAAGGCCCTTGCCATTTCCACTCCGAAAACGAAAAGATCCTGGGATTGTTGGAGATGGAAGTCAGCACGAAAAAGAAAATCGCCATTGTGGAGGATTTCGAGCATACCAACCTGCTCATATCCGTGCTTGTTTTCCTCGCGACATTCGCCGCGCTGTTCCTCTATACCTACAGATCCATCTTCAAGCCCATCCGGCGCCTGATCAACGCCACAAGACACGTGGGAGCGAGCGACGAATTCAAGACAATCACCATGACGCAGGTTGATGAAATCGGCGCCCTGGCGGACGCCTTCAACATGATGGGCCGCCAGGTTGCGGAAAAGCACCGCGAACTGGTGGAGCAACGCGAAGAGTACCGCGATCTGTTCCAAAACGTGCCCTGCCTGGTCAGCGTGGTGGACCGCAATTTCTGCGTGGTGCGGCACAACAGCCTCTACAGGGAGCATTTCGGCCAGTCCTGCGGCCACCACTGCTTTGAAATGACCAAGGGCCGGTCAAGACGCTGTTCGGTGTGTCCCGCGGACCGCACCTTCACCGACGGGCTGCCCCACACCAGCGAGGAAAGCGGCCTGTCCAAAGACGGCTCCCCCATTCACTGGATCGTCTACACGTCCCCCATTCGCAACAAGGACGGCGAAGTGGTGGCGGCCATGGAAATGATGATCGACATCACCTGCCGCAAGGAGCTGGAAGAGAAGCTCGCCTCCTCGGAAGAGCGCTACCAGGCTATTTTCGAATCAACCCCCAGCGCCCTGTTCGTGCTCGACGCCAACAGCCTCGTCATCCTGGACTGCAACGACTCCGCCGTGAGCATCTACGGCTATGAACGCGAAGAGGCGGTGGGCGTCTCCTTTCTCACCTTCTTCCGTGAAGACGAGCGCGAAGACTGGGGAAGCATCATTCCCGAAAAAAGCGAGATCAGCCAGTGCTCGCAACTCACCAAATCCGGGAAAACCATATTTGTCTCAATGGGCATCGCTCCGGCCGCATTCCAGGAGCAAAAAGTGCTCATCGTTTCCTGCGCCGACGTGACCAAAAAACTCGAAACCGAACAGCAACTCATCCAGGCCAGCAAAATGACCACCCTGGGGGAAATGGCCACGGGCGTTGCGCACGAACTCAACCAACCCCTCGCCATTCTCAAGACCATCAGCAACCTGCTCGCCCGTAAGATGGGGCGCAACCAGCCTATCGAACCTCAAATGCTCCAGGAAATCGCCGAAGGCATCAGCACCCACGTGGACAGGGCCGGCAAAATCATCGACCACATGCGCGAATTCGGCCGCAAGTCCGACCTCAGGACCATGCCCGTGCAAGTGAACAACGTTCTGCGGCGGGGCTTCGACTTCTTCAGCCAGCAACTCAATGTCCGCAACATCCAGGTACACTGGGAGCTGCAGGAGGACCTGCCCATGATCATGGCCGACTCCAACCGGCTGGAACAGGTCATCATCAATCTGCTCATCAACGCCCGCGACGCCATTGAAGAAAAATGGGGGCAGAGGCGCGCCATGAACGGTGAAAAAAGCATCACCATCACGACCTGCGAAAAGGATGAAACCGTGGTCATCGAGGTCTGCGACACCGGCAAGGGCATCCCGAACTCCATCCGGGCCAAGCTCTTCGAGCCTTTTTTCACCACCAAGGACGTGGGGAAAGGCACCGGCCTCGGCCTTTCCATTTCCTACGGCATCGTCAAGGACTACGGGGGCGCCATCCGCGCCAGCTCCACCGGAGACCAGGGCGCGCGCTTCACCATCACCTTCCCCAAGGCCAAAGACATCCGGCCTTGATCGGCACGGAGAAAATGAGGAGGGACGGCCGGCCGTGTCCGGGAACTCGCGTACAATCCGAGGGTTCGGGCCATAATCCGCCAAAGTCCACGACATTTTTGTTAAAACATCACAAAAAAATATTCCCTTTTTCGCCAACACGTGGCAGAAGCATAAAAAATTCATAAAGACAGCTGTCCCGCAACATTTTGATTCGTGGCAACTTTGAGAGGAGGTCACACAATGAAGAAAGTATTGCTAGGCATTGTCGCCCTGATGCTGCTCTGTAGCCCCGCCATCGGGGCCGAGACCCTCAAAATCGGTTTCGACATCCCTCTGACCGGCGACATCCCCGATGTCGGCGAATCTTCCAAGAACGCCGCGGAAATGCTCAAGGCGACAATCAACGACGCCGGCGGCCTGGATGTGGGCGGCACGAAGTACATGCTCGATTTCGTTTACGAAGACAACGAATCCAAGGCTGAATCCGCTGTCAAGGCGGCCACCAAGCTCATCACCGAAGACGAAGTCCTGGCCATCATCGGTCCCCAGGCTTCCAAGCAGGCCGTACCCGCGGGCGGCGTCGCCAACCAGTACCAGACGCCCTTGATCAGCCCCTGGTCCACCAACCCCAACACCACTCTGGACCGCCCCTACGTTTTCCGCGGCTGTTTCCTCGATCCTTTCCAGGGTCCCGTGGCCGCCAATTTCGCCACTGACGAATTCGGCGCCGCAAAGGCCGCCGTCTTGTACGACATCGCCAGCGACTACCCCAAAGGCCTGGCTGAATACTTCAAGGCCGCCTTCGAGAAAAAGCACGGCGAAGGCTCCGTGGTCGCCTTTGAAAGCTTCACCACCAAGGACGTGGACTTCAGCGCCCAGTTGACCAACATCGTCAAGTCCGGCGCGGAGGTTCTGTTCGTGCCCCAGTATTACAACGAAGTTCCCCAGATCGTTGAACAGGCGCGCTCCCTGGGCTGGGACAAACCCATCATCGGCTCCGACTCCTGGGGGAGCGGCGACCTCATGGGCCTGTGCGGCGACATGTGCAAAGGCTACTTCTTCAGCACCCACTACGCCGCGGCCGGCGCCACCGGCGCCACCAAGGAGTTCATCGACGCCTACAACGCCAAGTACGGCAAGACTCCGGACGACGTCGCCGCCTTGACCTGGGACTCCACCAACATCCTGCTCGAAGCCATCAAGAACACCGGCGGATTGACCGGCGACCTGGCCAAGGACCGCGAGGCCGTGAAGGCGGCTCTGGTCCAGATCAAGGACTTCGCTGGCATCACCGGCAACATGACCTTCACTCCGGAAGGCGACCCCATCAAGTGCGCCGTGGTGGTCAAAATCAACGAGGCCGGCGAATACGCTTTCTACAAGTCCGTATGCCCGTAGGCCTTCTTTGCGTTCGCGTTCTCGAACGCGGGATGATCGAGAACTTTGATCGGGTGTAAGAACCCGCGACATGTACGAAGGCCCGGGACATGACGCCCCGGGCTTTCCCATTCAGCAGGAGCCAGTTTCATGTCGTTCACCTTCTTCATGCAAAACGTGATCAATGCGCTGCAATGGGGCAGTTTCTACGCCATCATCGCCCTCGGCTACTCCATGGTCTATTCCATCCTGATGTTGTTCAACTTCGCTCACGGCGACATCTTCATGGTCGGCACCTACATCGGATTCGGCACGGCCACGATGCTCATCGGATTGAACGGCGCCTGGGCCCTGGGCATGCCGAACTGGCTGATGCTCGGGTTCACGGTGCTTTCCTCGGTGTTGCTGACGTCCCTGCTCGGCGTCACCGTGGAGCGCGTGGGCTACCGCCCCTTGCGTGGCGCTCCCCGCGCTTCCGCGGCCATCACCGGCCTGATGATCGGCATCATCCTGGAAACCGCGGTCCTCGCCATCATGGGTGGGCAGCGCGTCCGCTTCCCCACGCTCATGGCCACCTCCACCTTCGACATCGGCGGCGTCTTCATCACCAGCAAAAAAATCATGATTGTGGGCGTCTCTCTGCTCATGATGCTCGGCATGCACTTTTTCGTGCGCAAAACGAAATGGGGCATGGCCATGCGCGCCATGGCCTTTGATTTCGTGGTCGTGCCCTTGCTCGGCGTGCCCCTGAACCGCATCGCGGCCCTGACCTTCGCCATCGGATCCGGCCTGGCCGCCGTGGCAGGCATCATGTTCGGCATCGCCTATCCCGTGCTCGATCCCTACATGGGCATCGTCTTCGGCTGGAAGGCCTTTGTGGCCGCCATTCTCGGGGGACGAGGCTCCATTATGGGCGCGACGCTCGCCGGTTTTTTACTGGGGTTCATCGAAATCTTCGTGGCCATGATCTTTCCGTCGACCCTGCGCGACCTCATCGCCTATTCCATCATCCTGGTGATCCTGGTCTTCAGGCCGCACGGATTTTTCGGCGAACCGTACAGCGCCAAGCTCCGGTTGTAGTAACACCTTTTTCCTTATGCTCACATCGTTTCAAGCTGTGAAGGGACGACTATTATGACAACACAAGGCAATACGGCCTCTCATCCGGCCAAGTGGTACAGCCGCTTCCTGGCGGCGTTCGCCGAAGTGCCGCTTCTGGGCTGGTTCACGGCCGCACTGGTCGCCGTGCTCATCGAGCACTTTGCCGGCACCCCCCTGGCCCACGGACTCGGCCTGCCCAAAGTACCCGTGCTTTTCGGCCTGATGATCATGCTCAAGACTCCGGCCCTGATGCCCGGCACCCTGCTTTTCGTGGCGCTGGTCTACGTCCTGCCCATTCTCGCCTTGGGCAAGCTCTTCGCCCCCTTGACCAACAGCCTGTCGGGGGCGCTCATGCGCCTGTCGTTTCCCGTGTCCGTGGCCATCCATCTGGCGCTGCTCTACGCCATTTTCCATATCTGGACCGACATCAGCGATTACAGACTGGTCACGCTCAAGCTCATGCTCATCGCCATACTCCTGACCCTGAGCCTGAACCTGATCAACGGCTACATGGGCGAATTTTCCTGCTCCCACCCCGGGTTCATGGCCCTGGGCGCCTACGCCACCAGCCTGTTCACCGTGGGCATCTTCGCCAACGACCAGATATTCGGCAAGGCGCTGCTCTCCGGCGAATGGACCATAGCCTTCTACCCCGTCGGCCTCTTTTTCGGAGGCATTGTCGCGGCGCTGGGGGCTCTGATCATCGCCATTCCCTCGTTCAAAACGCGCGGGGACTACCTGGCCATCATTTCCCTGGCCTTCCTGTTCATCGTCAAAAGCCTGATCGAAAACCTGGAATTTTTGGGCGGCCCTCGCGGACTGGGCAACCAGCCGGACTGGGCGACGCTGCCCATGGTCTTTCTGGTGGTCTGTTTCGGCATCTGGGTCATGAACAACTTCGTGACCTGTACCCTGGGCAAGGCGCTGAACGCGGTACGCGACGATGAAAGCGCGGCCGAAGCCATGACCGTGGACACGCGCAAAACCAAAATGACCGCGTTCATGTTCGCTGCGTTCTGGGCCGGCGTCGCCGGGGGGCTCTTCGCCCACGTCCTGCGGTACGTGAACCCCGCCACCTTCGGCGTGCAAAAGCTCGCCGAAATGCTGGCCATGGTCTACTTCGGCGGCCTGAATTCCGTGTACGGTTCGGTTGTGGGGGCGGTGAGCATCAGCATGCTGGGCGAAATGCTCAGACCCTTGGAAATCTTCAAGTGGATATGCATCCCCTTGCTGCTGATCCTGGTCATGATCTACCGCCCCACAGGCCTGGTGGCGTTCAAGGAATTCAACCTGCGCGAGATCCTCAAGCCTCGCAAGGTCCAAGCAAAGGGGTGATGCGCCATGGCACTTCTCGAAGTACACGAAATGAGCCACAACTTCGGCGGCCTGCGCGCGGTCAATGATTACAACCTCAGCATTGACAAGGGCGAGATCGTGGGCCTCATCGGGCCCAACGGCGCGGGCAAGACGACCATATTCAATCTCATCACCGGCGTTTACCGCCCCACCGAAGGGCGCGTGGTCTTCAACGGCCGCAATATCGTGGGCCTGCGCCCCAATGAAATCGCGTCCATGGGCGTGGCCAGAACCTTCCAGGAAATGCGTCTGTGGCGGCATATGAGCGTGCTTGAACACGTGATGATGGCCCGCTATTCCAAACTCAGCTACGGATTGCTCGGCGCGTTCCTGGATACGGCCAAACGCCGCCGCCAGGAAGAAGAAACAAGAGCGCTTTCCATGCGTTATCTGAAGCTGATGAACGTGGCGCAATTCGCCGACCAGTGGGTCGTCAATCTGCCCTACGGCGCGGCAAGGCGCGTGGAAATGGCCCGCGCGCTCGTCACCGAGCCCTCCCTGCTCTTTCTGGACGAGCCCACCGTGGGCATGACGCCGGAAGAAATGCACGACATGATCGCTGTCGTGCGCAAGGTGCACCAGGATTTCGGTTTGGCCATCTTCCTTATCGAGCACCGTTTGCGCGTGGTTACGGATCTGTGCACGCGCGTGCAGAGCCTGTTCTTCGGCGAAGTGCTGGCCGAAGGCGAACCCAGGGAAGTTTTGAACAATCCCAAAGTGATAGAGGCCTATCTGGGCGAAGAAAGGGTTGAATGATGCTGCTTACCGTAAAAAACCTGCGGGTGTCCTACGGCCGGATCAGGGCCTTGCACGGCGTGGATTTCACCATCGATAAAGGCGAAATCGTGACCATCATCGGCGCGAACGGCGCCGGTAAAAGTTCCACCTTGCGCGCCATTTCCCGCGTGATTCCCGTGGAGCCGGGTTCCGCCATGACCTTTGACGGACACGATCTTCTGAAGTACCAGCCGGACAAGGTGGTCTCCCAGCTGGGAATCTCCCACGTCCCGGAGGGGCGCCGCCTCTTCGGCAATCTCACCGTGCTGGAGAACATGCAGCTGGCCGCTTTTGCCCGCAAGGATAAAAAACAAATAGAAGAAGACATCCAGCGCATGTTCGCCATCTTCCCCAGGCTCGAGGAACGGAAGATCCAGAAGGCCGGGACCCTGTCAGGGGGCGAGCAGCAAATGCTGGCCATCTCCCGCGCCTTTATCAGCGCGCGAAAACTCATGATCCTGGACGAACCGTCCATGGGGCTCTCGCCCCTGCTCATGCAGCGCGTGTTCCAATCCCTTAAGGAAATCAACCAGGAAGGCACCACCATCCTGCTCGTGGAGCAGAACGCCCGCGCGGCCCTGAAATTCGCCAACCGCGCCTACGTGCTGGAAACCGGCGAAGTGGTGGCCCAAGGCAAGTCCGAGGACCTGCTCAACGACCCGGAAGTCACAAAGGCCTATCTTGGTGGATAACAGTTCATAATTCTGAAAACCGGCACGCCTCCGGAGAATGACGAGAGCGTGTTCCGTACTTCGTCGGAAACGAAAACGCGAGAGGGGAGACCCGTTGAAAAGGGTTTCCCCTCTCTTGCGCTCTCCCCTTCCTAAACTTCATAATTTTACGTAGTTATAACCTATCGTTTTCTGGTGTAGTATGGTGTCAGCGCAATTTCGTCTTCGGATAAGGCTCGCCCCTGAAGCAATGTTCATTGTTTCAGGGAAACGCATACGAGCATCTATACTTTTTCAACGTTAAGATGCTCTTACGCCAATGAGCCCAATACGGCCATCCGTCTGAAGCCGGGTAGCCCCCCTTGCGGCCCCAACGGTTACTCCCGGTGGCATTGCCGGAATAATCGGACGATTCGCTTGCAGCGTCCGGGAAAATTTTGCCCGGTATCCGTTTACCCTTGCGTCGTCCCGCGCGGTGTGCAAGCCCGGCCCACGGGCTTTTCCCTCATCTGGCCATACAGCCCTTCGGCGTTCTTTCAACTCTCCGAGTCATGGCGAGGTATTTGCTTATCACAAATGGTGAAATGCGGTCGGCAATTTTTGCCGCTTTACATTCCCTATTGGCCAAAAGGAGAATGGCATGAGCATCGCAGCGGTAAGTGGATCCAGCGTCTTTGGCGTAGGATATAACATCAACCAGAGTATGAACTCGTCAAGAAACAGCGGCCCGAGTTCAGATGACATCGCCGCTTCTATCGTAGAGAAAGACGATGCGGACGGCGACGGTCTGCTCAGTCTCGACGAAACCCCTCTTGACGAGGACAGGTTCAATTCCATAGACGCGGACGGCGACGGATTCATCTCTGCGGAAGAGTTGAGTGCCGACGCCCAGAAGCATATGAACGCCAGGAGCGCGTTTATGGGGCAACTGACCTTGAAGATGCAAGACATCGACACCGGCGAACTGGCCGCGTCCATCATCGAAAATGACGATGCGGACGGCGACGGCGTGTTGAGTCTCGATGAAACCCCTCTTGACGAGGACACGTTCAATTCCATAGACACGGACGGCGACGGATTCATCACAGCCGAGGAACTGAGCACGGACATGGAGGCGAACATGGCCCAAGGCATGTCCGCGCCGCCACCCGGATCGAATGCCCAGGCCTCTGAGACAGGTTCCTCCGGCGCGCAAAGTGAAGAAGAGTACGATGAATACGATTTGAACAAGGACGGCGTGGTCAGTTTCGACGAGCTGCTCCAGGCCTATAATGAGGGCGACAACAGCCTGAATTCCGTATTTCAAAGCATGGGCGGCACGGCGTCCGGTCTGACGAATCGTCTCGCCATGCGGGCCTATCAGGCGCAGATGATTTGACCACGGATTCGTCCCGCGGCCTGCGCGTTGACGCCTGGTACTCCCCGGCGCATGCCCCACGGCCGTTTGGCGAGGCCATACGGTCGGGCGTTTCCACCAGAGGGCATCTCCCTCAAGGACGAGAGAGATGCATGACCACTTCCTTCTCTTTCCGTTTTATCCTAACGCGTTTTCGCCTTTGGATAAGGCTCGCCCCTGAAAAAATATTCATTGTTTCAGAGAAATGCATACGAGCATCTATACTTTTTCAACGTTAAGATGCTCTAACGCCCTCCTCATCCCCATCCGCTTTTTAAGTCAGCGTTGCGACTGGGGCTGTTCAAGCGGGAGCGATGCCGCGGGCGCCATGGTTTGCGCCACGGATTCGTCATCCACGAGCACGCTGGCCATGCCGCAGCCGAACATCGCCTGGACTGCCGAGTTAAGCGGGTCAATGATGGCG
Organism: uncultured Desulfovibrionaceae bacterium; assembly: GCA_964517355.1. Lineage (GTDB taxonomy): Bacteria > Desulfobacterota > Desulfovibrionia > Desulfovibrionales > Desulfovibrionaceae > CAZFCK01. The sequence continues at coordinate 2,662 of CAZFCK010000020.1, read as the reverse complement.
ATCAGGGCCATGCCCACCATCACCGCTGGCTCCAGCGGAAGTCCCAACGGACCGCAGACGATTGAGAGCAAGAGGACGAACGACATTCCGATCGTGCCCGCGGAGGCCGTTGTGCTGAGCACGGCCCCCAGAACGATGAATGCGTACTGGCCCAGGGTGAAATGCACCTGAAACACCTGTCCGATGAACACCGGCGTAAGGCTGAAGAACACGGTCTCGCCCGCGTGGCAGAGCAACAGGGCCAGTGGAAAGGCTGCCATGGCCTGATCCCGGTTGATGACCGGGTGCTTCTTCAACGCCTCCAGCCCCAGAGGCATGGCGATAACGCTGCTCCGGGCAGAAAAAGCCACCAGAAACATCGGGCCGAAATCCCTCATGATTGTCGCTATGGGAATACGCAGGCGGAATCTAAGGGAGGCAATCGAAAAGAAAAGCGGGGGAAGCAGCCCCAGGCCCATGCACAACGCCAGCTTAAGAATCGCCCCCAACAGTTCCAGGCCCGTCTGGGCGGTGAAATCCAGGGCCAAGGCATACAACGCCAGCGGCAGCAGGTAGAGCGAAATACGAATCATGCCGGTAAAGGCTTCCAGAATCGTGTCCAGCGCCTTGACCACCGATTTCCGCCCCCCCGCATCGCAACGCGCCAGCATGATCCCGAATGACAAGGCGACAAAAAGAACCGCCAGGCTCTTGTTCTCGACAATAGGCTTCAACGCATTGTCCGGCACGATGTTGCGTCCCATCTGCATAACCTGCTCAAAGACGCTCTGCTCCTCCATGGCGTTCACGTATGCCGACATGTCTTTGACCAGCAGCGACTGGGCCTCCTCCGGGAAATCAGCCCCCGGCTTTCCCGCCACTCCCACCATGACTCCCAGGACAGCGAACAACATCAGCGTAACCGGAATCGCCACCAGCAAACGACGCACCAAACGCGAGTTGCCGCCGTCCACAAGCAACCGGTAGATGCTCGTGACGACAGTTGCGATCATTATGGGCAGTACGCACAACCGCCAAAAATCCATGTAGATCCCGGCGGGCTGAGAGAAAAACCTGGCCAGACCGGGATGAAGTACCCCTGTGACGCCCCCCAGTACCATCCCGCCGATCACCGCCCAGGGGCTAAGCAGCCAGCGCAGTCCCTGGCTGCGGCGAATCGCCAGCAGCCAAAGCAGAAACGCGGCCAGGGCATGGATGCCGCCGAGCAGCAGCCAACTGGGGCTGGAGAGGGGCTTTGCGCCTGCCGGTGTGGCCGCTGGCGCCGGCTCCCGGTCCGGAGGCCGGGCTGCGGACTCCCCAAAGTAACGGTTCACCAACTCCGCGAGAGTCGTCTTGCGTTTGTCGGCCGTAACGTCCACATAATCGTTGAGCAGGCGCAACAGGTCGGGCAGCTTGGGCTGCACGGCTATGGCCAGAGCGTCTTTTATCGGCAAAGGCTGCGCTTCCACCTTGTACCCCAGCGAGGGCATGGCGTGGAAAATGGACAAATATGAAGAGTCCGTCAGCAGGGCCGCATCGACCTTGCCATTGTAGACATCCTCCGCGCTCTCCAACCATGAAGTGGTGGTGCGCACTGTGGCCTCGGAAAAAAACTCCTGCATCATCTCGACCATGGCCGAACCGCGCACTGTGTCTATAGTATACCCGGGAGCGTTGAGGAACTTCACGAAATCGACTTCGTCGGTCTTCGAGGCGCCCTGGCTCCTGAGCGCCTTGGCGGCGACCACGCGGTTGATCAGAAGCGTGAAGCCCGTGGTCATGTACGATCTGCTGAACAGCACCCTTTGCGCACGCCGTACCGTTTTGGTCAGTTCCGAGATGCCCATGTCCACCTTGTCGGCAGCCACGGCCTCGACAAGCTCGTTGTAGCTGCCGGGAATACGGATGAACTCCGGTCGAAGCCCGAGTTGCTCCGCGAAGTCCCGGGCCATGTCCACATCCGCTCCGCACAATTCGCCGCCACGCTCAAAGACAAAGGGCGGGGCGTCGATGCCAAGAACCCCGATTCGCAATACGCCGGTTTCCTGCAGCTGCCGCATATCGTCGGTCACGGTCCAGGCTGGCGCGGCGGACAGCAAAAGGCAGACAAAGAGGAAAAGTGCAGGCAGGGACTTGGCGTTGCACATAATGCCTTTGCTCCTTGTTGGGGGAATGGATATAATGGAGGAATTCCCTTCTCGAATGCCGATTATGCCGCAACATCCTCCATCATAAGGAAAAGGGCAAGGCCTAGAGCGGACAAACTGTAAATAGGTTAGCGCATTTTCGCCTTTGGATAAGGATCACACCTGAAACAATGTTTATTTATTCAGGGAAATGCATAAGAGCATCTATACTTTTTCAAAATTTTGATGCTCAAGTGTGGCGCTCCACCCCAAACCCCGCCGGGGAGCTCTCCTCTGGCCCCGCGATCAAGGTAAAAATTCGAATTGCGAACGGTGGTGCTGAGGCGTGTCGTAAAATAAAGCCCCCGAAAAGTCTCTCCACAAAATATAAACAAAAAAAATCAAGATGATAGTTGTTTTTACGATCTCTGAATTTGAAAGTGCGGGAAAGGGGCCGGGGGAGAACCTTTTTAATTACTCCAGCCATTGGGCGCGGTCGTAGCACGGCCTAGAGCATCTCACGCTTGAAAAGCGCTAGATGCTCTTATGCATTTCCC
>CAZFCK010000019.1:0-36181 GCA_964517355.1 uncultured Desulfovibrionaceae bacterium | reverse complement strand
GGGGCCTCCCCTGGTCGTCGTGCGGGCGCGAAAGCCCGCGACTTTTTTCTTTTTATCCGAAAGTCGTATTCATGCCTTATTGCGCGCCTGCGCCCCTCATATCATTGGCCAGGGTGCGCAAGAGATCCACCGCCGACTCGTACTCGTAATCTTCGACCAATTCCGCCAGACGCCGCATGCGCGCGCCGCCGAGCACCCCCTGCAATGTTTCCAGAGCTTGCCGTACGGCAACGGGCCGCGCCATGCCGAGCGCCGATTCCATCTCGGCTATCATTTCCGCGAGCTGTTCCGGCGATGCTGTGTTTTTCGCTCCGGTTGCTGGCGCCTCCCGCATCTCATCCAACGAACGCAGCAGCGGGGTCATGGCGGCGTCCAAGGCGTCCATCAGGGGCAAGAGCCGCGCGGCATCGCGCTCACCGTCTTTGAGGGCCTGATCCAGGGCCCAGGCCGCATGGTGCAACTCCCTTGCGCCGATGCTGGACGCCCCGCCCTTGAGGCTGTGGGCCTCACGTTGCAGGGTTTGCAGATCCTGCCGCTGCAGCGCCGAGCGCATACGCTGCGCCGTGTCTTGATTTGTGCGTGCGAAATTGGCCAGGATGCGCCGAAACCCTTTCTCGCCCAACCCAAGGCGCTGCATGGCTTCCTGCGCCTCCAAGCCCGATATGTGGGCGAATTCTCCTCCCGGTTCCTGCTGCGGCCGATCAAGCCTGCGCAAACGCTTGGGCGCGAGCTGCGCGGCGGAGAGCCGCAGTCCCCGGCAGTGTTCAGCCAGGGCGTTGAGCAGGCGTTTGCGGTCAAAGGGCTTGTTCACCACCCCTTCAATACCCGCGGCGCGGCAGGCGTCCTCCGTTTCCCTTCCGGCATGCGCCGTCACGGCTATGAGCGGCAGGGCCGCGTACAACGGGTCTCTGCGGATCAGGCGGGCCAGCTCGAAACCGTCCATCTCGGGCATCTGCACGTCCAGCAGCACGGCGTCGCAGCCCTCCGGCCCCAGTTCCAGCAACCGCGTCCAGGCCTCCTGGCCGTTTGCGGCAAGCTCCACATGAATGCCGGCATTTTCCAATACCGCCACAACGATTTCCTGGTTGGTGGGATTATCTTCCGCCACAAGCACGCGCATGCCGGCCAGGGGCGATCCCATGGGACGGGCAGCGCCCTCTTGCGCGGCGTCGGCCCGCTCCTCCTGGGAGAACACGTGGTGCAGCGCGTGGGCCAGTGTGTCCAGGGTATAGGGCTTGCCCAAAACACCGTCCACGTACGTTGTGGCGTCCCCTTCCAGAATGTCGTCATCAGCGAACGCGGTCAGTAACACAACCGGCACCTGCGGGCCCAACTCCTCACGTATCTGTTTCGCCAAAGCCAGGCCGTCGATTTGCGGCATGATCCAGTCGACAAAAACGCAATCAATGGGTTGCGCTCCGTTTGGGCCGTGCGCGCGTACTATCTCCATGGCTTCCGATGGATAGGAGGCCGGCAGCGTCTCACACCCCAGAGCGGAGAGCAAAGACTTGGCCACCATCCTGCCCTGCTCGCTGTCATCCACCACCAGCACGCGCTTGCCTATAAAATCCCGTGGTAAAATCGCGGGTTCATCCGTATCCGCCCCTTTGCCCAACTCCACGGTGAAAGTGAACACGCTCCCTTTTCCGGGGGCGCTTTCCACGGTTATCCGCCCGCCCATCAATTGGACCAGCCGTTTGCAAATGGAAAGCCCAAGCCCGGTGCCCCCGTAGGTGCGCGTGGTGGATGTCTCGGCCTGAATGAACGGTTCGAAGAGCCTTTTTTGCGCCTGAAAGGGTATGCCGATGCCCGTGTCGCTCACGCTGAAACACAACAACAGGCGCTGCGCATCCATCTCACGTTCCACACGGCCGGAAACCACTATGCTGCCGCCGGGTTCGGTAAACTTCAGGGCGTTGCCCACCAGATTGTTGAAAATCTGCGTAACGCGCAAAGAATCTCCCTCCAACCTGCGCGGCAAGGAGGGGTCCATGTGAAACAACAATTCTATGCGTTTTTGGGAAGCCTTGGGAGCGAAAAGCCGTTTCATGTCCTCCAGCACCGAGTTCAGCGAAAACGCATGCTGGTCAAGCTCCAGCCTCCCGGCTTCAACCTTGGAGAAATCAAGGATATCCTTGACGATCTCCAGCAAGGCCTCGGCGGAGGATTGAACGAGTTCCAAAAAGTGACGCATTTTCTGGGAACATTGCTCGTTAAGCGCCAAATCCGTGGCGCCGATGATGCCGTTGAGCGGCGTGCGGATTTCATGACTCACATTGGCCAAAAACTCGCTCTTGACCTGCGTGGCCTTTTCCGCCTCCTCTTTGGCCAAGAGCAGCTCCCTGTTCAAATCCTGTAAGGCGGCCGTACGCTCGCGAACCTGCTTTTCCAGCCCCTCGCGGTGCTCCTCCTCGGCCCTTTTCAAGGCCTCTTCGGCCTGGCGGTTCTGCGTTACGTCCTGGATACTGACCACCATGCCCGTGGGCTCCTCCGCCCGGCCGTGATAGAGCGCGCCGCTCAGGATCACGTTCCGCAGTTCGCCCGTCTTGGTGTAGCGAACCGTTTCCAGGCCATGCACGTTTTCGCCCTTTTGGGCCGAATCGATCAGCAGGTCGATTTCATGCAGAGCTTCCTGCGGCACGAAAAAAATCTTCTGCGTCAGAACCTCCTGCTGGTCCCATCCGAAAACCCGCGTGAACGCGGGATTGCAGTATACGGAGCGTCCCTGAAGGTCATAGACAAGGATCGGGTCGGGCGTGGATTCCATCACGGAGCGGTACCGCTCCTCTGATTCGCGCAAGGCTCTGCCATAGGCCTCCAACCGAGCCATGAACTCATTGAAAAACGCGGACAAACGCCCCACCTCGTCCAATGGGCCGACAACGGCGCGCACGGAAAGGTCGCCCCGCGCGCCCTGTTCGAATTTACCGATAAGACGCTGCAAGGGGCGCGTGATGTGTCCCCCGACGAAAAAACTCGCGGGTATCGCCAGCGCCAGGGTCAACAGCAAAAGGAACATAGCGCTGTTGCGTAACGTATTGAGAGGCTTGCGGTATTCGTCCAGAGGCACGGCCGAGGCCACCACCCAGTCCAGCAACGCTATGTGGCGAAACAGAATCAGACGTTCCCGCGGTCTCGGTTCCCAAGCCTCCTGCCAACTCTCCTGCAGGCTGCCGTTTTGCCCCGCGACAATGGCCTTGCGTATCTCCCCGGCACGGGCGTCCCGCCCCAGCAGAAACGAATCGCCCTGCGCGACGACAGCCTCACCCTGGTCGTCGAAGACGAACACGGCCCCGCCGTTCCCCAGGTCAACGGCCTCCAGCCCGTCCTTCAGGTATTGGGCCTGCACCATGTCGCTGAATTCGTCACGATAGGCGGACGCGCAGATATACCAGTTCCAAGGTTCGAACAACGTGACATAGGCGGCTTTGGGACGTTTCCGCGGCTCGCCGGGGTTGCTCCAATCATATTCCACATACCCGCCCCCCTGGTTCGAGAACAGGCGCAAAAAGTCTTTTTCTCCGGTCCTGACGCCCTGCAACTCCGGGTAGGGATGCTGCATAAAGCGGCCTGTGGCGTCGAGGACGTAGATATAGCCCGTGGGACCTACGCTTTGACGCGACAAAAGCTTTCCGGCCTGCGCCTTGGCCTCGGCCTCGCTCAATTCGCCGGCGAGCACGCGCTCATACAACTGTGCGGTGAGTTTCTGGTTCAATTCGGCCACGCCGCGCAAATAGTTTTGCACCGAAATACGGGCGTTGCTATCGACCATACCGAGAACAACCCGGGTGAGCCTTTCTAGCTCCTGTCGCATGCTTTCCGTCATGGCGCGCTCCACCTGGAAGGAGACGACGCCGTACACGCTCGCGAGCACAAGGACCAGCAACGCGGCGAAGGCGAGGAATATTTTGAATCTGATGGGTAATGAGGCAAGAGTCCAACCGAAACGCATTGACGCTCCTTACGCTTGGATACGGCGAGCCCCGCCCCCAGAGTCCATCGCCGCTCGCTTCAGCATTAGTTCGTGAACCAATCGCGGTCAAGAGCTTCTCCGCATATAGTCGGACCCTGTAGCGATACCGCGCACCTTCATGGAGCATAAACCGAGGCTGGGCCCCGCAGACCCCTTACCGGCAGAGTTTTCTTGCGGTACCGCTTGCAGTGGGGTAGACGGGGGAAGTGATGAAAAGAACCGGTACCGTATAATGCAAAGCGCTCCCACTCTCCCCGCATACACCGTGCGCAAAAGCTCGCGGGCCAAGCGCGCCACCATCCGCATCCTGCCGGGGCGCGGCGTCGAGGTGGTGCTGCCCCCGGGAATTTCCCAAGATTTCGCTGCGGAGTTCGTCCGGGCCAAAGCCGCCTGGATCCAGCGCGCCTTGCGCCGCATGTCCCTGGACGCGCCCGAAGTCTCTTTGCTGCCCGGGAAAATAACTCTCCAGGCCATATCGCGGGCGTACGGCGTGCGCTACGCAACGGGCGTCAACCCGCCTCTGCGTCTGAGGGAAAACGCGGAAACCCTGCAATTTCTCGGCGCAACCGCGCAGGAGCACGAGCGCCAGCACTGCGCGTTGCTGCAATATTGGCTCAAATCAAAGGCCAGAGAGCACCTGGTTCCCTGGGTGCGGCGGCTGGAAACCGAATGCGGCCTTTGTTGCGGGGCCGTGCAGGTCCGGCTGCAACGCACGCGCTGGGGCAGCTGCTCGGGCCGCAAGACCCTCAGCCTGAACGCGGCGCTCTTGTTCCTCCCCCCGGATCAGACGCGCTACGTCCTTCTGCACGAGCTTTGCCATACGCGGCACCTTAACCACTCCCCTCAGTTCTGGGAGCTCTTGTGCAGCGTGGAACCCGCCGCGCGCGCCCTGGACAGGGCCCTCAACCAGGGGTGGAGCCATGTCCCGGCCTGGGCCATGACGGAGTGACGGCCACGCCTCGAGCATGTTTCCTTTGAAATGGTATGTTTTGGGGCTCCGCCCCAAATCCCGCCAGGGGGGAACGCCCCCCCCCTGGACCCGCGAATATTCAGCATAGAAAACCAACTATGCCAGTAAGCCATACAAGATAAACAGTTTTGGAGATTCTTAAGAACCTTTTTCAAAAGGTTCTTAAGCCGCTGGAGGCATTCCTGTTTCGAAGTCAATATGCTCTGACGGCACGTGGATGCGTTCCAACGGCAGGACCCTGGCCAGACCGTCCAGAACGGCCAGGGTTTCTTCACGCTGATGCGGTGAGAAAATCACGGCGGCCACCGCCTCCCAGCGGTCCAAGACGCTGACGTAGCAAAGGTTGTCGCAGGCTTCGAGATGGAACTTGAGCCGCACCAGATCAGCGCGAGGCAAACGCAGGTAGATCCTTTGCGACCGCTGCGGGGGCGGCGTCATACGCGGCAGACGGGTGCGCTTACGCCCCATGGCCGCTTCCTCCGGCGCTTGCAAAGCGCATCACAGCACTCGGGCGCCCTCTTCGCCCATGACTATCATGTGCTCCCAGCGGATGCCGCCCCATGCCGGATCATAGATTCCGGGCTCAATGGTCACGACCATGCCGGGCTTGAGCCGCATCGTAGCGGTCGGCCCCAGGCTGGGAGGTTCGTGCGTTTCCAGTCCGATACCGTGCCCCAGGGCATGGGTGAAGAGTTCCGCCACGCCGTGTCGTGCAAAGCTCTCATGGGCGATGCGGTACAGTTCCGAGACCTTCATGCCCGGCCGCGCGGCCTCTATGGCCTTGCGTTGCGCTTCCCGCACCTGGTCCATGGTCTTTTGAAAACGGTCGGAAGGCTTTCCCCCTACCCAAAAGGTCCGGGTTTGATCCGAACAGTAATCATCCAACCGGCAGCCGATATCCACCAGGACCATGGTATCCTCGCGGATAACCGTTTGGCCTGGGATGGCGTGGGGCAACGCGGCGTTCGGCCCCACGGCCACAATGGAGGCGAAGGCGAGGCCGGATGCGCCCAGTTCGCGGAAGAGCTTTTCGATTTCCCAGGCAAGCTGGGCCTCGGTGCGCCCCGGCACCAGCAGTTCCGGCACCCGCGCCAGGACCTGATGGTTCACGGCGTTTGAGCGTTCCATACAGGCCAACTCGAAATCGTCCTTGAGCACGCGCAAGGCTTCCACCATGCCCCGCGTGGGCTGCACATATAATTCTTCCTGTAAAAATTGCCATGTGTCCAAAGAGATGGACGCGGCTTCCACACCCAGGGGCATGGTGGCATCCAGCAAATCCTTGAGGCACGCGCGCTGCTTTTCGCGATCCGCCCCCGAAGCGATGCTGATGCGCTCCTCGTCCCATACGCGGCGCGCGGCGTCGTGATAGCGGGGGTCCGTGAACAACCAGTCGTCTCCGTCCGGCCTGATCAAAAGCCAGCCCGCGGTCTCGTTGCATTGCGGGTCGTGCAGTTCAAACCCGCTGAGGTAATAGCGGTTTGCTGCGTGGCTGACCAGCAGACCCGAAAGGCCCGCTTCCAGGATGCTGTAGCGCAATTTCTCGCGGCGTGCGGCAAAATGAGATGTCTGCATTCTTGCTTATACCTTGTATGTGGTTTCCGGATTATCCAACAGCATGCGTTCGGCCCACTCCACGCCCTGCATCAGGGAGTGGTCCATGTTGGCCACTTCGTATTTCCAGCCGCCGAAACGCCCCCTGGAATAAATATCGTGTCCTTCCAGCCAGGGAATGAGCTGTTTCAGAGCTTCGTCGCGGCGCAGGGTGGGCACGGGATAGCCGTAATCCAAAACGGCTTGCCACGTGCTGACGATCCTGTTCCGTTCCCCGGGGGCGAGCATGGCGGTATTTTCCAGCCCGGCAATGGTTTTTTCCATCAGTGTGGCAATGTTTTCCGGCTTGTGCGCGGAAAACGAGGTCTCGGCCATGAGCCCCCGCGCCTTGCCCGCCGGATTCACGTTGTTGGGCGAATAGTTGTGAAAATTGGTGAGACGATAAAAGGGGCAATTATCTTCAGGAAAATACATCCAACAGGTATCGTCTTCCCTGGCGCCGTCCACGCCCACTCCCGCGACGAACACGCTGTTGTGCTCGAGCAGGTCAGCCGCGTCGCGCATGCGGTCCGGCGCGTCCGCAAGCAGCGAACGGGCCAGCAGGTCGAGGGGGCCGGTGTAGAGCATATTCTGGTAGCGGATCTCCTCCCCGGGCGTGCGCGCGACCTTGTTCACGGCGTCAATGGACGTGATGGGGCGCTCCGTGACGATGCGCTCCTTGAAGCGCCCGGCCACGTTGCGGTAAATTTCGCCCGTGCCCCCGTGCAGGGGGAAACGGAAAAGCCTGTTCGGTCCCCAGGCCACATCATCCTTTTGCAGCACGAGATTTTCGAGCACTTTTTCCAGATTAACCACGCTCACGCGCTCGCCGATCCAGTCGTAAGCCATGCGCTCCCCCGGCGTGGCCCAGACCTTGAAATTGTAGGGCCGCATGAACAGCCGGGTGATGCCCGCGCCAAAGACATGCTCGCACCAGGAAGAGAAATCCGCGGGCGCGGCTTGGGGACGGCGCCCCGGCAATAGGCCCTTCACGCACTCCCATTGCAGGTTGGTGGGCAGGTGTCTGATGTTGTTTTGAAAAGGATAAGGAACCCATTGTCCGGCCATGCGCACCCGCGAGATGCGCTGGTGTTCGAGATAGCGATCCCCCAGGGCCTGCTCCACCACGCGATCATAGTAAGGGTAATGGGAAAAGAGCACGTGCCCCCCCAAATCCCAGACAAATCCCGCCTGATCCGTGAAGCTGGCGGAAAGGCCGCCCACATATCCGTTTCTCTCCACGATAAGGAAATCGGTTTCGCCCAGTTCGCTCAACCTGAGTCCGGCGCCGAGTCCCGTGGGACCGGCCCCGACGATGAGATGCTTAACACGCATGGATCATACCATTTTCCACCTATTGAAGCATGTTAACGTTGTGAATGCCTTCGGCGGCTTAAGAACCTTTTGAAAAAGGTTCTTAAGAATCTCCAAAACTTTCAAGTAGGTATGACAAAGCCGTTTTTCCGGCGTCCAGGGGCCTCCCCTGGTCGTCGTGCGGGCGCGAAAGTCCGCGACGTTATTCTTTTTTTCTTTCAACCCGAACCCCGCCCCTGTGTGAGGAGGCGCAACACCCGCTCCAGCACGGGAAAACGCGCCTCCAGGTCGTCCATGAGCACGGCGTGCTGCCTTTCGTGGAGCGCGCGCAATTCCCGCTCCTGGAACCGGTGCATCAGCTTGTATCTATTGCCCAGCCAATTGCCCTGGCTGGTGGCGTGGCGTTTGACCCGGCGGCCGCTGCGCTGCTTGTGGCGCACGGTCACGCCTCCATGATAGCAGCAAAAACGTCCCGCGAGGGCGCGGCGCATGTCGCGTTCCAGGTCGTCATACTGGGTGGGGGAAAAACGCAGATCGAAACCGCCCCCTTCCTTGAGTTCGCGCATATCCAGCAAATGGCAGCAGCCCGTAACCGAGAGGCAGGGGCGCACGTACTGAAAAAGCTCCCAGCGCGGCGTCTGCACAAAGAGTTCCGTCACGCGAAAGGTTTCCGCATAAGCCCTTTCCAGATCGAAAACAAGAGTCGGGTCACCCGCTGCGTCGGTATCAAGCAGCAAGTGTATGTCCGCGCTTTGCGTTATCTCCGGGCTGTCGTGATCCACCACGCGGCACCCCCAGGCCGTGGATTCGGGATAGGCCAGCCGGGCGGCATGCAGCGATTCCAGCCAGTCCGCCGGCGGCAGGGCGTCGTCGTCCAGATACGCCACGCATTCCATCCGCTCCAGCTCGGGCAACGCGGCCAGCCAGTTGCGCGCCGCGGGCGCTCCGATATTGACGGGCAGGGTATGCGCGCGCAGGTTGTCGCGCCCCAGCCGTTCTTGCCATACGCGCACAACGCTGGGCGTGTCGTCCGTGGAACCGTTGTCCAGAACATGGATGGCCGCAAGCCCCTGGGTCCGTGCCAGCTCTCCCAGGGTTTCGTCCAGGTAGCCCGCCTTGTTCCAGCTGTAGACGAGCGCGGCCGTAGGCGGAAAATCGGATGGGATCTCGGGAGGTTCAAGAAGTGAATGCACGTGGAGCAGCAGCGAGGAGTGCCAGGGCTTGCGGAGCAGCACCCGCCGCCACAGCTCAAGGGCCGCGTCGCGCCGTTCCAGACGCCACAGGGCCTCGGCCCCGCGCTCCACAGGGGCGAGCCAGCCCCCCGCCTCCGGATGCGCCGCGGCCCGGGCAAAGAACTCCGCGGCCTGAGACCAGCGCTGTGCCGCGAAATGGGCGTTGCCCTGAAAATAGTCCCGCAACGGGGAAAAAGCGCCGTTGCCCAAGAGAGGCAGGCGCGCAATGCGTTGCGCCGCATCCCCGACGGCTCCCTGCATCAAGCCGAGCACCTGCACCTGCTCCGCCCAATACAGGTTGCGCTCTTCCCGCTCCGCCGCGGCGCACGCGAAATCATAGGCCTCATCGTAGCGCGCCTCGTCCACCAGCTGATGCAGGACGTCGGCCCTGATCGGGAGCCGCCAATGCGCGCTCACACGGCGCATCAATTCCAGGGGCGCGTCATCGCACGCAGCGGCCCGCGCAGCCTGCAGGGTCTTTTCGGCAAAAGCGCCGTCCAATGGAAATTGCTCCCACAGGGCGCGATAGAACCCGCATGCCAGGTCGGATCGCTGCGCCTGCCGGGCCTGGTCCGCCAGGCGCTCGAGATGTTCGCTCCCCACGCTGCCCATGAGCAACCCGTGACGCACGTTCGTGGGCAAAGCGCGCCAGAAGGCATCCAGCATTTCGCGCCTCCAGGGTTCAGTGTTGCGGTCCCAATGCTTGCCGCAAAGCGCTTTCCATCTGCGAAGCGGTGAAAATATCCCGTAAGACCAGGGGACGCACGCTCTGTTCTCCCTTGGGGAACACGGCCACCACGGGGATGCTCTGACTTCCGAGCCGTTGCAGCAGAGCCAGCGCGGCGGGATGTTCCTCGCTCAAATCCGCTTGCAGCAGGGTCAATTGATAGCGTTCTTGCCACTTTTCTAGATTGGCCGCAGAAAGCGTCGTTTTTTCGAGCACTTTGCAGTTGGGGCACCAGTCCGCGGTAAAGTCCACCAAGAGATTTTCCTCTCCCAGCAATCTTTGGAAATCCTTTTCCGCAAAAGGTCTCCAGGCCGTGCCGGTGTCCGGAGGCTGAAAAGCCCAGGCCGCGGCGCCGCACAGCACGAAAACGGCCACCAGTCGAATGGCCGCCCGTCTGCCCGCGGGGTCCGAGAGTGTGGTCCACCCCCCCCATATCCAGGCGGCGAAAGCCGTGGCCAACAACAGGACCAGAGCCTGGAGCATGTAGGCCTCGGGCAGGATGCTCAGGAGATAGACGCAGGTGCCCATGAGAAAAAAGGCCACAAACCGCTCCAGAAATCCGGTCCAGGCCCCGGGCTTGGGGAAAAGACGCACCAGACCGGGCTGGATGGCCATGAGGATGTATGGCAGGGCCATGCCCAGACCGATGCACAGAAACACGGCGATGATGGTCGCAGGCGCCCTGGTCAGGGTCCATCCGAGCACGCCCCCCAAAAAAGGCCCGCTGCACGGGGTGGCCAGCAGCGTGGCCAGGAACCCCGTAAAGAGCGCCTGGGTACGCGGATTCTTGGCCTGGCCGCCCGTTTTGAGATCCACGATGGGCAGGTCGAACAGGCCGAACAGGCTGAGCCCGAGGCCGAACACGACCGCCGTGACGCCCAGGACCAGGCCGGGTTTTTGAAAAATCTGCCCCCAAGCGAGTCCGGCGCTCCCCAGCACGCCCCCGAGCACCGTGAAATACAAGAGGATGCCCAGGGCGAAAAACACGTTATGCTCGCGGAAGCGCCGTACTTTCGCGCCTGATTCTCCCACGCCCGAGGCGGCCACAAAAGTGGAGAGTTTCAGGGACACCACCGGGAGCACGCAGGGCATGAAGTTGAGAATGAACCCGGCCAGCACCGCGAAAAGCATGGCCTTGCCCAGGCCGCGCACCTCGAGCCCGGGCTGGAAAAATCGCGGCTCCAGGTCCAGGGCTTCAACTCCGGCGGAGGATTCCACCACCGCGGGGGCGGAAGGAGCTTGCCGCGCGTCGGTCCGGCTGGTCGCCGTCTCCCCACCCCCCTGACTCAACGCCTGGAAGTGCGGCCACCAGGGCTGCTCCCGGGCCTCGGGTAAGGCCTGGGGCGCGAGATCAAGCCATTCCATGACGAGCTCCCGCTTCACCGGCCAGCAGCTCGTATCCGAACAGAGCAGCATCTGCAGCCGCCCGGCCAGAATGAGGTCCCGCGGCGTTTCGCCACGCAGAAGCACGAAAACGGGGGTGCGCCCCTGATAGGTTTCCACGGTGACCGAGGGATCGAAACTGTCCGGCTTCCGCTCACCCGGAGGGTAAAAGACCTGGGCCTCGAGACCTGGCGGCGCGGTGAGGGCGAGATCCGTGGGCAGCCCGGTGGGGCCGGGTTCATGGCCGTAGGCGTAATGCCCCGTGTGCGGCGTCAGCCAGACCACCAGCACAAGCGAGCCCGCATCCAGGGGCGCCTTGAACAGCTCCCACGAAACATCCACGGGCGCGTCCTGCTCCGCCGCGGCGCAGGGAGCGCAGAGGAGCGGCACGCACAGCAAGAGTCCACAGACAAGCCCCACGGCCGAATAAAAACGCATTACAGCACCCAGACCTCGACGCCCGCGCCCTTTGTCAGGCCTTCCAGATTCGAAGGCACGCACACGAGGCCATGGGCTTCCACAAGGGTTCGCAACAATCCGGATTTCCCCTGACGCGGCCAGGCCAGGGGAGCCCGGCCAGGGCGTTCTTCCAGGCGCACGCGGACATAATCCTCCCGTCCCTGCCTTGATGCCAGGTTCAGAGCCAGTTCAGCGGACTTCACCGACTGATGCCGGGCGGTAAAGGCCAGATCGTCTCCCGCGAGGTGCCGCACGAGCGGCTGTCCGAAAACCAGCATCACCACCTGTGCCGAAGCCACCTGTCCGGGAAGGCCCAATATGGGTTTGCCCGCTGCGCGGGCCACTATCGTGGGTTTTCCGGGACTGATGGCCACGCCGTGGACCAGGATCTCGCTCTCGGGCAGAGTTTCTATGGCCTCGATGGTCAAATCGCGCACCCCGATGGAACTGCCCCCGGACACCAACAGCATGTCGCAGCTCTCCAAGGCCTGATGCATGGCGTTGGAAAGGGCCTCCAAGGAGTCCGGTATTCTGCCCAAGGGACGGGCGATACCGCCCGCTTCTTCCACAAGACAGGTCAGGGCGACCGAATTGACATCGCGCACCTGCCCGGGCTTCGGCTCCTCGTGTACGGCGACGAGTTCGTCTCCGGTGGAGAGCACGCCCACTTCAGGACGCCGGTAGACCGGCACCTGGGCAAAGCCCAGGGCCGCCAGCAGTCCCAGTTCGGGCACGCGCAGCCTGCGGCCTGCGGAAAACACGACCGCGCCCCTGGCGGCGTCTTCCCCCGCGAGCATGACGTTGTCCCCGGGCGCCACGGAACGCAATCCTTCCACGTAGCCGCCGCCGAGGTCCTCGCTGTGTTCTATCATCAGCACGGCGTCCGCGCCCTTGGGCAGGGTGCCGCCGGTGGTGATGGCCGCGCATTGTCCCGGAAACAGTTCGAAATCCGGCGCCTTGTCCACCGCAACGGTGCCCACCATTTCCAGATATGCGCCGCTGCTCTCGCCCGCGCCGAAAAGATCCTGCGCATGCACGGCGTAACCGTCCATGCAGGAGCGTGAAAAGCGCGGGAGATCCTCCCCGGCCACCACGTCCCCCCCAAGCACTCTGCCGTGGCATTGAGCAAGGGGAGTATCGCGGACGCCGACGGGCGCGAAGCCGCGCAACACCTCGCGGCATTCACCGGTGCTGATCATTTGAAAAAACCCGTGGCCCATGATTCCTCTCTATCAATCGGTAATTTTATGCTCGTTCTTATGCACGGCCTCGGATTTGACGCGGTCCAGGAGTTCCGCCAGCACGGGTTTCACGTTTTCCCGCACGTCACCGGCCACGACGATAAGCAGTAAATCGTCGCCGGGTTGCAGGGTGCCCCCGGCAGCCTCCACGACGATGCGGAAGATACCCGGCTTCCGCTCGTATTCCCGGCGCAGCTTTTCAATAAGCTCCCTGTCGGGAGAAACATCCACCTTGTCCACGGTCTTGTGCCCGTCGCGGGACCAGGCCCGCACCACGCCGTTGTGTATCAAGACCATCCCCACGTTTTCAGTGAAACCCGGCTCTTTTTTCAATCGATTCACGATAACGTTTATGTCCATGGGTCATCTCCTTGTTCATGATCATGTTGACATTGAAACGAGAATGCCGCCGGCGGCTTGAGAACCTTGTGGGAAAATGTTCGCCAGAATCTCCAAAAATTCTTATAATATGCTGTTATATAATTAAACATTACGATAAAACACGCAAATCCAGAGGGGCCTTCCCCTTGGTGGAGGTAGAGCATGCCAACCTTGGAAGGGTTAGATGTTCTTATGTCTTTATCTGAAACAAAAAAACGTTTCAGGGGAAAGCCCTGTTCCGGGAGGTGCATGCGCCGGGAGGGAGCCCCGAAACATGGCGGATCAACCCCTCCTCGTTCAAAATCAGGATTTTATCCTTTTCCCCCAGCGTGATAGCAACAAAACCTCCCGCCTTGCTTTGTTATGCGTCTTCCATCCATGCCGCAAGGTTTTTTCTTGGGCCGCGTTGAACACGCATGGCCGGTCAAAACAGGAGCTTCACCCCGCCATGGGCGCTCATGGCCCGCAACAGCTCCTCCCCAAGCATGCTTTCGCTGTCTCTGCGCATCCTGGTGGGGCACAAATACCGTAACGTAATTTCCATGCCTTTGTCCCGCAGTCTGGTGTATACCGTTGGAGAAAGGTTGCCGCTCAGCACATAGTGCTCGTTCATGCGGCTCATGATATGCGCGTAGTCCATGTTTTCCCGCAGCTCACGGGCGCGCAGCACATCCCAGGCGATATCCTTGGCCGCTTCCCAGTCGCTTGCCGGGTCCACCAGCACCGAAACCTCGTTCCACACGTATCCCGAGGCCTTGCTGGCGTTGAGCAGAGGCGTGGTGAGCACCATGCTGTTGGGCACCTTGACCAGCCTGCCCGTGCTTTGCTCGTAGGTGCCCCATGCGTCGGTCTCCATGAGCGTAAAATAGACCACGCCCAATTGCAGCACGTCTCCGGTGTAGGGGCCGATCTGGATGCGGTCGCCGATGGCGAACAGTCCGCGCCAGAGCACCACGAGGCAGGCGATGATGCTGAGCAGCAGCTCCTTGGCGCTGATGGTCAGACCCGCCGCGACCAGGCCCAGCACGGTCAGCAGCGGCGTAAAGCCCTTCAGCCAGATGAGCACCAGGGTGCCGACGAAACAGGCCAAAAAGAGCATGTAGAAAATGTTCTTCAACTCGAAAAGTGTGTGCAGATCCCTGGTCTTCGCCTCCAGGGCGCGGTACACGAGCTTTTTCAGCAGCCAGAACCCCACGGCCGCCACGAGAGAAAGAAATATGTTGAAAAGATTGTCCGGAATAATACGTAAAACATCCTGCATAAATGAAGCCTCATAATCCTTCAAAGCCATTTTCGGCGTCTAAAATACCGCAGCAGCCCCACAGCGACAACGAGCATGCAGCAAAGGGTCAGATAATAGCCGTAGCGCCACTTGAGACCAGGCATGTACTCGAAATTCATACCGTAAATTCCCGTAATGAACGTCAGGGGAATGAAGATGGCGGCAACCACGGTGAGCACGCGCATAATCGAGTTCATGCGCAAATCCGAAACCGAAACATAAAGGCCCAGCATGGCCGTGGCGATATCCTTGAGCGTCCGGGCGCCTTCAACGGCCTGGGTCGTGTGGTCCATAACATCGTGCAGATAGCGCTGAGTCTGCGTTTCCATGTTTTCCTTGGCCCCGGACTGCAGCCTGCGCATCGCCTCGCGAAAGGGTTGCAGCATCTGCGACAGGTACACGGCGTTTCGCCGCAGTTCATAGATCAGTTGC
Source organism: uncultured Desulfovibrionaceae bacterium (assembly GCA_964517355.1). Taxonomy (GTDB): domain Bacteria; phylum Desulfobacterota; class Desulfovibrionia; order Desulfovibrionales; family Desulfovibrionaceae; genus CAZFCK01. Next base: position 21,194 of record CAZFCK010000019.1, on the reverse strand, counting down.
AGATTGCTTTCATTCTGCATGTCCAGCAGCCGCCCCTCCATCTCCTCCATGGCTTCTGAGAGCCGCCAGATGGCCAGCTGGCAGGAGTCCACAACGGCGTCGAGCAAGGCCGTCATCAAATGCTCAGCCCCCTGCGCGCGTAATTTTCTTTGGGGCTCTTCCAGACGACGGCGCACCGCGTCCCAAACGCTCTGCTCACGCTCCTGAAAACTCATGACCCAGCCGTTGCCCCACACGATGCTGCATTGTTCCAGCTTCAGGGAACGCGCCGAGGCATCGAGGGCCACGTCCTTGAGCACGATGAACATGAAATCGGCCGCGTCGTCGCACTTGGGGCGTTGGGCGGTCTGCAGCAAATCCTCGATATGCAGCAGGTCCATGCCGTAACGGGCGGCCACGGCCTGCACCAGCTCAGGGTCGTGAATGCCCACGACGCGCACCCAACGCGCGCGCCCCTTGTCCAGGGCTTCAGGGCCGGGCAGCTCTTCCGGCGCGCACTTTCGGGCACGCACCCCGGTCTCGTCGAAATCCAGGCATTCCACCCAGGGCGTAAAATCGCGCCCTTCGCCCGTATATTCCAGTTTTCCGGGCCGCGCGCCCGCCTTTTTTCCCCGGCGCTCGAAAACATCGAAGATATCCATCCCGCCTCCCGCGGACTGTTGCAGAACACAGTATCTTACCTTGTTTCAAGACGAAAATGCGCTAACTAGTGACGCCTCCGGTGGCTTAAGAACCTTTTGAAAAAGGTTCTTAAGAATCTCCAAAACTTTTTGTTTTATATCACTTTTTGGCACAGTTACATTTCCACGCATGATATTCGCGGGTCCAGGGGGGCGTACCCCCTTGGCGGAGCTTAAGGCGTCTTTCCTTTGAAAAAATGTAGATGCTCTGTTGCATTCCCCTGAACCTTGCTTTGCCCCAATAATCTCCTATACTCAATCATCGTTCATACTTTTTGAGCTTCTTGTGCAGCGTGACGCGGGATATGCCCAGAAGCTTGGCGGCCTCGCTCTTGTTGCCCCCTGTTTGCTCCAGCGTGGCGAAAATGGCGTCTCGCTCCACCTCGTCCAGGGGCTTGCCTCCGGCGGGCGTCTGTCGGGAGAGTTCCTCCTCGGCAATGACCAGAGGCAATTCGCCTTCCGTGATGTAATTCCCCATGGCCAGGATGACCGCGCGTTCCACGGCGTTTTCCAGTTCACGCACATTGCCGGGCCAGGAGTGTTTCAACAGCAGATCCATGGCGCCGGGAGTGAACCCTTTCAGAACTTTCCGGTTTTTCTGTCCGAAACGCTGTAAAAAATGCTGCGCCAGGAGCGGCACGTCTTCCATGCGCTCCCGCAACGGGGGCACGCGCAAGGTCACCACGTTGAGCCTGTAGAAGAGGTCCTCGCGGAACGCCCCAGCCTCCACTTCCTGCTTGAGGTCGCGGTTGGTGGCGGCGATGATGCGCACGTCCACCTTGATGGGCGTATCCGAACCCACGCGCTGCACTTCGCGCTCCTGAAGCACACGCAGCAGCTTGGCCTGCATGGTCAGGGGGATTTCACCCACTTCGTCGAGAAAGATGGAGCCCTTGTCCGCCTGGACGAACCGCCCCTCCCGCCGCTTGTCCGCGCCTGTGAACGCGCCTTTTTCATGCCCGAACAGCTCGGATTCCAGCAGGGTTTCCGTCAATGCCGCGCAATTCACCGTGACCAGCGCCGCATCCTTGCGCACGCTGTTGTAGTGGATGGCTTTGGCCACCAGCTCCTTGCCGGTGCCGGATTCTCCGGCCACAAGGACCGTGGCCTCCGTGGGAGCCACCATGGCGATCATCTCCACGAGCCGCCGCGTCGCCCCACTCTTGCCGATGATGGACGCGAGATCAAAACCGGAGGGCAGCCGCGCGCGCAAGGATTCGTTTTCCACCTGCAGGCGCGTATGGTCCAGGGCGCGCTCCAGACTCAGCTTCAACTCGTCGAAATCCAGCGGCTTTGTCAAATAATCATAAGCGCCGGACTTGAGGGCCTCCACCGCCGTGTTCACCGAGGAATAGGCGGTCATGATCAGGACCGGCACCGCGGGATTGTAGTTCTTGATTTGCTTCAGCGCCTCGATGCCGCCCACCTTCGCCATGCGTATGTCCATGAGCACGGCGTCGAAGGGGCGTTCCCTGATCTTCTCCACCGCCGCCTCGCCATCGTCCGCGCCCTCCACGCGATACCCCCACCCCTTGATGAGAATGGAAAGCGTATCCCGATGGCCGGAATCGTCATCCACAATAAGAATGCTCGGCTTACCATGCTGAGGCATTGTCGTTCTGCTCCCGTGCGTTTTCAGGCGACCGGCACAATTATGGTGAACGCCGCTCCCTTCCCCGGAGCGCTGTGCACACGCACCTCGCCCTGATGCGCCTCCACGATTTTCTGCACAATGGCCAGACCCAGGCCCGTGCCTTTGGCCTTGGTGGTGAAATAGGGGTCGAAAATGCGTTCCAGGCTCTCCTCGGGAAGTCCGGGCCCGGTATCCTCAACGACGATGCGCACGCGCTGAGGCGCGGCGTCGCCGTTGTCCCGGCTCAACCGCACGGAAAGCGTTCCGCCCTTCTCCATGGCCTGAATGGCGTTGAGATACAAATTCAACAAGGCCTGGATGAACCGGTCCGGGTCCAGCAGGACCGTATCAGGCGCGTCTCCCGGGTCCAGGACCACCTCCACGCCCTTGGCCCGGGCATCGCGGCGCATCAGTTCCAGAGAGCGGCGTACCAGGGGCGCGAGCTCCACTTCCTGACGCGCAAGATCCGAGGGGCGCGCGTATTCGAGCAGTTGCGTCACCGCCCTGTTCAAACGCTCCACCTCCTGGATCATGATGGCGGACATGCGCTTGCCGTCGCTCCCCTCCAAGAACTGGGAGCCGAAATAGGTGGCCGAGGCCTTGATGGAGCTGAGCGGATTACGGATCTCGTGCGCAACGCCCGCGGCCAGGCTGCCGATGGCGGCCAGCTTCTCCGCACGGCGCACTGCGTCCTGCAAGCGCTTTATCTCGCGCAAGTCGCGCAGCAGAAGAATGGAGCCCACCAGGCGTCCCTGCTCCGCAAAGATCTGCGCACCGCTGACGGACAAGGGCAAAGGCTCGCGCGCCCCCATCTCGCAGTTCACCTGACGCTCCACAACATCCTCACCCCGGGAGACGCGGCGCAAGACCTCCACCACATCACGGGGCAAACACGTTTCGTAATGCGCTCCCGGCGCGAGGTTGCACGCCGCTCCCAGAACCGCATCCGCGGCTTGATTGACCATGGTGATGCGCCCGGCGGGGTCCATGACCACAAGCCCTATGGGCAAATGCGTGATGACCTCCTCCGCAAGGGCCCGCGTATCCTGAAGCATGCGCCTGGACACGCGCAGCCGCTGCGCCCAAAACAGGGCCACCATGCCACCCAAACCCAAGGCCAAAAGGGTTGCGCCCATCAGGATGATGGTGCGCACGTCCTGGGCCTTTGCCTCCTCAAAGGGGGCGATATCCATGCCTATGAAAATCAACGTCTTGGGAAGTTCGCCAGGGACCTGCGGCGCGCCCGGATCACCCATCATCGTACAAAAATGCTGCCAGTTGCGCTGCATGCGCTCATGTAACCTGCCGGGAACCCCTCTGCGGCGCGCATTGCCCATGTGCTCCGGATGGCGTTCCCCCGGCCGCCCCCCTCTGGGGGGGAGAGGTGTAAAAAATTTGTACACCACGAAAACCCGCGTGCCGTCCCCCTGTTCCATAATCCGCCACTGCAACGTGTCCGAGGGCGCGAAATCCCGCAATGTCGCCTCCGAAAGCAAGGAAGAGCCCACTTTTTCCTCATCGCTGTCGGCACGGATGACGCCGCGCGCATCGGTCAGGGTGATGGACGTCACCCCCGGGAGCAGTGCGAACTGTTCCGCAAGCACCTGAATCCGTTGCTCCACTCCGGACATGCCCATCATGCCCGCGCGCGCGCCGGCTTCGAAGGAACGCACCAAAACCGCTCCTTTCTCGCTCAACAGAGTGGATACAAAGCGTTTTTCACGGTTCACGTTATAAAAGGACAAGGCCACCACCACCAGGGCCAGAATCACGGCGGTGCCCACCACCACCAGGGGCGAAGCATACGCTTCCAGTCTGCTGGGCGAAAACTTATGCAATATCATGGAGAATTCTCCGGTGGCTCCAGGCGGTGTACACTATGGCAACACCCCTCGTCTCAATGTGTACATTTTCTTTACAGAACCAACAAGCATCGACCGGTGCGAAGCACTGCGCCGCTGGGAGGAACTTTTTCAATTCTGCAAAATCATTAACTAAAATGTTCACAATCCGCTTTTGGCACACTCCGTGCTCTTCCTGAGACAGATGCAAACAAGGAACCAATTTCATACTTCAACGCACTCAACAGGAGACACTCACATGAAAAAGATCTTCCAATGCACGGCACTGGCTCTGGTCATCGGATTGTTCGCGGCGCAGGCGTTCGCTTATCGCGGCGACGGCGGATGCTACGGCAGAGGGTACAACGCGCCGCCGGTGAGCGAGGAGCAAGCCGCGCAATTTGAGGCTTTCAGGGAAGCGACACAGGATTTACGCGACAAGCTGTACGTGGATCACATGGAAATGCGGGCTTTGATGGGTTCTCAAAATCCGGACACGGCAAAAGTGCGCGCACTTGCTGAAAGCATCGTGGCCACGCGGAATCAAATCGCGGCCAAGGCCAAGGAACTCGGCATCGAGGCCGGACCCGGCTGCGGATTCGGCTTCCCCGGCGGCCGGCATCATGGACCTCGCGGAAACGGTCCGTGCATCGCCCCTGACCAGAATGCCGGTCCCTGCCCCGGTTACGGCCCCGGTTGCGGCCAGGGCGGCGGCTACGGTCCCGGCGCCGGCCAGGGCGGAGGCCCCCGCCAGTAGTTGCCTCTGAAGCTTTGGGTAATCAAAATCGGGGGAAAACCTCTCAAGAGAGGTTTTCCCCCGTTCGTATTTCAAGAAAACAGGCCGTTAACCCAGTTTGGCGTTGATGGCCCGCCCCACTTGCTGGCCGAGGGCGTGGCAGGCGCCGAGGTCGTCATGGGTGGGAACGTGCTTCACCTTGACAGGTTCGCCCACCAGCTCGACTTTCATGGATTCCAGCCACTCGCTGATGACCTTTACGGACTCGCCGCTCCATCCAAAGGAACCGAAAGCGGCGCCGCATTTGTTCTGGGGCTTGAGCCCCTTCATGTAGGTCAGCATCTTGGCCACATTGGGCATGATGCCGTTGTTATGCGTGGGAGAGCCCACGAGTATCCCGGCCGCGTCGATGAGTTCCGTCATCACGCGGCTGTGATGATTCTGCTTGAGCGCGAGGATCTGCACCGCGACGCCTTCTTCCTCAAGCCCCTCCGCCAGGGCCAGGGCCATGGTTTCGGTGCTGTGCCACATGGTGTCGAAAGTTATCACGGCTTTCTTCAGCGGCTTCTGTTCGGCAAAGGCCCTGTAGCTATTCAAAGCGTAAGCCACGTCCTCGCCACGGAAAATGAGCCCGTGATCCGGCGCGACCATATCCACGTCCAGCTTCATTTCCGCTACCTGGTCCAATGTCTTCAACACAATGGGCGAATACGGCAGCACGATGTTGGCGTAATACTCTTTCATCACATGTTCCAGCAGGGCGCGCGGCACTTCGTCCGCGTAACGCGCGCTGCACGCGATGTTCTGCCCAAAGGCGTCATTGGAGATAAGCAGCTTATCCTGCGGGATGTAAGAGAACATGCTATCCGGCCAGTGCAGCATGCGTGTTTCCAGAAAATGCACGTCGCGCCGCCCCAGGCTGATGCTGTCGCCGCTCTTGACCACCTGTACCGGCCAATCCTTGTAATGGAAGTGGGCCATCATGGAGCGCTCTCCCATGGGGGAGCAGAAGACCTTCTCGGGCTTGCAGCGCTCAATGAGCATGGGCAGGCAGCCGGCATGGTCCGGCTCCAGGTGGTTGACCACGATATAATCGATTTTCGCGGGGTCCACGATGTTGGCGATGCGGCAGAGCAATTCGCCTTGGTGATCGGCTTTCACCGTGTCGAACAGGGTGATTTTTTCATCGATGACAAGATAGGCGTTGTAGGTGGTGCCCTGCGGAGACAGGGAATAGCCGTGAAAGTCCCGGCTGCTCCAGTCTACGGCTCCCACCCAATAGACGCCCTTTTTCAATTCCAAAGCCTTCATAATGATCCTCTTGTGTGCCTGTCGTTTTTCGGCCTCAGGCCTTGGAGAACTCGGATTTCGGAGCGCCGCAGATGGGGCAGACCCAGGAATCGGGCACTTTCTCAAACGGGGTTCCGGGCTCTACGCCGTTATCGGGATCGCCCTGGGCGGGATCGTATTCATAACCGCACACGTCGCATACGTATTTATCCATGATATACCTTCTCTTTTTAATTCAGGATGTTCTAAAGTATCAACGCGCCCCGCATCTTGGGGAAGACCTGCAACCGTCAAAAAATGCGGGGCGCCGCCTTATCACACGCACATCGCCAGCCCGCCGCGCGGGCGGACGGATAAGGGACCACGGCCCTTCCGGGCGCAGAAAATGTTAGCGCATTTTCGTCTTGAAACAAGACTCTTCCCTGAAACTATTTCCAATCGTTTCAGTAAAATGCATAAGAGCATCAAGAGCTTTTCAAGCTGAAGACGCTCTAATTCTCCGCCTTCCACAGGCCGTGCAGATTACAATATTCACGCGCCGCGACTTTCTCAGCCCGCACGCAGAACGTGGCTTCCGGGGCCTGGCCTGGTTCGAGGAACTGGCGATAGGCCTTGCCGTCCGCCACCAACTCGATCCATTCGATCCAGTGTTTCTCTTCCATGGGGTGGGGAACGCCGCCCACGGTAACTTTATAGCCGTCCGCAGTTTTTTCGATCACCGGCACGTGTTTTTCCTTTGCGGCATCCACGGTGTTTTCGGTGAACAACTTCATGGGCTCGCCGCAGCAGACAAGCTCACCCGCGCCGCCGTGCAATACTTCAACAATGTTGCCACATGCTTGACATTTGTAGATTTCGAGCTTCGCTGCCATAATAATCATCTCCTTTACGATTGGTTGGTATGCCGCGGGACCATGGGGGCGAAAAGGGCGCACATGTTTTACAAAGGCATCCTCGCTATGGCCGCACCAATGCGGCCAGGCCGCAATAACAAACCTTTCCGAACCCGGCTTCACCGCAACACATATCCGACGGTCGCCAGATACCGCACCGCCTCATGCCATTGACAAATCCACGCGCTACACGTGGGGGCGGTGCGCAACGACCTATGACCATCAGGTAAAGCATAATAATTATTTTGTGGTTTTCGTCCACCCCTTTGTTGCAAATAATAAAAGCCCCCGGAATCGGCAAACCCCGGGGGCCCTGAGGCAATGGCGCTTACGTTTTCAACCTATTCTTTAAAGCGTTCCACGAGCTCGGTGAGCTGCAAGGCCATGCGCGTGACTTCCTGCATGGACTGGTTGGCGTTTTGTACACGATTTGAGGTTTCGCCGGCCAAGCTGCTGATATGCGACACGCCTTGATTGATTTCGTCGCTGGTGGCGGATTGCTGTTCCGAAGCCGCGGCGATGCCCTGCACCATCTGCGTGATGTGATCGAACTGCCCCACAATGTTCTGCAAGGTCTTGCCGGCGCCCGAGGTGCGCTCAGTGGCCCTGTCCACCAGATTTTTGGTTTCGGACATCTCTTCCACGGCATGATGGGTACTGTGCTGGATATCCCGAATGGCGTTTTCCACTTCCTTGGTTGCCTGCATGGTCTTTTCGGCGAGCTTGCGCACCTCGTCGGCCACGACGGCGAAGCCACGCCCCGCCTCGCCGGCGCGGGCGGCTTCAATGGCCGCGTTCAAGGCCAAAAGGTTCGTCTGGTCCGCGATGTCGTTGATCACGCCCATAACCTGCCCGATGGATTCGGCCTTCACGGCCAAATCGTTCAGGCTTTCGGCCAGACGCCCGGCCCGCTCGGAGACCTCCATGGTCTCCTCAACCGTGCTTCTGACTTCCTGGCCCCCCACTTGGGCGACCTTATTCGCCTCTTCAGACGCCTGGGCCACCTGTCCGGCGCTGTTCGCCACCTCCAGGACCGTGGCGTTCATCTGTTCCATGGCCGTGGCCAGGGAAAGGGTCTGGTTGGCTGAATCGTCCATGCTGTTGGATATTTCGCCCATGTCCCTGGCGACGGCTTCGGCGGCCTCGGCCACTTTCTGGGCAACCTTGGTCACTTCCGTGCCCACGTGGCGCAGATTGTCGCCATAGGCCTTGATGCGGGCCTTGTCCTGCTCCTCCTTGGTCAGGTCTATCATCACGCCGATGGCCCCGGCCACTTTGCCCTGGGCGTCGTGAAGCGGAGAAATTTCATAATGCAGAGGGAATTCCACGCCGTCGCCCCGCGTGAAGCGCAGCAACCCGTCACGCGCCTTGCCGTATTGCAACACCTTGTCCGTCTGGCTTTCTCCGCCGTTGTTCGAATAGAACAGCTTGGAAACGGACATGCCGTCCACGTTTTGCGCATCCTTGCCCAGGATGGCGAGCATGGGCCCATTGATGAAAGTGATGTTGCAATGGTGGTCCACCACGAAAAGCGGCACCTTGATGCCCTGCAGCACACTGCGGTTGTATTCCAGCTGACCGCGGATGGTGCTGCCCAGGGTATTGGAGAGCTGCGTTATCTCGTCTTCGCCCTCAACGGACATGGTCACGGAGTAATCGCCTTCCTCTATCTTACTGGCCGCATGGGCGATGGCCACAATGCGCTTGACCACGTGCTTTTTCACGAAAAAAAGCAGCACCGCAAGCAGCACCGCGAGCCCAAGGAGGCTGAAAAGCAAGCTGTAGCTCTGGATGCGCGTCAAAACGCCCATGTGGTAGGAAACGTCCTTGAGCACGACCATGGAGCCCAGGATGTCCCTGGAGGCGCCGTGGCAGTGGTGGCACGAGGCCTCGTTGGCCACAGTGGTGACTTCGACGAAATAGGGACTGTCCTGCAGCTCCTGGAGCTGCCCCTGGGTCGTCTTTTTCTCCAGGCTGTTGCCGAACAGCTCCACGAACTCGGGTTCCTGGTACAACGCCGTCAAATCTTTACGTAAAGCGCCGTTATCCGTGGAGTAGACCACACTACCCTTGTAATTGGTAAGATAAGCTTTGATGCCTTGATGATTTTGTGCTAATTGTTCAAATTGGCGAGTTGTTTCCTCATTGTCGCCCAGCCGCATGGGCTGGCTGATTGCGGCAAACAGCAGGTTTGAAACCTCTTCCGAGCTGTCGTGAATCAAATCCAGCGTATTGCTGCGTTGCCAGTATGAATTTGCCAGAGACAGGCCCAGAAAAATCACGACCAAGAGAAGGGAAATAAAAACGCCGATCTTGGCTCCCAACGAACTGCGTATCCAGTGCATACTCCCCCCGGATCAGTGTGCGCCGCCATGGAGCAACGGCTTGAAGTTGAAACTGCGGACTCTGTCCTCATTATGGCAGTCTTCACAATCCGCCAGCGAGAGGCTGCTTTTGATCAAGGAGGGATCGCCGCCCGTTTCCACATGAGCCGAACCCGGCCCGTGGCAGACCTCGCACCCCGCATGGCCGAGATCAGGGGTCTTTTCAAAGCTCACGAAGCCCCCGGGCTGGCCGTATCCCGTCGTGTGGCAGTAATAGCACTCCTCAAGTTCCTGCTGCGTCAGGTCAGAGGCCATGATCTGCACGCTTTGCGCGGATTTGGCCTTTTTGGCGTACTGCGTGAAGTTCTTGTACTCGGCGGGATGACAATCGGCACAAGCCTGCGTGCCGACATATGCAGACGTTTGTGTCATTCCGCCGGCGGACCAGAACACTGCTATACAGAGCCAGGACACGACAACTACCAGACGACGCACCCGCAATGGCGGCATACCGACCTCCTTCGGGAGAGTCTTGATTTCCGCATCACAACCCCTCACTCACCGAGGGGCGTTGCTTTGGCCAAAATGGACCGCAGTCAGTGAACAGACGTACGACAAAAATCCATAGAATAAGCTATATTACCTATTCTCCTGGTCGTACATACCCCCTTTCCAGGCAATCCGCAAGCTTTGAACAACATTCAAAAAAATAACGTGACAATGCGGATTGCACTGCCGTTCACAGTCTACCAAGCCAACGTTTTTTTCCAGGACGCGGCCAAAGCGTCCACGGATTGGGCCAATACCTGCGCGCCGCGCCAGGAAGCATAAAGCGTGCCTTCCTCCGTAACAACGCCCAGCCGCGCCAGGCGGGAGCCACGGAAAAGCCGTTCGAAATCCTGCGCCGCATCGGGGCGCACAGTGACCAGCAAGCGGCTGGCCGACTCGCTGTACAGCAGCGTGGTCGCGTCCGGGACTCCGCATACCGGCGCCTTGTCCAGGTCCACCGCGGCGCCCAGGCGCCCTCCGATGCACATTTCCGCCAGCGCCACGGCCAGGCCGCCGTCGGAGAGATCGTGGCAGGCCGTCACCAGGCGCCCGGCCATGGCTTGATGCACAGCCGCGTAACGCGCGCGGGCGGCCAGGCTGTCCACATGGGGCACCGTGTCGCTCCACATTCCCAGCTCGTCGCACAACTCGCCGCCCCCGAGTTCATTGTAGGTCATGCCCAGCAGATAAATAACGTCGCCCGGATTCTTGAAATCGCTGCTCACGGCCAAAGCCGCGTTCGGCACCACGCCGATGACCGTATACAGCACCGTGGGCGGAATGGAGATCTTGCGCCCTCCGCCGGTGTAGTCGTTTTTCATGGAATCCTTGCCGGAAATACAGGGCACGCCGAAGGCCTGGCAGAAATGTTCCAAAGCGAGGTTGGCGCGCACCAGTTGGGCCAGCTTGTAATGCCCGTCCGGCGTTTTCTCGGACTGCACGGGGTCGCACCAGCAGAAATTGTCCACCCCGGCCATATGGCGTGGATCAGCGCCCACGGCCACGGCGTTGCGCACGGCTTCGTCTATGGCGTTGGCCATCATCCAGTACGTGTCGATATCGCTGAATTTGGGGCATATGCCATGGGAAACAACCAAGCCTTCCTTGCGATCAAGCAGGGGGCGCAGCACGCCGGCGTCTCCGGGTCCGTCGCGCAGCGCGCCGACCAGCGGCTTGATCACGCTCCCGGCCTTCACTTCGTGGTCGTACTGGCGGATAATGTATTCCTTGCTGCAAATATTGAGCCTGCCCAGCATGCGTTGCAGGAGCGCGCCCTGTTCCACGGTCTCAAGGGCGTTGGCCGTTGCCCGAACGCGGTCCCGCGGGGGCGCGGGAGGCGTCCAGACGGCCTTGAGCCGCATCTGCGGCACGCCGTCGTGCAGGAATTCCATACGCAGTAAGGCCACGGGTTTATCCGCGTAGCGCACGTGGAAAAAGCCGTCTGCGGTAAAGCGTCCCAGCGCCGTGGCCTCGACGTCCATCTCCTCGGCGAGTTTGAGAAAGGTGTCCAGCTTCTCTCGCGGCACGGCCAAGGTCATGCGTTCCTGGGCCTCGGAAAGCAAAATTTCCCAGGGGCGCAGTCCGTCGTATTTGAGCGGAGCCAGGGAAAGATCCACTTCCGCCCCGCCGGTGTCCTGCGCCATTTCCCCAATGGAGGAGGAGAGTCCCCCCGCGCCGTTGTCGGTGATGGCGTTGTAGAGTCCCAGATCGCGGGCGCGCATAAGGAAATCGTACATCTTGCGCTGCGTTATGGGGTCGCCGATCTGCACGGCGGTCGCGGGCGAGCCTTCATGCAGCTCTTCGGAAGAGAAGGTGGCGCCGTGGATGCCGTCCTTGCCGATGCGCCCCCCCGTCATGACGATGGCGTCGCCGGGCTCGGCCTTTTTTTCATGGCTGGGACGTCCCGCCACAAGGCGGGGCATCATGCCCACGGTACCGCAAAAGACGAGCGGCTTGCCCAGATAGCGGGCATCGAAGACCAGGCTGCCGTTGACGGTGGGGATGCCGGATTTGTTGCCGCCATGCTCAACGCCTTCGCGCACGCCTTCGAGCACCCTGCGGGGGTGCAGCAATCTCGGGGGCAGTTCGCCCTCCCAAAAAGGGGAGGCGAAGCAAAACACGTCCGTGTTGCAGACCATCTGCGCGCCCATGCCCGTGCCCATGGGATCGCGGTTCACGCCCACGATGCCGGTCAAAGCGCCCCCGTAGGGGTCCAGAGCCGAGGGGCTGTTGTGGGTCTCCACCTTGATGCAGACGTTGTGGTCTTCGGTGAAACGAATCACCCCCGCGTTGTCCTTGAACACCGAAAGGCAGAAGTCCGCCGCGCCCTTTTCCTGGCGGATCCGCTGGGTGGGTTTCCGGATACAGGTTGTGAACAGGCTGTCGATGCTGCGCTTTTGTCCGTTGACGGTGTCTTCGTAATCGATCGCGGCCGTGAAAATCTTGTGCTTGCAATGCTCGCTCCAAGTCTGGGCCAGACATTCAAGCTCGGCGTCCGTGGGATGTTGCGGGAAGCCTTTTTCCCTGCGCACGCGCCGCACGTCCCCGTCCTGGAAATGATCGCGGATGCAGCGCATCTCCTCCAGGGAGAGGGCCAGGACATTTTCGCGGCTGAAGGCCTGGAGCCCGTCGTCGTCCATGGCGTCGAGGGAAACGGTCTCCACCGTGTCCAGGGCCTCGCCAGAGACGCGGGCGGCGACGGTCTGAAAGCCCGGCTCGCGTTTCCAGTCCTCGGCGCTCTTCACGGTGTGGCGCTGGATGAGGTCGTTGGCCAAAAGGCCGGAGGCGATATGCCCGGCCCGGGCCGCGTCAAGGTCGCCGCGCAGCAGATACTGGGTGGCGGTATAGACGGCGAGCTTTTTCTTTTCCTCGCGGGAAAGGCCGAGAACGAGCGCAACGCTCGCCGCGGCGGTGCGGCCTTCGTTGTCCGTGACGCCGGGGCGGAAGCCCACCTCGATGATCCAGTCGAAATCCGCGGCCAGCGGTTCAAGGGATGCCTGTTGCAGGACCGGGTCATGCAAAACGCCGCGTTGCAGCAGTTCCTCGAAACGCCCCTCTTCCAATCCTTCAATGACAAAGGTCTTGATCAGGCGTACGTCGTTGAGTTCGAATCCGAGGAAATTTTTTATTTTTTTAGCAACATTCCGTCCCATCACATCCGGCAGGCCCGGCCGCAGGGCCACTTCCAAACGCCGTATCATGGCGGCATCTCCTTATAGAGCATGTTCATCTTGAAAGGAGTCGCATACTCTTGTGCGGTTGCCTGAAACAATGACGCATTGTTCCAGTAATGATTCTTGCTTCAAGACGTGGACGCGCTCTGGAATAGAGGCCGGCGCAGGCACTCCCGGTGCAGGCGCCGCAGTTACTTATCGCGCGACAAAACGTAATTGAGAACCAATTCCAAAAGCTGCTGCTCTTCGCTCTCGGGAAAAACCGTCAAGGCTTGCGCCGCCTTGGCGAGGAAGTCCTGGGCCAGGGCTTTGGTCCTGGCGTCGCAGCCCGCGCCGCGAATGGCCTCCACGATCTGCTGCAGCTCATGGTCCTCAAAGGCTCCGGAGGCCAGGCGGCTGACGAACCAATGCCGCCAGCTCGCATCCGCCTGCTGCAAATAATAGAGCAAAGGCAAGGTGAATTTGCCTTCGCGCAGATCGCTGCCCACAGGCTTGCCCAATTGGTCCTGGCTGGCCGCGTAATCCAGGGCGTCGTCCACGAGCTGAAAGGCGATGCCCAGGTTCAGGCCGAACTCCGAGGCGGCCAGTTCCACTTTCTCATCGGCCCCGGCGATGATGGCGCCGCACCTGCACGCCGCTTGGATGAGGTAGGCGGTCTTTCCGGTGATGATTTCCAGATACTGCGCTACGTTCAGTTCCGCATCGCGCGTGTGTGCGATTTCCGCGATTTCGCCCACCACGGTGCTCATAATGGCGTCTGAAATACACGCGGTGAGGCGCGGATCCCCGGCCCCGGTCATGAGCCTGTTGCCCAGGGCCAGCAAGGCGTCACCCGCGAGAATGGTCTGGGTAAGGCCGTAGACCGTATGCGCGGCGGGCATGCCGCGCCGCAGTTCCGCGCCGTCCAGCACATCGTCGTGCAACAGGGTGGCCGAGTGCAGGAACTCCAGGGCGCAGGCCATGGGGTAGATGTCCTGGCCCGTATGCCCCAGGCTGCGGGCCACAAGGAGCAGCAGCATGGGGCGCAGGCGCTTGCCGCCGCCCTGAAACACCAGCTCGACCACAGGCCTGACCAATGGATGCAACTTCGCAATTTCTTGGAACAAAAAGGCGTTGACGCGGGGTTGTTCCGTCTCGAGGAAGCCGTAAAACTCGCGCATTTGCTCTTATTACCTGTAGTTGCCCCTGAAGGGCAAGCGTTCCGGTTCAGGTGAAGGCAACGCGGCGCCCCTGAAAATGGCTCCGGCCATCGCCGTCGTTGAACCTTGGGTCATTGTTTTTCCACAAGCAGGAGTTTGCGGCCGCCGGCCAGAGGACGTTCTTGCAAAAAGCGCCCCTTGCGCAACCGCACAATGGCGCGCATCTTTCGTTCCTGCTCCGGTTCGATTTCCAGTGCCAGCCTTTTGCCCGGATCCATATCCCTGAGGCGGAAACTCGCCTCGGAATATCCTTTTCAGCAATCATCCCAACAGACAATGCGTTCTACATCTTGGTCCAGCATGTTGCGCTTCCTACAGCCGCCAGTAGGAGATACCCGCGGCGGTCATGGCCTTGCTGTCGAGCATGCCCTTGATATCCAGCAGCAAAGCCCGTTTTGCATCCGTAAACCAGGAAAGGATCTCATCCGGGGTCAACTGCGCGTATTCCTTGTGCGGCACGCATAAAATCACCGCGTCAAGGTCGCGCAGATCCTCCTTGCGGCACAGATCCAGGCCGAATTCGCGCTTGGCCTCTTCCTTGTCCGCCGCGGGATCGTGCACCAGGACCTCCACGCTGTATTCCCTGAGTTCGGTTATCACGTCGATAACCCTGGTGTTGCGCAAATCGGGCACGTTTTCCTTGAACGTCAGCCCCAGCACCGCGACGCGGGCGCTGCTCAGGCAACTGCCGCTGCGGTTGAGTTTCTTTATGGCCGCTTCGGCCACGTATTTTCCCATATGGTCGTTGATGCGGCGGCCAGCCAGGATGACCTGCGGATGAAAGCCCAGTGATTCCGCCTTAAAGGTCAGATAGTAGGGGTCCACGCCGATGCAATGCCCCCCCACGAGGCCGGGCGTGAAATGCAGGAAATTCCATTTGGTGCCGGCGGCTTCCAACACCTCTTGGGTGTCGATATCCATACGGTCGAAAATGAGCGAAAGCTCGTTCATCAGAGCGATGTTCAGATCGCGCTGCGTATTTTCAATCACCTTGGCGGCTTCAGCCACCTTGATGCTCGAAGCGCGATGCACCCCGGCCTTGACCACGGTGCCGTAGAACTCGGCCAGAAGCTCGGTCGTGGCCTGATCCTGCCCCGATACGACCTTGACGATGGATTCCAGGGTGTGTTGTTTGTCTCCGGGATTGATGCGCTCCGGTGAATACCCCACGAAAAAATCCTTGCCGCAGGTCAGTCCCGAATGCTGTTCGAGCAGGGGAATGCAAAAATCTTCCGTGAGACCGGGGTAGACGGTGGACTCATACACCACCACCGCGCCTTTGCGCAGATGTTTGCCCACCAGAATGGACGCGCTGGAAACATGGCCGAGATCGGGCTGGCGGAATTTATCGATGGGCGTGGGCACCGCCACGACCACCACCCCGGCGCGCTCGATCATGGCCGGATCGCTGGTGAATTCCACGCTGCACTGCGCGAGTTTCTCATCCTCCACCTCGCCGGTGCGGTCCCTGCCGGCGGCAAGTTCACGCACGCGCTCCTCGGAAACATCAAATCCGATAACCTGAAAATAATTGCTCAACGCCACGGCCAGGGGCAAACCCACATAGCCCAGCCCCACAAGGGCCACAGGCGATCTTTTTTCCTTCAGTTCAGCAAAGCTTATCATCTATTCTCCTTCAATCACATTCATGGCCTCGCTGCCGCGCGACTGTGGACAAGTCCGGCGGCAAAGGCTAAAAAAGGGCATGGAACTAGATTGGCGTTTTTTCTTCACGGCCCTGGGCCTGGCATTCATGATCGAGGGTCTGCCATATTTTCTGTTCGCCGAGCGCCTGCCGGAGATGTTGCGCAACCTGGCGGAGAAACCTCCCACCTTTCTACGCTTCATGGGGCTCGGCTCCATATTGCTCGGCCTTGTGATCATATCCATCGTGCGGACGTTTTAGGGCCTTATATCATGAAAAAAGTTAAGACGCCCTTATGCATTCGCCGGAAACAATGAAGATGTTTCCGGGGTGAGCCTCGTTCCAAGGCCAAAACGCGCCAACCTTCCGCCGCACCTGCATCCCGCGGTAGAGCCTCATGGCCTTACCGCAATCCGAGACAGGCAACAAGTCCGGGCCTCACGCTTTTTTATAACGAGTGGGCGGCACATTCTTTACCGGCCACATGGATATAGACTATCCCGGACATCATGGGCCGATAAAAAGCCTGGGAAAATCCCGCAGCCAGCATTTCTCCGGCCAAAACCTCAGCTGTGGGGAAAGCCGTAATGGTCTCGGCCAGATAGCGGTAAGCGCCGGCATCGCCGGACACAACGCGCCCCACCAACGGCAGCAACCTGTTCAGATAAAAATTGTATATTCCGCGCCAGATGCGGTTTTTACCGGAACCGAATTCCAGGACGCACAGTCTGCCGCCGGGGCGCAGCACGCGATGGGCCTCGGCAAACGCTTCGGCGCGAGGAATGATGTTGCGGATGCCAAAGGCCACGGTAATGCAGTCCACGCAGGCGTCCGGCAGGGGCAGACGTTTGCCGTCCGCCAGCACGGTTTCCACTCCCGCGCCCTTGCGTTGCGATTTCTCCCGCCCCCGTTTGAGCATGGGCAAGGAAAAATCCATGGCCAGAATCCTGGCTTTGGGGTGCTGTCTGCGGATTTCCAGAGAAACATCCAGAGTTCCCGCTGCCAGGTCCAGCACCGCAAAGCGCTCATCCGCCGCATCCACCGGACGCAGCAAGCGCACCAGCCTGTAGCGCCAATAAATATCCTGCCCCAGGCTCAAAAAATGATTCAAAAAATCATACCATCGCGCAATGCGGCCGAACATGCCGGAAACACGGCGGCCATGCTCGTCGGACTGCACCGCATCCCGGCCATGGTTTTTGGCCGTGTTCCCGTCAGTCAACGCTTCCTGAGGCTCTTTACCACTATTACTCAACAGATTGTCTCATCACTCTTCTTTTTTTCCGCCCCCCTGACCTGTCGCGGCAGGAGTGTGCGAATGGATGGCGTCCAGCACCTGGCCGTAAATCGCGGGGAACAGTTCCCCGAAATTTTGCGGTGAGATGCGCCCGACTTCGATAAATTTGACGACAATTTCCTTAGCGACTTGCAGTGCTTGCTTTTCGAGCTTGTCCATGGCTTTTCCTCGGCGCTCGCCGCAATGACTACGGTACGCCAACTTATACGATCTACCCTGGCGCGGTTCTGGCCACGCTGCCTTATATTCTGGAAAAAACCCGTCCGGGGGGAAATGGCCTTGACCGCAAAGCAAAGGCTCCGGACGGGAAAAGAAAAAAACCCGGGAGGCCCTCTCCTTTTTTGGCGGCTCTATCACTTCCTGCCGCAGGAGTCGAGTACGGACGCCCTACCGGTGTTGGCGGTGGATTCCACGCACTGCTCCCACCCAGGTACGGCATTGCCGCGCCGCATATCCAGCAAGCAGCAAGGCCAGGAAATAATTCACAACGGAAAATCGGTCTCCCTGCCAGTACGAAATTCCCGATATCAAAAAATTATAGAGGAAAAGCACCCACAGGGTTCCCCATAACAAAACGCCCCGCTTTGCGGGCCATCGCCTGCGCACGACGCCAACAACCGCCGCGCCGCACAAAAGAGCGCACGCCGCAAGCCCCAAAGGCGTATACAGCCTGTTTTGCCAGCCGCTCAAGGCATAGAGTCCTTGATTGCGCTCGCGCATGAAGGAGCACCCCGCGCGCATGTTTTCCCGTAGCGCCCCATAATAGGCTTCCGCCAGAGCCGCGGGCTTGTTGCGGACGAAATGCAACAGGTTTTCGCGCACGTCGGCCCCCACATTGCGCATGCCGCCGTCCATGCGCAGGTGCGGCGGCTTGTTCTTATTTTTCCGGACTTCGCCCACCGGTATATTTTCGGCCGCGGCCTCGGCCCTGAACAGCAAATAGTTGTTCAGGGTCAGGCTGCCGATGGCGGATATGGAGAACATCCCCAAAAACGCGAAGGAAAAAATCAACTGCGCGACTATGGGGAGGGCCGTGGCCAGCAACCAGGCAAAGGCTTTGGGCCGCCGGCAATGATACGCCAGGGCGACGAGCAAAAAAGCAAGGTAGGGCAACAAGCCCGAGGGGCGGACAATCACGCCGCCGCTTGCGGCCAGCAAAAACAACACAAGATTGTTGAAGCCCTTTTCCATGCAATAACGGTATAAAAACAAAACGGATGCGGACAGAAAGGCGATATACATCGTTTCCGTGAGCGCGAGAAAGCTGAAAGTCAGCCTGCCTATGGATGCGCAATACAAAACAGAGACGAACAGGGCCAAAAGCCTGTTTTCCGTTGTCCGGTTCGCGAGATAGAAAAACAGCACATTTGAGAGCGCCCATAAGGCAAGCTGCGCCCCAATAATGAGGTACGTGGAATCCACGCCCAGGGCGGCGAGGAACAGCGGATACCCCAGAGGACGTATCCAGACGTAATATTTTGGAAATTCTTCATGGCCCGCGATCCATGAGGCATACTTGGCATACCCTCTGGCGTCCACGGAATCGTAGAGAAGCGTGTCCGGCGCAAGGCCGTAAAACGCGGCCATGCCCCCGATAACCGCCACAAGGATGCTCAACGCAAGACCAAGCTCCACGGCCCGCCGCCACCCGGCCCCGGCGCCCTGCCCGTGTGCGGGCGTTTCCTTTCCTTGCAACGTGTTCTCCCGAAATATGTGTTTCCGCCGCACTTACCGGCGGAGCGCGTTCTCAAGCACTGAGGATGCGGGGCGGGAACCCCTTTCATCCGGGTTTTCCCTCTCGCATGAAAATTCTGAAATTAAATCAACTCTTGGGCCAAATTCGCGATTTCTTCGCGGATAATGCGCGCCGCAGCTTGCGGCACGGCCCGGGCTATGCGCTGTTCAACGCTCTCTTCCAACTTGTGCAGACGTTTTTCCAACCCGGCCTCGGTCAACGTTTCGGAGCGGAAGGGCAGAAGTCCCTCATGCACCACGTTTTCCATCTCGGGAACCAGGATATCCCTGATGCGCTCCATAAGCGGCGTATCAGGCCCAAGCTTCTCGACGATCCGCAGTTCCAGCGCGTCCAGCAGTGCGCTGGCCTGTTGCTCGCTCCGCTGCTCCATGTCCTGTCGCACACGGGCGAAGACATCATCAGCAATGGAAGCGCTCGCTCCGGGCAGAGCCTCTTCCAAGCGCCGGCGCACGCTTTGCTCAACCTGCTCGAGCAATTCCCGGGAGCGCTCCTCAACAGCCTCGGACACTCTTTCCTGCACCTGCTCCCGCACGCTTTGCCGCAGCTGCTCCAGCAAGCTGCCGGTCCGCTCTTCCAGGGCCGCGGGCAAAGCTGCCGCCAGTGCATGATCCACAGCCTCGCGCACGGGCGCGTCCATGTCTGGGGCCTGAGCTTCTTGCAATTTGCTCTCCAATTCGGCCAGCCTGGCGTGTACGGCCTCAAGCTCCTCCTGCAGCTCGCCCACGCCCAGCGCGTGCTCTTCATCGGCCACCGCGCTCTCGCGCAGGGCCGCGGCTTCTATCTGCCGCTCGAACTGCTCCCCGTCCATGCTTTCCAAATCCATATAATCCTGCAACACGACATCGGGAACCGGCTCCTCGGCAAGCGTGAACTCCGCCAGCGTATCCTCTTTGCCGCTATCGGTCAGCTCGGCCTCGGGCGGCCGCGCCGTATCCCCGGGGGCTTCAAAAAGTTCGCCCGCTTCAAATTCCGCTTCAAAGCCCTCTTCTACCTCCACGCCCTCCTCGTCCTCATCAAGAAGCTCCCCCTCACGATAGGCGGACTCTATGGCGTCCAGATCCTGCTCGCCGATCTCAAGTTCGGCGTCATCATCGGACGCGGACGCTTCGGTTTCCTCTTCGTCCATATCCTGTAAAATCGCGTCCAGATCTTCGAGGTCGCGATCATCCAGCTTCACGCCCTCTTCACGGTATTCTTCAACTCCGCCAACCTGAGCCGCCTCTCCTGTCCCGGAGGCCGGCGCGGACGCCTCATGGTCTTCCGGCAGGTCAAGGCCGTCGATAAGCTGATCCAGTCCGGTAAAATCGATTTCATCGGAGGCTTCGCCCTCGTGGAGCTTCGCTCCCGCATCCGCGGTCAAATCTATCTCCTGGGTCACTTCCGCGCTGAATCCCCCCATGTCCCCCGACAAGGTGCCTTCATCCACCACGCCGAAATCAAAAGTCTCATCATCAGCCTGGGGGGACGACACTTCGCCCTCTCCAGAAACAGGAACTATTTCAGTGGGTTCATCAAGATCAAAATCGGAAAAGTCGATTTCCCCGCCAGCCTGTTCCTCCACCGCGGTTTCCTTTTCCAGGGAGGATTCAGCGAGAAAATCTCCGCCGATCTCAGCTTCCAGGGAATCCAGGTCGAAGTCGTCAAGCATGCTGTCCGCTTCGGCTCCGCCCGGTCCGGTTGCCCCGGCAGGTTTTTCTTGCCCCTCCAGCACTTCGAACTCCATGGTCGCATCATGGTCCCGCACTTGCTGCGGCGCCGGAGCGGCGACCGCGACTTTTTCGCGGGGGGCAACGGGCGCATCGTCATCATCGTCTATCTGGTTGAGCAGATCTTCGCCAAAACCGACCATGGTCTGCTCGCTCTTGTCGCTCAAATCCATATCACCCAGCAGGTCGTCAATATCGTCCTGACTGGCCGTCACCTTGGCGGGCTTTTCGGCGGGCGCGGCTTTGCCCCCTTTTTTCGGCGGGGGCGCTTCCTCAGCTATGTCCACACCGAGGTCGCCCAGATCTGCGAACAAGTCGTCTATGTCGTCCTGCGCGGAAGGTGCCGCCTCGGCCTTGCCTGGGGCGGGCGCTTTCGCGGCGAGCGCGGGCCCGGCCTTGCCCCCTTTTTTCGCCGGGGGCGCTTCCTCAGCCATGTCCACACCGAGGTCGCCCAGATCCGCGAACAAGTCGT
>CAZFCK010000018.1:0-37074 GCA_964517355.1 uncultured Desulfovibrionaceae bacterium | reverse complement strand
CAATTGGAAATTGTTTCAGGGGAGAGCCTTGTTTCAAGGCGAAAATGCGCTAGTCTGATCGTTTTTCCATCCCGGAGCAATGTTCATTTTTTCGTGGAGCGCAGTTTGGCGCGTTCCTCAGCGATAAGGCCTTCGAGTTTGAACTTCCGCACGCGGTAGCCCATTTGCCGTTGCGTGAGGCCCAGGTCCTTGGCGCCTTTGTGTTGTATCCAGTCGTTGCGGCGCAGTGCGGCAACGACTTCGTTGCGTTCCATATCCTTCAGGGTCGGCGCTGTTTCCCCGAGCAGCAGGGCGCGATCCTTGGCGTGCTCCCTGGCATGCCCCCCTTCATGACGCTCCTGGGAAAGGTAGGGCAGGAGCATGCCCGTATCGATACGCGTGCCCTCGGCCATGATGACCAGGCGTTCCACCAGGTTTTCCATTTCGCGCACATTGCCCGGCCAGTTGTATTTTGCCAGCATTTTCATGGCGCCCGGCGTGCAGGTGAGCACCCTGCCGTATTCGCGGGAGACTTTTTCCAGGAAGTGGTTGAGCAGGCGGGTGACGTCCTCCTTGCGTTCGCGCAACGGGGGCACCTGAATGGGAAAAACATTCAACCTGTAATAGAGATCGGCGCGAAAAAGCCCCTCTTCCACCAGATCTTCCAACTGACGGTTGGTGGCCGTGAGAATGCGCACGTCCACGTGCCGGGTGCGGTTGTCGCCCAGGCGTTCGAACTCCTTGTCTTGCAGCACGCGCAGCAGTTTGGCCTGCAAGCCCAGGGTGAGTTCCCCTATCTCGTCGAGAAAGATGCTGCCCGTGTGGGCGTCTTCGAAACGTCCGGCGCGGGCTGCGGACGCCCCCGTGAACGCGCCCTTTTCATAGCCGAACAGTTCCGACTCCAGGAGGTTTTCCGGGATGGAGGCGCAGTTGACCTTCACAAAGGGGCTACTTTTCCGGTCGGAAAGTTCATGGATGATCTTGGCGATGAGGCTTTTTCCGGTGCCCGATTGACCGAGCAGCAGCACGGTGGCCTTTGTGGGCGCCACTTTTTCTATTTGCCGCTGCACCTCCTGCATGGCGTGGCTGACGCCCACGATGAAGGGACCTTTGTTCACACGGGAGAGCTTGGAGCGCAAGGTGACGTTTTCCCGGCGCAGGAGCTCCTCTCTGGCCCGGGCCTGCTCGTTGATGCTGACGCATTGGGCCACGAGCGTGGCCACGACGCGCAGGAAGCCGATATCCTCCTCATAGGGGATGTTGTCGTCGAAAAGGCGGTCCACGTTGAGCACGCCCATGGGATGGCCGTGCAGGATGATGGGCACGCCGATGAACGAGATGCGCCCTTTCTCGATCTTCCGGGCTCCGGTCTTGTCCATGAACAGGGGCTCGTGGCGGATGTCGGGAACATAATAGGGCTTGGCGCTTTGGAAGATGCGTCCCGTGACTCCTTCATCCAGATTGTAGACGCCGCGGGCGCGTTCCTCCATGCTCAGGCCGTGGGACGCGCTGATGACGAGCCTGCCGGTTTCCCTGTCCATGAGGGTGATTGTGGCGCGCTTCATGCTTAAGGTGTCCGAAAGGATGCGCAGGACATCCCGCAAGGCGCCTTCAAGGTCAAAGGCCCTGTCGATGACGCGGCTGATGGCGTGGAGCGCGTCAATTTCAAGAGTGTGGATGCTTGTGGACATGGCATTGCCCTAGCAAGGAGGATGCCGGGAAGGGCGCATGAGCGGCGCTTGAGATGGTGTGGTGTAACATACTGATTTTTTGAAGTTGCCACAAATGTGGCCTGTGGGGGGCGCCAAGCGTTAAGTTGTGTTATTAACAATATTGAAAAGTATATTGCTATAAAATTTCTAATTTTGTTAAAAATTACTTTCTTCCAATTCCCCGATTCTCCGCTTGGCAAGGCTCTTGCATACCTCTCCTGCAAGGAGAACCCAGCTTATGCAAGACGCCATCTATTCCGCTCTATTCGGCGCCATGGGCCAGGAACACCGCCTGGACATCATCGCCAACAATTTGGCGAACGTGAACACCACCGGCTTCAAGCAGGACAGATTCACCTTTGAAAACGTTATGATCCAGTTCGCCCACGACAAAATCATGCAACCCGTCCTGAGCCTCGAGGACAAGCAGCTCCTGCCCGACGCCGTGCTCATCTCCAAGGTCCGCCTGGCCGACGAGCGCGTGGATCTCTCGCAAGGGGGCATGAAACAGACGGACGGCCCCCTGGATCTGGCTATCGTGGGCACGGGGTTCTTCAAGGTCCGCACGGATATGGGGGACTTTTACACCAGGAATGGAAATTTCAAGGTCAGCGCGGACGGCCAGCTTGTCACCGCACAGGGCTTTCCCGTGCTGGCCGGGGGCGACGTGGTCGAGCTGCCCGAAAACTCCTCCATCAGCGTGAACGGCCAGGGCGTGATCACGGCTGACGGCGCGGAAGTCGCCCAGCTCGACATCGTCACCCTGGACAATCTCGCGGCCCTGCGCAAATTCGGCAGCAACCTTTTCACGAAGGACGAACAAAGCGACGCGCAGGAAATACCGGCGGAGGACGTCGAGGTCGCCCAAGGCTACCTGGAAATGCCCAATGTCAACGTGGTGGAGGAAATGGTGAATATGATCGAGGCCCACAGGGCCTTTGAAGCCTATCAAAAGGTCATCAGCGGCACGAAGGAAACCGACGACAACGCGATTCAAAAAATTGGCAAGACCACCTAGGTTCCCGCCATTTTACTCAGGAGGATACGGCATATGATGCGCTCTTTATGGACAGCGGCCACGGGTATGACCGCCCAGCAGCTGAACATCGACGTGATAGCCAACAACCTGGCCAATGTGAACACCATCGGCTTTAAAAAGGATAGAGCCGAATTCGAGGACCTCATGTACCAGAACATGAAGGTCGCCGGCGCTTTGACCCAGGACGGGCGGCGCATCCCCACGGGCATGGAGGTGGGCATGGGCGTGCGCCCCGCCACTGTGCACAAGATTTTCAGCCAGGGCGATTATCAATCCACCGACAACGCCCTGGACCTCGCCATTGAGGGCGACGGCTTCCTGCAGGTGGAAGTCAATGGAGAATTGGCCTACACCCGCGCCGGCTCCTTCAAGCTCAACGACGAGGGCACCATCGTCACCAGCAACGGCTACGTGCTGCAGCCCGAATTCGCCGTGCCCGACGACACAAGCAACATCGTTATTTCGGAAAACGGCCATCTGGCCGCTTTGGACAAAAATGGCGAGGAACTCGGCGGCGTGGACATCCCCTTGTACACTTTCATCAATCCCGCGGGCCTCAAAAGCGTGGGCCGCAACCTCTATTATCAGACCGAAGCCTCGGGAGAATCCGTGGAGGGCGTGCCGGGCGAAGACAACGTCGGCACCATCGCCCAGGGGTATCTGGAAATGAGCAACGTGGAAATCGTCGATGAAATGGTGAACATGATCGTGGGGCAGCGCGCCTACGAAGCCAACTCAAAGGCCATCACCACGTCCGACTCCATGCTCGGCATCGCGAACCAGATCAAGCGTTAGGCCGGGAAACACTTCAGGAGGAACCATGCACGCCAACCGCCCCTTTTTGAACATACCGGCCGGAGTGTCCATCGCGCTCATCTGCGTCCTGCTGCTGACCGCTGTCGCGCCGCGGCGCCTGCTGGGCGCGCAAACGGCATGGCGGCTGCAGATCCGGGACGCCGCCGTGGTGCGGGGGCCCATGGTGCTGCTCGGTGAAATCGCCCAGCCTGTGGGGCAGCTGGACCAGGAAACCTGGCAACGCCTGGCCGTGACAGCGCTCTTCCCTGCGCCGGACAAGTCTTTACGCCCCATGAGCATAAGCCGCGACAAGCTCGCCCAGGCCTTGAACGCCTACCTTGGAGAGCAGGCGCGCTATTGCATCCTGCCCACAAGCATCGCCATTCAGCGCGGCGGCGGCATTGTGCCCCAGCAAAAGCTGTTGCAAATCGTCGTCAACTCTTTGACGCCGAAAGCCCGGCAACTTGGGGGCGAACCGGAGTTTCGCGATTTCCGGCTTCCCGACAACGTCTTTCTGCGCGACCCCACCAACACCGTGCAGGTGGACGTGGGCGCGGCCGCGCTCAAGCCTGGCCGCAACCCCTTGCGTATCACCGAGGTCGCCATGGACGGCAGCGTGCAACGCGGCCTTTCGGGCAGCGTGTATCTGGACCTCTGGAAAATGGTGCCCGCGGCGGCGCGTCCCTTGAATCGCGGCGACGTGGTGAACAACGCCACCATGACCATGGAGCGCAAGAACCTGGCCTATCTCCGTTCCGACGTGTGGGACGGACACGGCGGCCCGTGGCGCGTCAAGTCGGCATTGGGCAAGGGTGAAGTCATTTATATGGCGGACCTGGACGCCGTGCCCCTGATCAGCAAGGGCGACGTGGTGCAGCTGGTGTACAACGGCCCCAACGTTCATCTACAGGTGCCGGCGCTGGCCATGGCCGACGGCGGTTTCGACCAGAACATTCCGGTACGCAACGTGCAAAGCCAGGTGCAGGTCTATGCCCGCGTGGTGGACGCCAAGACCGTACAGGTATTTTAACCCGCAAAGGAGAGTTTCCATGCAACGCGCAAGCGCATTCATTCTCGGTCTGGCGGCCCTTGTGGCGCTTTCGGCTGGCTGCGTGCAGCGCCAACACAATGCCGAAACCATGCCCACCATGTCCGCCCTCGCGGAGGACGATGTCGAGGCCGAACAGACGTACAACCCCGGCTCGCTCTATAATCCGGGCAGCGCCGAACAGCTCTTTTCCGACAATCGCGCGCGGCGCGTGGGCGACATCGTTGTCATCAACATTGTGGAGGTCTCCAGCGGCAAGCACAGCGCCAACACCGACACGGAGCGCAAATCCAGCATGGATATCGGCGTGACCAGCTTTTTCGGCAAGGATACCGTGGGGATCGATCCCGTGGGCGGCGCCAATATTCTGGGCCTTTCCCAGGGGCAGGGTGACGGCAGCGTGGCCGCCACCACCACGAACAACAAGTTCGAGGGTACGGCCTCCACGGATCGCGGATCAACGGTCAAGGCGACGGTGGCCGCGAGGGTCGTGAGGATATTGCCCGGAGGCTTGATGCAGGTGGAGGGCGCGCGCGAGGTGCGGGTCAACGACGAAACCCAGATTCTGGTCATACGCGGCCTGGTGCGCCCCAGAGATATCGACTCCAGCAATTCCATCAACTCGACGCATCTGGCGAACTCCTCCATCGAGTACTACGGCAAGGGCGTTCTGGCGGACAAGCAGAAGGCCGGATGGGTCATGCGGCTACTCGACAACGTGTGGCCGTTCTAACCGCGAAAACGAAGCACGCCGGGAAGGGATCATGCGACAGTCGTACCCAGCGCCAAGGAGGGCGAACATGAACAGGACATCACGGCGCCTCGCGCCGCAACAAACATATCATCCGCTGCGCAGCGCTACGGCCCTGGGCCGGTTCGCGGCGGTCATGGCGCTCCTGGCCGCGCTGCTGGCGGCCGGAACCCCTGCCCAGGCGGTACGCATCAAGGATATCGCCACATTCGGCGGCGTGCGCGACAACTCCCTGGTTGGGTACGGTCTCGTTGTGGGTCTCTCCGGCACGGGCGACAGCAACAAATCGGATTTCACCATCCAGTCCATGATCAACATGCTTGAAAACATGGGCGTGGGCGTGGACAAGAAGAATCTCAAGCCCAAAAACGTGGCCGCCGTCATGGTGACCGCCAATATGCCCGTTTCCGCCAAACCGGGCTCCAACATCGATGTCACCGTCTCTTCGCTGGGCGACGCCACAAGTCTGCTCGGGGGCATTCTGCTGCTCACGCCCCTCAAGGGCGTGGACGGCAAGGTCTACGGCCTGGCTCAGGGCGCGCTGGCTCTCGGCGGCTATTCCGCCGGCGGTCAGGCCGCCACGGCGCAGAAGAACATCGTCACCGTGGGGCGCATTCCGGGCGGTTGCACCATTGAGCGCGGGGTGCCCTTCGAATTCAACCAGCAGGAAGGCATCCTGCTGCATCTGGGCCTAGCGGATTTCACCACAACGCAGCAGATGGTCGAGAAGATCAATGAAACTCTTGGGGGCGAATACGCGCGCGCCCAAGACGTCAGCACCGTGGAACTGCACGTGCCCGAGCAGTACCGCAACAATCTCGTGCCGTTCATGGCCTCCATCGAAAATCTTGAAATCACTCCGGACAACAGGGCCAGGGTCGTGGTGGACGAAAAGACCGGCACCGTGGTGCTGGGACGCGATGTGCGGCTCTCCAAGGTCGCCGTTTCCCACGGCAATCTGCAAATCGTGATCCAGGAGAACGCGCAGGTTTCACAGCCCGGCCCCTTCAGCCAGGGGGAAACCGTGGTCACGCCGCAGACGAACATCGGCATACAGGAAGAAAACCGCAGGCTCGTCATGCTTGAAGGCGCCACGTTGCAGGAGATGATCGACGGCCTCAACGCCATAGGCGCAACGCCGCGCGACCTCATTTCCATCCTGCAGACGCTCAAGGCTTCCGGCGCGCTGCATGCGGAACTGGAGGTAATCTAACATGAGTGGCCGGCTCCTCGACGCAGCGGTATTGCAATCCCAGGCCGACAGCGCGGACTGGCTCCAAAAGGAGCTGAAGATGCGCCAGTTGCAAAAGACGTTTCAAGACGGGAAGACCGAGGAGCAAAAACTCAGGGAAGCGGCCAACGGTTTTGAAAGCATGTTTTTACAAAAACTGTGGCAACAGATGCGCGCCACGGTTCCCAAGGAAGGTTATCTGCACAGCAAGCAGGAAGACCAGTATCTCGCCATGTTCGACAAGGATATGGCCGACCAGCTGGCCGAAGCCGGCGGCATGGGCCTGGGCGACATGCTTTTCAATCATCTCAAGGAAAGCATGGACAAGGCCAGCCGCGTGACATCGCCCAGCAGCGTGCAGGATAAACCGCCGCTCAAGCCCCTTTCAGCCTCGTACGATCCACGGTTCCTGCAGCCGCCGGACGCGGCGGAGCAAGTCCCCGAAGAGGGCGCTCCGGCCGGGAACAAGCTTTCCATGGACGATCTGTACGCGCCTTTGGACGGATATGAGGACGTGGCTCAGGGGGCGGCCGAGGAACCCGACGTTGCCGTGAGCATGGGCGCCGAACCGCAACTATTGGAAGAAGTCAGTCTGGTCCGGGCGACGGAGCGGCAGGAGCGGGAAGCGCCCCTGCTTTTGGAGCCCGCGCCCGCCATTCCGCGCTCGCAGGATGACGTCACTCGGGCGCGCGAGGAAGGGGCCTCTATCCGGACTGATACCCGGGTGCTGGACGAGGTGGACGCGCTGGCCCGCAGCATCGCCCCCCATGCGACACCTGTGACCAGGGAGCGGCGTACGTTGATCAATACGTCGGCCCCGGTCGGCGACCGGGTTTATGGTGCGCAGGAGCAGCAACTGCGGCTGCTTGAGAATACTATCGAGCGTAAGCAGGGCGCCGTGGAAAACCAGGGCGGCACGGAATTGCCGGAATCCGGGAGCGGGCGGATTGAAGGAACGGCGGCGCCGGACGCGACGCCATCGGGCGGCTCGCCCGCCGCGCCGTTCGTCTGGCCGGTGGACGGCCGTTTGACCTCCGACTTCGGTCTGCGGCGCAGCGCGCTCACCGGAGAGCGCGTGTTTCATCCGGGCATAGATCTGGCGGCCGAGTACGGTGAGCCGGTCAAATCCTGCTGGGACGGCACGGTGACATTCACGGGCAAGAAGCCGGGCCTGGGCAACGTGGTCATCGTGGAGCACGCCGACGGTTGGCAAAGCGTGTACGGACACAACAGCGATTTCGCGGTGAAAGCCGGAGAAAGCGTAAAAGCTGGCCAGAAAATTGCATCAGTAGGGAGTACGGGACAGTCGACAGGCCCCCACGTGCATTTTGAAATCAGGCAGCAAGGGACCGCATTCGACCCCATGAAGATCCAAAACAGCCTCGTGAGCGGCCGCTCAATCGGCCACGGGGCATAGCCGCAAAAGGATATACCCATGTTGCACAGCATTTTCCGGAACGTCCTCAGACAGAAAAAAGGCCTGGACCTGCTGCTGCACCTGATGCAGGAAGAATTTTCCCTGCTTCTGGGGCGCAAGCCTCAAGACATCACCAAACTCGAATTCTCCATTCAGGAATTGCTCGGGCAACTGGTCGCCGAACGCAAATCGCTGCAGGCCATGTTGCACGGCATGCGCTTGCGCGAATATCTGGAAGCCCTGCCCCCGCAGGAAGATACGCAGCTCGAATCCCTGCGCCAAGCTATTGTGCAACTGGTGGGGCAATGCGACGTGGCCGAGCAGGCTTGCGCCAAGCAGGCGGAAAAAAACTCCAGCCTGGTGCTGGCGCTCATGGACCAGGGGCAAAAGCTCCTGCAACACCTGCATGACCAGCTGGTGCCCAAGAACACCAACGCCTACTCCAAGCGGGGCAGGTTTTCCTCCGAAAGCAAGCCCCGGGCCACGCTTATCAGCGGGAGGCTCTAATGCCCGGCATCGGAACGGTTCTGGATATCGGCCGCTGGGCCCTTTTCGGCAATCAGGCGGCCATCGAGACAACCGGCAACAACATCGCCAATGCCAACACGCCCGGTTACACTAGGCGCACGGTGGAGTTCCAGGAAAACAACTCCCTGGATTTCCGTCCCGGCCAGATCGGCACGGGTGTTTCCGCAGTCCAGGTGTTGCGCCATTTCGACAATTTTGTCGAATCGCAGTACAACGACACGGCCACCATGCGGGAGCGGTATTACGAGCTTTGGAACGACCTGACCAGTATTGAAAATTTGTTTAATGAAAGCGATGGGTACGGCATCAGCGCCAGTCTCGATAAATTTTTCGGCTACTGGGAAGATCTTTCCCTGCGCCCCAATGATTATGCGTCGCGCGAAGCTTTGCTCACGCACACCCAGAGCTTTGTCTCCCTGCTCCAGAACACCGATTCCAATCTGCGCAACATGCAGCAGCAGGCCGAGGAGGCCATTGTCAACGAAGTGGACGAGGTGAACGGATTGCTCGAATCCATCGCCGCCGTCAACAAACAGATCAGCCTGCACAACATCACGGGCAGCAACAACGCCAACCAGCTCCTGGACAAGCGCGATTCCTATATCCGCGAGCTGGCGACGAAGATCGACGTCAGAGTCCTGGATACGGGCGGCATCAACGCCACCAGCTCCTCCTCGGAATGGTCCCTGGTTACGACATCGGGCAAAACCCTGGTGCAGGGCGGCGAATTCTTCCGTCTGGCCTACGAAGGCCCGCAATCCGTGGCCGACCTGACCACCACTTCCACCTTTGACGGGGATATAAAATTCGACGGAGAATCGGACTTCGAATATACCGTGGAGGTCGTGCAGGGCGGCGACGTGGCTTCGGATTCCAGCGCGGCCATGTTCCGCGTCTCCATCGACGGGGGGCAGACCTGGCTCAAGGACGAACACGGCAACGAGGAACATTTCTTCGCGCGACCAGACGGGCTCGCCGTGAACGTCCGGGGCGTGGACATCTGGTTTGAAAACGCCACGCAGCCACTGGACGCGGGCGACACCTTCACCATTGTCCCGAAAAACGGGCTCTACTGGTATCAGACCGCCTCGCACAAGGAAATCATTTCCCCTCAAATCAGAGGCGACGGCACGGACAACCCCCAACGACTCGTGGGGGGCAAACTCGCCGCGCTCATGATTTTTTCCAGCCAGAAGGTGGGAGAATACCGGGAAAAACTCGATTCCACCGCCGAAACCCTGATCTGGGAAGTCAATCGCCTGCACAGCCAGGGCGCGGGGCTGACCATGGCTTCGGACATCCTCGGCACATACTCGGTGGCCGATTCGTCCCTGGCCCTGGGCAGCGATTCCTCGGGACTGGCCTGGAACACCAGGCTGCAAAGCGGCAACCTGATGGTCTACGCCTTTGAGGAAGGCCAAAACGAAACCCTTTCCGCCGCTTCCTTCGGTCCCTTGGATTTCGACCCCGCAACTCCCGGAATCCAGAATTTCGATCCCACGCAACATTCCCTTGAAGACGTGCGCGACGCCTTCAACAACACTTTCGGCACGTTTCTTTCGGCGTCCATCGTGAACAACGCTCTGCGCATCAACGCCAAAGCCGGCTATGACGTGGGTTTTGGCAGCGATTCCACGGGACTTCTGGCCGGCTTGGGCATCAATACCTATTTCAGCGGCTCAAGCGTCACCGATATCGGGCTCAATCCCGAAGTGCATTACGACAACAACCGCATCAATGCGGGGCACATCAACGGCTCCGGCGAATTCAACCCAGGCGACAACGGCACGGCTCTGGACATCGGCGATCTGCGCGACAAGAAGGTCTCCATCGTCAGCCTGTTCTCATCGAATTCCAATCAGACCATTATGGAATATTACTCGACCCTGGTCGCCGACGTGGGCGGCGACACCGCCAACGCGGAATTCACGTACCAATACACCAACGCCCTGGCGGACGACCTCAATGAGCAGCAACAGGCGATATCGGGCGTCAACCTGGATGAAGAGATGACGAGCCTGATCAAGTACCAAAGTTCATACAGGGCAGCGGCGAAACTCATCACCACTGCCGACGAAATGCTGCAGATCGTCTTGGGTCTGAAGCAATAAGCAAGAGGGTAGCGCCATGGCAGTCAGGGTATCCCAACAGATGATGTTCACGAATTTTGTGAACAATATGAATTCGTCGCTCACTTCGTTGATGGACCTCAACGAGCAGGCCTCCAGCCAGAAGAAGGTGAACAAACCTTCGGACGCCCCTGTCGCCGCGTCGCAGATTTTGCAGTACCGCACCCAGATTTCCTCTCTCGGGCAGTATTCCCGCAACGCCGATATCGCCAAGGGCTGGCTCAACCAGGCCGATTCCACGTTGCTGGAAGTGAATACCGTGCTCACCCGCATCCGGGGGCTGGCCGAACAGGCCTCCAACGGCACCATGAGCAAGTCCAACCGCGATCAGGTCAGCTATGAGGTGCGCGAACTTTTCGAACAGCTCATCGTGCTTTCCAATACGGAATACGAGGGCGAGCACATCTTTGCCGGACACAAGACGGAAGCGCCGGCGTTTCGCGAGACACTGGCCGTCACCTCCAACGATCCCGACGCTTCCCTCAACTACGGCATCGAAGGCGACAGCGATACAACCGTTCTGGTCCAGTTCCTTTCCTCCGGCGCCGTGGGCGCGGATTCCTTGAATTTTCGCTATTCGAGGGACGGCGGCGAGACATGGGACCAGGGTACCCTGGCTCCCGGCGACAACGTTCTCGATCTGGACGGCGTGCTCCTGACCCTGGAGTCGGGGAGCACCGTCAAGGCCGTCGATACCGAACACCCGGACATCAGCGTGCATCAAAACGGCGATGTCAACGGCACCTGGCTTTGGGTGCGCCCCGCGGCTCAATACATCGGCGATTTCGAAGACAGCGTGGAGGTGGACAAATTCGGGGCCAACGCCTTCAACGCGCAGGCCAAAGGGTTTTTCCAGCAGGACATCATGGTGCGTATAGACAATAAAACCAGCGTCACCCTGAGCGAGGAAGTCACCTATTCGTACAGCCTGGACAGAGGCGTCACCTGGGTTTCGGACAATTCCGTCACCGCCGGCGCTGGAGCGACCAGCACGACTCTGCCCGTGCCGGGGGGCTATCTCCAGCTCGACACCGCCAATCCGGCGAACCAGCTCAATTCCGGAGATCAATTCGTCATCAGGCCGCAACGCGCGAACATCTATTTTGAAATTTCACCGGGCGAACGCCTTTCCGTGAACAATATCGGCAAGGATGTCTTCGGCGGCGTGTATTACGCGACGCCGGACGCCAGCAACGCCACCGCAGCCATGGGAGGAAGCGCGGAAAACATGTTCGAGGTGGTGGGCAAGCTGGTGGGCTACATTGAAACCAACAACCAGTCCGGCATCCAAGAGGCCCTGGAAGCGCTCGGTTCCGCCAGCGAAAAAATCCTCACCGCCGCGGCGAACGTCGGCGCGCGGGAAAACAGGCTCGAAGTCGCCATGACCACGCTCACAAGTCTCACGGACATCAAGGAGGGGCGTTTGAGCCAACTCGAAGACGTGGACGTTACGGAACTCATGACCAGCTTGACCCAACAGCAATTCGTGTATCAGACCGTGCTCAAGTCCAGCTCCATGATTATGCAGATGCGCCTCAGTGATTTTATATAGCGATTACAAGATGATGCGTGTTTATGGCGCATGGTGCCAATGTTGTGCGATAACCGCCGGACAAGGAAACCGAACGGGCGAAACATGCCGCGGAAAGCGTCTCCTTCTGGATTGTATCGCATTTTTTCCGAGATAATGCGCGGCCATGGCCGTTGTCCCCCTGGACGAAGCGCCCCGCACTCGGATACAGATAGTGAAAACGGACCCGCCGGCGATAATCGCCCGGGCGGGATACGGCTGCCTCTGGGCCACGAACGCAGGACACCCTAACGGAACCGGCATGCTCATCCTTACACGCCGCTCAGGCGAAAGCCTCTACCTCGGAGAGAACATCAAGGTCACTGTTCTCAGCGTCCAGGGCAAGCAGATCAAGCTTGGTCTGGAAGTGCCCAAGGATATGACCGTTTACCGGGAAGAGGTCTACAAGCGCGTACAGGAACAAAACAAATTGGCCATCGAGTCCAAAGACGACGACTTACTGGCGGTAACCAATCTATGGCAAGGCAAAAAGAAAGAGTCATCCAAACGCGCATCGGAAGACGAGTCATAGAGCTCGACAAAACGCTCTATTTCCCGCACGGCCTTATTGGTTTTGAAGATCAGCGCGAATTTGTCCTCCTGCAGATCAAGGGGGATTCGCCCTTTTTGATTTTGCAAAGCGTGAACAGCCCCAAAGTGGGGCTTTTGGTGGCCGATCCTTACAGCTTCACCACCAAATATGAAATCAAGGTGGGCGAGGCGGAACAAAAAATACTGCGGCTCAAAAACATCAGGCAGCTCGCCGTGCTCGTCACGGTGAGCATTCCCCCCAACGAGCCAGAGAAAACCGCGCTTAATCTTTCCGGGCCGATCCTGGTGAACTATGAGGCGCGCGTCGGCCTCCAGGTGCCGCAAGTGGACGGAAAGTATTCAGGGCATATCTATCTGCATGAACTCACCGCAGTGGAATAATCCGTTTTAGCTCAGACAATTCCGTGAGGAAACCTTGCGTGGAACAGGTTTCTTCCCGGTACCTTCGCGTAGTAAATAAATTCCCCCACCTTTTGTTCCGAAATGGGAAGGGGAGCGTCTTCCGTGCTTTTCCTTGCAAAGAGTCGTGCTCCGCGCTACCCCTTCAAGGGGCGCAGATGCGTTGTGTTTCATTGCGTGAAAAATATATTGGAGAGACTTGCATGGGTATGAAGGAAACGCCCCGTATTGGGGTCGGCATTGATACCGGTGGGACGTATACGGACGCCGTATTGCTCGATTTGGAGAGCGGCGAGATTCTTGACGCGGTGAAAGTCCCCACCACCCATACGGATCTGAAGCTGGGCGTGCAGGATGCCTTGGAACGGATTTTTTCCTCAGGCGCGGCCGCGCCGGAGGCAGTGACGCTGTTGTCGGTTTCCACCACCCTGGCCACGAACGCCATACTCGAGGACCGCGGCGCGGCCGTGGGATTCATCGCCGTGGGCTACGGCCAGCCTTTGAACCTGCCCGTTGTGGCGCAATATTACGTTGGGGGCGGTCACACCATAGGCGGCGACGAGGTGGAGGCCCTGGACCTGGAGGCCCTGCTCGAAGGCGTCAACGTGATGCGTAAAAGCGGCGTGGATACCTACGCCGTGTGCGCCTCCATGAGCATGGAAAACAGCGCCCACGAAGAGGTGGCCGCCAAGGCCATAGAAGTGATCGATCCCAAGCCGGTGTTCTGCTCGCATACGTGCAGCACGCTGGCGGGTTTTAAGGAGCGCTCCGCCACGGTGGTGCTCAATGCGCGGCTGATGCCCGTGATGCAGCGCTTTACCGAAGGTGTGCAGTATTGCATGGAGAAACTCGGCATTTCCTGCGATGCGCGCATCATTCGCGGCGACGCCACGCACGTTCCCATGCTGGAAGGCCCCATGCAGGCCGTATCCACCGTAGGGAGCGGTCCCGCAGCCACCACCTGGTACGGAATGGTCATGGGCGAACGCAAAGAGGCCCTGGTGGTGGACGTGGGCGGCACCAGCACCGATGTCACGCTGTTGGAAAACGGACGCCCCGTGCTCTGTACCTCCGGCGCGCGCATCGGCGAATGGGATACCCATGTGCAGGCCGTGAAGATGTACACCGCGGCCATAGGGGGCGATTCCCACGCCATGATCACCAAATCGGGCAGATTGCGCGTGGGGCCGCGCCGTGCGTTGCCCCTGTGCATGGCCGGGGAGGATTTGCCCAGTCCCGTGGAGTGGCTGGGGCCGGAACTCCAGGGACGCTGTCTGCTGCTTCCCCCGGACAATGGACCGGACAAGGAGCGGGAGGAAGAGAACTCCATTGTGGCCTACCTGCGTAAAAACGGACCGGCCACGCCTGAAATGGTGCGCGACGAGTTGCGCTATTCCTCCGCGGACATGGAGCGCCGCCTGGAACACCTCACGCGCAAGCAAATCGTTATGGAGTGCGGCTTCACGCCCACGGATGCGCTGCATGCCCTGGGACGCCTTTCCATGAACAAGGCCGACAATTCCCTGGCCGGCGCGCGCGCCCTGGCCAGAGTACTGGGCATTCGCGGCGAAGAAGTGTGCGAACTGGTTCTCAGCCGCGCTCAGGAGGCCATTGAAGACGCCATTCTGCGCTATATGCTCCACCATGAGGCGGGGCACGCCATGGCGGGCATACTGGATAAACGGCGTGAATTCAAGCGATTGGGGATGAATTTTACCTTGGGCATCCCCATTTTGGGCGTTGGCGCGGCGGCCCGGATGTTGCTGCCCGGCGTGGCGGAATCCCTGGGTACCGAAGCGATTTTTCCGGATTATTTCGAAGTGGGCAACGCCCTTGGGGCGCTACTGCTCGCCAAGGAGAACGGCGCGCAGTTGTAACGTTTGAATTTTGGGGAAAATGCAAAGCGAGGGGGAAATCCGTCACCGGGTTTCCCCCCGGAAAAACCTAACAATTCCTTAATCAGTGCTTCCTTGAGAACCTTTTTCAAAAGGTTTTTAAGCCGCCGGCGGCCATCATAATTCACGATAAACTTGCCTTAGCGCATTTTCGCCTTGAAACAAGGCTCCCCCCTGAAACAATTTCCAATTGTTCCAGAGAAATGCATAAGAGCATCTAGCGCTTTTCAAGCGTGAGATGCTCTAGCCGCACCCCCCGCCGCTGCCGGAACAGGCGCCGGCGATGCCTTTGCTGCGGGATCTGAACACCGCGAGGTCTTTTCCCGAAAAAACGGCTTCCAGGGCCGGTTGAATGAAACCGGCGCAGGCGTATGCCGCGATGTCGTGTTTTTGCAAAATGGTTCGCGGCGAATCGCCCACCGCGGCCGCGAGCACGGCGCGGCAATCCTGGAGCAACCGGGCCATTTCCTCCCAGCGTTTGGGACCGCACCCGGGGCGGGGCATTCCCCGTTCCTCCACCAGGGTGCAGCCCCGGGACGTGCACTCCCAGATTTGCAGGCTCGGAGCTTCGCCTAGATGCAGGTTGACCAGCAGTCCCTCCCGGGAAGCAACGGCCACATAAGGCCGCTCGGAAGACGGAGGCGGGGGCAGTTGCGCGCAGGATTGCAGCACCGGCGCCAGTTCGGTCGAGCGGTCCTTGCACAGCAGGCCCACGGCGTCGGCTCTGCAACGGCGGCAGTGGGTCATCTGCCCGATATACGGCGCGCATTTTTCGCGTGTCTGGCGCACCTGCTCCCGCGTGGGCTCCTTGATTGTGGCGAAGGGGGTTCCCGCTGTGGGGTGCATGGGGATGAGGTTGTGCAGATGCGCGCCCAGTCCGGAAACGGTGCGCGCCACTTCCTCCAGATGCGTATCGTTGACGCCCGGGATGATCAGGGAGTTGATCTTGACTTGCAAACCCAGTTCCACCGCGGTTTCGATGGCCGTGAGCTGCCGTTCGAGAAGCAGTTCCGCGGCCGGACGCCCCCGGTATATGATGTTCCCGTCGCGCACAAAGGCGTAGATTTGTTCCCCCACGGCCGGGGCCACGGCATTGCAGGTCACGGTGACGTGGGTGAGACCCAGGTCCGCGAGTTCGTGCAGATGCCTGGCCAGGGTCAGCCCGTTGGAGGAAAGGCAGAACAGGAGGTGCGGAAAGCTCTTTTTGAGCAGGCGCATGGTGCTCAGGGTCTCGGCCGGGTTGGCCATGGGATCGCCGGGTCCGGCGATGCCGGCCACATTGATGCGCGGTTCGCGTTCCAGCACGCTTTCCATGTATTGCATGGCCTGTGCCGGGGAGAGCACCGCGCTGGTCACGCCGGGGCGCGATTCGTTCACGCAGTCGTATTTGCGGTTGCAATAGTTGCACTGGATGTTGCAGCGCGGCGCGACCGGAAGATGGACCCGGCCGCAGGCGCCGGAAGCCGCTTTATTGAAACAGGGGTGTTTGGAAATGTCCCTGGCTGTCATGGCATGCTCCTTACAGGTATCCGTATCCAACGGGATTGTCGGCCTGGCTTTTTTCAAGAATGGCGTTGACGACGCGGTCCAGCAGCGCCTGGGAGCCGTTGTAGCCGAGCAGTTGCAGACGCGGCCCGCCGAAGCGGTCGTGAATGGGGAATCCCACACGCACCAGGGGGATGTCCCACTCTTTGGCATAGCGGTAGCCTTTGCTGTGCCCTATGAGGATGTCGGGACCCAGCTCCTGGGCCGCTTCCGCGATGTCGTAAAAATCCACGCCCTGGCGGATTTCGGGGAGCGCGCGTGCGTAAGGCTTCACGGCGTTTAGCAGCTTTTCCCGGTAGACCGGGCTGGTGGCGCCGGTGGCCGCGAGCACCACGCGCATGCCTATTTCGGCCAGGAATCCGGCCAGGCCTATGGTCAGGTCTTCCTCGCCGTAGATCACCACGCGCTTGCCGGAGATGTATTTATGACAGTCCACCATGGCGTCGATGAGCCGCCCCCGGGCCTGGGTGTGGCGATTGGGGACGGGAGCGCCGCTGCATTGCGACAGGGCTTCGAACAGGGCGTCCGAGCCGCGTATGCCCATGGGGAGTCCCATGGAAAAGAGGGGGGTGCCGCAGCGGTCGCGGATCACGGCGCCGGCCGTGGCGCGCGCCTGGATGCAGTGCCCCATTTCCAGTGTGCCCGTGGCGGCGCCCATGTTGCGGATGGCCTCCACGGGAGTGCCGCCCGAGGGGATTTTTTCGTAGTCCAGCAGCGCGGGGCCGTCCAGGGTGTCGCTGATGTCGGGCAGGAGCACGGGGTCAAGGCCGAAGTCCTCCGCCAGTTCGCGCAGGTGGCGCAGGTCCGCGGGCGAGACGAAGCCGGGGATGATGTTGACCGTGGGCTTTCCGGCCGGAGCTGGCTGCTGCAGCACGAGTTGTTCCGCCAGGGCCAGCACGGCGGCGTGCCAGCCGTCCATGTGCGTGCCCTTGAAGCTGGGCGTGCTGCAATGGATCAGCGGCGGGAGGGGCAGGTCGCTGAATTCCGTTTTGAATTCGTGGACAAGCATGGGCACGTCGTCGCCGATGGTTTCCGTGAGGCATGTCGTGGCGATGCCGATGCATGAGGCCCCGTATTTGCTCATGACGTTGAGCAGCCCTTTTTTAAGGTTGGGACCGCCCCCGAATACGGCCTGCTTTTCCCCCAGCGAGCTGGACGCGATGTCCATGGGTTCGCGGAAGTGGCTGATCAGGTAGCGGCGCATGTAGGTCGCGCAGCCCTGGGAGCCGTGCAGAAAGGGGATGCAGCCCTCGATGCCGCGAAAGGCCAGAGACGCGCCGAGGGGGGTGCAGAGCTTGCAGGCGTTTGTCGTGGAGATATAGGGAGAATCTTTCATTTTTTCAGACCTCCTTAAGATTCCGCGCGCAGAGCGCGGCGGGGCACGAAGTTCCAGACCGGGCTCATGGCCGAGGTGTGGACTTCGCGCGCGAAATTGTACATGCCTGCGAAACCTTCAAGCGCGATTTTGCGTTCATGGTTGTGGTCGCAGAAGCCCACCCCGAGTTTATAGGCGATGGGGCGTTCCTTCACGCCCCCCACAAATAGATCCACGTCCTTTTCCTTAATAAAGGCCGAGAGTTCGAGGGGGTTGGAATCGTCCACGATTATCGTGCCCGGATCGGTGATCTGTTCAAGTTCGGCGTAATCCTCTTCGGTGCCGGTTTGGGAGCCCACGATGACCACCTGCATGCCCAGATGGCGCAGGCTCTTGATGAGGGAGAAGGCCTTGAACGCCCCCCCAACGTAAATGGCCACCTTTTTGCCTTCCAGATCCTTGCGCAGTTCGGCCAGCCGGGGCATGAGCCGTCCCAGTTCGCGGCGCACCAGTTCGCTGGTGCGGTGCACGATGCCGGGATCGCGGTCCTTGAAGTGGTCGGCCACGTTGTAGAGGGACTCGGCCATGTCCTCGATACCGAGGTAGGAAACGCGGATAAACGGTATGCCGTATTTTTCCTGCATCATTTTCGCCAGATCCAGTGTGGCGCCGGAGCATTGCACAATGTTCAGGGCCGCGCCGTGACAGCGTCGCACGGCGTCCACGCGGCCGTCGCCCGTGATGTTGGCCACCACTTGCACGCCCATACGCCTGAAATACTCCCGCACGATCCAGATTTCTCCGGCCAGGTTGAAATCGCCGAGGATGTTCACGCTCATGGGCAGGATGTCAGAGATGTCTCCGGTGCCCACGAGGCGGAACATGGCCTTGCAGGCCGCGAGATAGCCTTCGCGTTTGCTGCCGCGGAAGCCTTCGGACTGCACGGGAATGACTTCCACGCCCGTGTCCCGGGTCACGCGGCGGGCCACGGCTTCCACGTCGTCGCCGATGAGCCCCACGATGCAGGTGCAGTACACAAAGGCGGCCTTGGGCTTGTGACGGGCGATGAGTTCGCGCAGGGCGGCCTCGAGTTTGGGTTCGCCGCCGAAGACAACATCCTTTTCCTGGAGGTCGGTGGAAAAGCTCAGACGGTGCAGTTCCGGTCCGGAGGAAAGAGAACCCCGGATATCCCAGGTGTAGGCCGCGCACCCTATGGGGCCGTGTATCAGATGCAGGGCGTCCGCTATGGGGTAAAGCACCACGCGGGAGCCGCAGAACACGCATGCCCGTTGACTCACGGCGCCGGCCAGGCTTTCCCGGTTGCAGGCCAGGGAAAAGGGTTCGCCGTTTCCCGTGACGTATATTTGATCCTTGCGTTCTTCAAAAATGACGCTCGACATAACGTTATCCTTTCTTTCTCCGCGCGGTACGCAGGAGGATGGCGGCCGCGGCGGCGGCCTGCGGCTTCCGTGTTGGCGTTTACCCCGCGGGTTACTCCATCAGGTATTCGGCTGGGGGCGTTCCCTCTTCAATGCCGTCCAGTATTGCGTCCACGGCCGCTTCGCTGTCCACCCCCTTAAACCACCAGTTGTTGGGGTAGACCACCATGATGGGGCCGTCTTCGCACTGTTTCAGGCAGCCGGTGGCCGTGAGCAGGACATCCAAGCCGCGATCCAGGATTTCCTCTTCGGCATACTGGAGGAAACCGTCGGTCTGTTTGTGGCAAATTCCTTTTGGCTCGCCTTTGGCGCGGAAACTCTGGCACATGAGGATATGGTATTCGGGTCTGGCCATCTTACTGATCTCCTTGGGGCGCATGCGTCGCGCGCATGTTTTCGCCGTGTTCCGGGTCAGGGCGCTTGAGCGCCCCTGCCGGAAAATGGTTAAAGGGGAGAGAGGTACGCATCATGGTCTTTCAAGGTCAGGGTTCCTTAAAACACCAGTTCAAACGATTCTTCAGGCGCGTCGCGGTCGACGCGGTCGAGCAGCGCGCTCAGGATGGTGGTCGCCAAGCGCAGGCCGCCCTTGTAGCCCACCGAGGGGAAGTACTGATGCCCCACGCGGTCCAGTATGGGGAACCCGAAGCGGACAAGGGGTATGTCCTCGTCGCGGGCGATGTACTTGCAGTAGGAATTGCCCATGATGAGATCCACGGGGGCGTTTT
Source organism: uncultured Desulfovibrionaceae bacterium (assembly GCA_964517355.1). Lineage (GTDB taxonomy): Bacteria > Desulfobacterota > Desulfovibrionia > Desulfovibrionales > Desulfovibrionaceae > CAZFCK01. The sequence continues at coordinate 17,005 of CAZFCK010000018.1, read as the reverse complement.
TGATCCACTGATGCAGCAGAAACATGTCGCCAGCGGCCCTGACGTTGACATCATAGGGCAGTTCCTTGGTGAGTTCCTTGATGCGGCGCTCAAAGCGCTTGCCCGGCGTGCCGGTAACGATGTGCGTGGGCCACAGGTCCATGGAGACCAGAAATTCCGTGAGCGCGATGAGTTGGTCCGGATCACCCACCAGCGCGACCTTTTTTTGGTAGAAGTACTGGTGCATGTCCGCGATGAAATCCACCAGCTGCCCCCGTTCGAAATTGATGGAGGCGGGCACGCTGACGCCGGCGATGGTGCGCAGCGCGTCCACAAAGCGGTCGGTGGCGGCCAGGCCGATGGGCAGGTCCAGGATTTTGCAGGGGACCTTGAAAGCGCTGTCGAGCAGCCGCGCGCCGTCCGCCGAAGCCCATTCGCCCAGGGCCAGCGTGCCCACGGCGTCGCCGGAGGCAGCGATGTCCGACACGGGGGTTCCGGCCTCGGGAAACATGGTGAACTCGCCGGTGAGCGGGCCGTTGAGCACGCCGGAGGTATCCGGAAAAAGGATGTGCTTCACGCCGATCAGGGTGGCGAGGCGCTTGATCTCCTCCATGTCGGAGGGCTCCACCCAGCCGGGGATGATGTTCACCTTGCCGTTTTTCCGTCCGGCGCTTTGGGCGAGGCAATGCACCATGCCTTTGACCATGTTGGAAAAGCCGGTCACGTGCGACCCCACGTAGCTGGGGGTGGAGGCGTAAATCACGTGCTTGCCTTCGGGGATGCAACCTTCCTTGCGCGCCTTGTCCGTGATCTGCGGCAGGTCGTCGCCGATGGTTTCGGAAAGGCACGTGGTGTGCACGGCGACAACATCGGGTTCATAGATCGTGAAGATGTTGTTGAGGGCCTGCAACAGGTTGGCCTGTCCGCCGAAGACCGAGGCGCCTTCGGTAAAGGAGCTGGTGGCCGCGGAAACGGGTTCCTTGTAATGTCTGGTAAGCGCACTGCGGTGGTAGGCGCAACAACCCTGTGACCCGTGGCTGTGGGGCAGGCAGCCGCGCACGCCGAAGGAGGCGTACATGGCTCCTATGGGCTGGCAGGTCTTGGCCGGGTTGATGTTCAGGGCCTTGCGTTCCGCAATGTCGGTTGGCGTGTGTCTGAGCAACATATCGGTTTCCTCTTATTCCCATACGTATGTGGCCGAAAGTTCGGGGTTTTCTTCCCAAGGTGCTTTGAGGTAGCCCCATACTTTGCTGTTCACCAGCCGGTCCACTTCACGGTAGAAGTTGATCGCGCCCTTGAACGCGGCGTAGGGACCGCCGGTGTCGTAGCTGTGGAGCTGTTTCATGGGCACGCCCAGCTTTTGGATGCCGAATTTCTCCTTGATGCCGGCGCAAAACAGATCGGGCTTGAGCATCTCCACCAGCTTGTCGGCCTCGTACTGGTTCAGGTCGTCGATGACGATGGAATCCTGCGTCATCTCAGCCATCATGCCTTGGTATTCCTTGAAGGTGACGCCCGTGTCCGCAAGCTTTTTCATGGAGTTTTCGTCCTTGCGGGGCTTGTAGCGGAGGGGGTCCTTCTCCACCTCGAGTTCCTCGATGTTGCGGCTGTCCGCGTCCACTTTCAGTGTGGGAATCACGGCGCGCCCCTCGTAGTCGTCGCGGTGCGCGAATTCATAGCCGGCGGAAAGGGTTTTCATGCCCATTTCCCTGAAAAGCTCCTGATAATGATGGGCGCGGGATCCGCCCACAAAGAGCATGGCGGTCTTGCCTTGGGTGCGGGGGCGCACCTCTTCCAGAACGGCTTTGACCGGGGGCATTTCACGCTCGATCACTGCTTCCACGCGGTCCTTGAGTTCCTGGTCGTCAAAATAGGCGGCGATTTTGCGCAGGGACTTGGCAGTGGCCTCGGCGCCGATGAAGTTGATCTTCAACCAGGGAATGCCGAATTTCTCTTCCATCATTTCAGCCACGTAATTGATGGAGCGGTGGCACATGACCGTGTTCAGATCGGCGGTGTGGGCCGAAGCGAACTGGTCGTATGTGGAATTGCCGCTGAAGGTCGAGATCAGGGTGATGCCGCAATCATCCAGGAGGCGTTCGATTTCAAAGGCGTCACCGCCGATGTTGTATTCGCCGAGCAGGTTGATCTTGAATTTGCCGGGCTTGACCTCGTCGTTTTTGCCCACCACATGGGTGAAGATTTGGTTGTTGGCGATGTGGTGCCCCGCGGACTGGCTCACGCCCTTGTAGCCTTCGCAACTGAAGCCGAAGACCGTGATGCCGAGCTTGTCCTGCATCTTTTTGGCCACGGCGTGGATGTCGTCGCCGATAAGCCCCACGGGGCAGGTCGCGAAGATACAGATGGCCTTGGGCTTGATGATGTCGTAGGCTTCCTGGATGGCGGCCTCGAGCTTTTTTTCGCCCCCGAAGATGATGTCCTGGTCCTGCATGTCCGTGGAAAAGCAGTAGGTCATGTATTGGGGGTGTTCCGGGCTTTCGGGACGGGTCTGGTTGCGCCTGGTGAGCCAGGAGTAAAACCCGCAGCCGATGGGACCGTGCGTGATGTTCACGATGTCGCGCGTGGGTCCCATGATCACGCCCTTGCAGCCGGCGTAGGTGCAGCCGCGCATGGTGATGATGCCGGGTATGGTGCGCACGTTGGCCATGATTTCCGGGGGTGCGTCGCCCTCCTGCTTGTTGACCACTATTTGCTTGGCGCGCTTGCGCGCCACCTTCGGCGGATACTTTTTAAGCAGCTCCGTCTTGATCGTATCGGAATCCCAGGGGATGGCGTTTCTTTTGGTAAGAGCCATGGCTACCTCGTTTTCAGTCTGTTGATGGATGAACAGGTCAGCTTATCGCTTTGAGGCCGTGTTCGCCGGTGCGGACCCTGTGAGCTTCCGCCACGGGGAGGACGAATATCTTTCCGTCGCCCGGCTTTCCGGTCTGATTGGTTTCGATGATGATCTGCACCACGGCTTCCACGTCTTCATCGGGGACCACCACGCTCACAACCCGTTTGGGGTACATGAGTCCCTTTTCGCCAAGGAGTGCGGCGGCTTCCTCGTAGCCCTTTTCAGCGCCTTCAAGTACGTGCCGGTTGCAGAGCCCCAGGCCGCGGCCCTGGGCTTCGTGGACGAAAAAGGCGTCCACTCCGGCCTCGGTCATGGCCTTTTTCGTGCGGTTCATCATGGGCATGCGAATGACGGCGATGATCTCCTTCATGTCAGGCCTCCACTTCCACCGGGGGGGCGGTCTCGCATCTACCGGAACTGATGGTGTAAACGTCGTCTACTGCGGAGATGAAGATTTTGCCGTCTCCAAACGCGCCCTTGTCGCCGGAGCGGGCCGAGCGCATGATGGTGTCCACGACAAAGTCCTGATCTTCGGCGCGCACGACGCACATAAGCAACACCTTGGGGATTTCATCGTAGGTGATTTCACCGATCTTGATGCCGCGCTGCTTGCCGCGGCCGGCCACTGAGAATTTCGTCGCGGCGGGAAAGCCCGCGTCCAGGAGAGCGGCGAGAACCACGTCGGCTTTTTCGGGTCGGATGATTGCGCGTACCATTATCATCATGTCTGTATTCTCCTTGATAAACTGAATTGTTGTTGGGTGATCAGGCGGCTTCCAGCAGGCCGAAGTCCATGAGCAGCTGTTCCAGATCCTCAATGGTCAGCGGCGTGGGGATCACGTACATGGCGTTTTCGTCTATGGCCTTGGCCAGGTTGCGATAGTGCTGCGCCTGGGGGTGTTCGGGGGCGTGCTCGATGACCGTTTTTCTGTTGATTTCGGCCTGCTGCACCATATTGTCCCGCGGAAGGAAGTAAATCATCTGGGTTCCGAGGCGCTTGGCCAGTTCCTCGATCATTTCCTTTTCATTTTCCACGTTGCGGCTGTTGCAGATCAGACCGCCCAGGCGCACGCTGCCGGACTGGGCGTATTTCATGATGCCCTTGCAGATGTTGTTGGCCGCGTACATGGCCATCATTTCGCCGGAACAGACGATGTAGATTTCCTCAGCCTTGCCGTCGCGGATGGGCATGGCGAATCCGCCGCAGACAACGTCGCCCAGCACGTCGTAGAAGGCGTAGTCCAGCCCTTCGCTTTTTTCATAGGCGCCGAGGTTTTCGAGCATGTTGATGGAGGTGATGATGCCGCGCCCCGCACAGCCAACTCCGGGTTCGGGACCGCCGGACTCCACGCACCAGGTGTTGCCGTAGCCGGGCTTGCGGATATCTGCGAGATCCACGTCTTCACCTTCCTCGCGCAGGGTATCCAGCACCGATTTCTGGGCCAGACCGCCCAGCAAAAGACGTGTGGAGTCGGCTTTGGGATCGCAGCCGACGACCATGACCTTGCGTCCCATTTCCGCCAGACCGGCGACGGTGTTCTGTGTTGTCGTGGACTTGCCTATGCCGCCTTTGCCGTAGATGGCCACTTTTCTCATTGTCAGTCTCCTTGTGTTTTCCCGGGGGCGCCCCCCGTGACGTGTGGATTGCCAGGCATAAGGCAAGGCGCGTGCCATAGGACTGCCTGCGGATTGCTATTTGATTTTAATATAGTGTTATAAAGTCCTTTTTTTTTGAAAAAAGGAGACTGGGGACCTGAGGCAAGGCCTATTTCGCGGCTTGGCAAGTAGCTACATAAATGTCGCACGCTACAAGCATGCAGCGCTTTTTGTAGTTTTTAGACTGTATGGCGGGGAAACCTCCATGTTCGCGCAATGGCTCAAGAGGGGCGGAATCGGGAAAAAGGGGCGGCTGGCACCGATTGTGCTCCGGATACCGGTAAAACCATACACTGGAGGCAATGCCATGCTCATAGACACCACATTGCGCGAAGGCGAACAATGCTACGGCGTATATTTCACCTTGGAACAGAAACAGGAGATCATACGGCGGCTGGCCGCCCTGGGGGTGGAAGAACTGGAACTCGGCGTGCTGGGACAGGAAGACTTGCCGCTTCTCGTACGATCGGCCCGTGAACTGGCGCCTCGCGCGGCCCGCAGCATCTGGTGCCGTTCAAAGGCGAGCGACGTGCGCGCCGCGGCCGCTCTGGGCTGCCGCATCAATCTCGGCATGCCTGTTTCCCGCGACCACGCCAGGGTGAGGCTCAAACTGGATGAGGATGATCTGCCGCGCGTTGCGGAGAGAACGGTGCGTACGGCGCTGGAAGCCGGAGCCGTGTACGTTTCCATGGGGCTGGAGGACGCTTCCAGGGCCAGGCCGGAGACGGCTCTGGCCGTCGCCCGCGCGGCCCTGGCCGCGGGGGCGCGCCGCATCCGCCTGGCCGACAGCGTCGGCATCCTCGCCCCCCATGAGATGGAGCGCCTTGTTGCACTGTTCCGGGAGGCCCTGGATCGGGAATTCCCCGGCCGGCGGCTGGCCGTGCACTGCCACAACGATTTCGGCATGGCCACGGCCAACGCCGCGGCCGCCATGGCCGCTGGAGCGGATTATGCGGACGTCAGCGTTCTGGGCATAGGGGAGCGCGCGGGCATAGCGCGCACCGAGGAACTCGCCGCCTACCTGTGCCTGCGAAACGGCAAGACGGGCTACAACATGGAAACAGTGCGTTCCCTGTGCGATGTGGTGGCGTGTGCGGCCGATATGCGCCCCAGCCGCATCCATCCCATTGTGGGGGGCGACGTTTTTGCCTGCGAAAGCGGCTTGCATGTCCATGCCCTGCTTAAAGAACCCGTTCTTTTTGAACCATTCGCCCCCGAACGGGTACGGGCCGAACGGCGCCTGGCCGTTGGAAAAAAAAGCGGCCGCGCCGCCGTGGCGGCGGCCATGCGCCATCTTGGGGCGGAATTGCCGGAGAACGCGCTCGCCGAAGTGGTCGCCACATGCAGACGCCGCGCCGCAAGGCTGGGACGCCCTCTGCATGCGAAAGAATTGTTGGATATCGCCCCCAGTACGTGACGTGGGTGTGTTGCACACGAAATTTGTGAGGGAAAGGGGAGGAAATGCATCCTTGAGTAATTTCTAACTTACTGATAAGATTGTATAAACTCACGAGATACAAAAAATCGTGACATCAAAGTCCTGAGGGGCGACACAAAGGAGAAGCACTATGAAACGTTTTTGTATGTATGTTTTGATGCTGGCGTTCGTTTTGATGACGGCCATACCCGCGGTTGCCGCGGACCTTACCGTGTACACGGCGGCCAATTTCACGCTGCCCATGAAGGAACTGGCGAAACGCTACACCGAAAAGACCGGCGTGAACGTGGTGACGAACTTCGGCTCCACCGGCATGCTTTACGGGCAGATTGAAAACGGCGCGCCCGTGGATGTCTTTTTCGCGGCGGACGAAAAGCGGCCGGCCCTGCTTTTCGAGGCCGGAGCGAGCGAAGAGCCCGTCATTTACGCCAAAGGCAAAGCCGTGTTGTGGAGCATGAATCCGGCGGCCAACGACGCGGCGACATGGCAGGAGGCGCTGCGTGCCCTGCCCGACGGCAAGATCGGCCTTTCCAATCCCAAAACCGCCCCCTACGGTGCGACGGCGAAAGCCGCACTGGAAAAAACAGGATTGTGGGCTGAATACGAACCGCGTATGGTTTTTGGAAAAAATGTGTCGCAGGCCTTTCAATTCGCCCATTCAGACGCGGCTGTCGCCAGTTTTTGCGCCTTGTCCCAGGCCTTGTCCGAAGAAGGCGCCAAGGGAAAGCATTGGTTGATGCCCGAGGCGGAAACAGTGAGCCAGGCGGCCTGCGTGCTGACCAAGGGCAACACGGAAGAAGCCAAGAAATTTATGGAATTCGTTCTCTCCGATGAAAACAAGGAACTGATCAGTTCCTACGGGTACGAGTAGGATTGCATGGACTGGGGATCATTATGGGTTACCGGCAAGCTGGCTCTGGTGGTGACGCCCCTTCTTGTGGCGTTCGCGTTGCCGTTGGCCTGCGTATTGGCATGGGGGCGTTTTACGGGCAAGTCGCTGTTCGAGGCCACCTGCAATCTGCCCCTTGTCTTGCCGCCTACCGTACTGGGATATTATTTGCTGGTGGTGCTCGGTCCGCACGGCGTTCTGGGCAAACTATGGGGCGCTTTGGGCGGAGAGCGCCTGGTCTTCAGCTTCAGCGGATTGGTCATCGCGAGCATGGTCTTCAGCCTGCCCTTCGCGTTGCAGCCGTTGAAAACATCGCTGCAACGCATTGATCCCCGGTTGTTCGAAGCCGCCTACGTGCTTGGCTGCTCACGCATAGGGGCCTTTTTCAAGGTGGTGCTGCCCAATTCCCTGGGCGGCATCGCCGCGGCCCTGGTTCTTGTTTTCGCGCACACCGTGGGGGAATTCGGCGTGGCCCTGATGGTGGGGGGCAGCATCCCCGGATCAACGCGGGTGGCGTCCATCGCCATCTTCGAACACGTGGAAAGCTTGGAATACTCGCAAGCAAACGCGCTTTCGTTGGTCCTGTTGGCGGTGAGCTACGCCGTGCTCCTGGCCATAGGCCGGTTGAACGCGGCGCAAGGAGGACGTAATGGGGCTTGAACTGAGCCTGGAAAAACGCCTGGGGAGCTTCACGCTTCAGGTGGAGCATACGTTTCCGGCGGGCGCCGTCACAGCCCTTGTGGGACCGTCGGGTTCGGGCAAGACGACCTTGATACGCTGCATCGCGGGTCTGGAAAGGCCGGACGCGGGGTGCGTGCGCTGCAACGGCGAAGTGTGGAGCGATGCGTCACGGGCCTGCTTTGTGCCGCCGCAAAAACGCAGGCTGGGCTACGTGTTTCAGGAGTATTCACTGTTTCCGCACCTGACCTTGCGTAAAAACGTGCATTTCGCCGCGCCTGATCCGGCGTTCGCTGATGCCTTGATCAAACGTTTCGGCATCTGGGAACGGCGCAAGGCCAAACCCGCGCACCTGTCGGGGGGGGAACGCCAGCGTACCGCCCTTGCCCAGGCCTTGGCCACCGAACCCCGCGCCTTGTTGCTGGATGAACCGTTTTCAGCGCTGGACGCTGTGACGCGGCAATCCCTGCACGAGGAACTGCTGCGCTTGCGTGAGGATTTTTCCATTCCCATCGTCCTGGTGACGCATGATTTGGAAGAAGCGCTCATTTTGGGGGACCATGTGGTGAGCATTCGTGAGGGAAGGCTGGACGCGGGATGGCTGGACAGGGCCCTGGCCGCGCGCATCGAACGTATGCACCGCTTCACCGAAGGGCGCAAAGGAACGCAGCATCTGAAACTGCAAACCGCCTGAAACTCCCCATATTGGCTCAACAGAGAAGCATATCGACCATTGTATTCCACAATACGCTGGACGAGGGGGCGCTGCCCCCAACGTATACCATTGCAAAAAATATTGTGTTCCGAAGGCCCTCCCTTGGTGTGACCGTCCGGGGAGGGCTTTGCATCTCATGGCAAGTTGTGAAATTATACGGTAAAGCATAATGGATTGAGACGCCTGGGAGGTTGTCTATGCGTTGGCTGCCGAGCTGTATGCTTACGATAGTGTTATACGCCGGACTGTCGGCCCCCTGTTTTGTTTATGGGGCTGAACCCGTGCAACAACCCGCGCAACGGGAAGATGCGCAAGCTCTGGCCGGGCTGGTGGATGACAGCGCGCCGGGAGTGCTGCGCGTGGGGTCCGTGCAAATAGCCTGGGGAGTGGCCGCGGTACCATGCCAAAGTCCGGCGAACGTTTGCCAGATAGCCGTGCGCTTTGTTAAACCTTTTGCCGAGCCGCCGGTGGTCAGTTTTACCAATGTCTCGGACTACAACACCCAAAAGCAGGCCTTCACCTCCGTGTACCTCAACCGTTTGCGCCCGGATTCCTTTACCGCGCGCGTTATGCTGCAAGCCAATATCGGGCCGCTGAAGCGCATACCCTGGATGGCCGTGGGGTACTGGCGTTGATCGGCGCTACAGGATATCATCGGGGGGGCGCAGCCCTGGCGGTCCACTCGCAGTGAGAGCCTGGCCCGTTTTCTTGAATCGGTACCCTAGGAGAGGGAAAACACCCGGAGTAACAATGAATTATATCGCACGTGGCATTTTGATAGGCGGTTCCCTGGGCGTTTTCGCCGCGCTTTTCGGTCTGTTCGATATCGGCCGGGGCGCCGCCTTGGGCATGGTAGCCGGATTTTTCGCGGGCTGGACCCTGGAAAGGAAACGCAATCCCAAGAAATGATAATTAAGCGGCAAAGGGACTTGTTACGTAACTTACCGCACTTTCACCAGGAAGGAAGCTTCATGCCCCGGCGGCCCCTGCCAGACAATGCATGGAAGATACTCGGCCTTGTATGGCTGGCGGGCATTGCTCTTTACGGAATGCTTGTCTTGATTCCCGCGCCCTTGCCCCTGATGGAGTTGACGATTGCCGGAGGGGTGAAGCTTGGGGAAGTGATGCATTTTTTGGCGTTTCTGCTGCTTGCAGGCTCGTTTCCCCTGGCGTTTCCGTCGCGGGTGCTCGTGATCACCGCGCCGGTGGCTCTTGTTTTGTTGAACGTGGTGCTTGAGTTCGCGCAAATGCATATCCCCAACCGCCGTTTTTCCGAACTGGATGTGTTGGCCGGCGTGCTGGGGTGTCTGGCGGGAACCGTTTTGGGGGGCGGGCTGCGCCTGATCCTGCGCAGGCGGCAACGATAACGGGAACAGCCGGCGCTTTTCGTTATGCGCTGCGAGATATAAATGCGAGAGGGAACCTCTCTTCAATGAAAAGAAGTTCCCTCTCGAAAGTTCGAACGTGTTGATTTATTGCGTTGCAGTGGCGTTATCCGAAGCCTGTTCCTGCTGCGGGAGCGGTTCAGTTTTCTTTTCGGCGGCCGCGGCCTTTTTCGTGGCCAGATTTTGTTTCACCTTCTCGACTACTTCAATGAATTCATTTTCAGGGACCGCGCCGGAAATCAATACGCCTCCAACGATAAAAGACGGGGTTCCGCGCAAACCGATCCTTTTGCTTTCCTCGAGATCCGCTTCCATCCGCTTCCGGACTTCATCACCGATCAAATCCTCTTGGAGCCGCACCATGTCCAGCCCCAGGTCCTCGGCCTGCTTCCGTATCCAGGGCGTTCCCTTTTCATAGAGTTCTTTCTGGTTGGCGAAAAACAGGTCATGCAGCTTCCAGGCTTTCGCCTCATCCTGCATGGACGCGGCTTCAAAATACGCGGCAGCCAGGGGAGCGACTTCATGAGACGACAACGGCATATGTAAAAAGACGAGATTCACGTCGTCCGGATATGCTTTGAGTACGTCCTCCACTGTTTTGCTGGCGCTGGAGCAATGCGGACATTGAAAGTCCGAAACCTCCACAATGGTGATGGGCGCGTCCTTTTTCCCGCGAATGGGGCGGTCTTCGGAATAATTGACGGTTACGGGATTGTTGAGTTGCTCAGCGATTTGCGCATCGCGCGCCTTGGAGCGCTTGATATCCTGCCCGGCGAGCACCATATCGAAAATTTCTTCGGGATATTGCTGGATCAAGTCGAGTATCATCCTGGGATTCTTCCGGATGCCTTCCTCAATCATGGCCGGTGTCACTTCCGTCGTGCCGCCGGCGACATTCGTTATCATATATCCGCTGGCGAGCCCGAGAAGCAGGCATATGACTGGTATTAATACTGTGCGCATGGTTCCTCCTCTGCTGACAGTGCGCAAGAAACGATGTTGATCGGGAAGCAGTATGTAACCCGCCTTTTATAACGTTGCAAGGCATGCGCCTCCCTTGACACTCCTTGGGGGGTGATTAAATGATAATACAAGGGAGTGCGGCGCACTTCCAAGAGCATAGATGCATAGTTCAAAAAGATTTAATGGAGGGTAGACAGACATCGAGTCAGAGCGTTTCCTAACATACGGCGAGTCTGGTCGCCTACCAAGAAAGAGCGCGTGCGCTGCAAGATCCACCGGAATATAAAGCCCGAAAGGCGTTACTTCGGAGGATACGCCAGGATACCTGGAACAGCGCACATTTTTTTTGTTTTTCAACAGCCCGTAGTTAAAAAGTTTCGCAAAATTGTCACCTGGGATTGTTGCCTTTCACTCGGCTTCTGCTAAGATGCGTCGTTGTTGTTCGTTGTGCTCACACCATAATAATGAGGGACGAGGATGCGCTTACTTGCTGGAGGATGTTGCTGCCTGCTGGCGGCCTTGTTAATGTTGCAAGCCTGGGTTGCCGCTGCGGAAAAGGAGCCTGTGAAAATTTTGCATGCCTATTGCGCGTCCTGTCACGGCCTGGATAAGGTGCGCAACGCCGTGCCTGGAAAGGACAAGGCGTCCTGGCTGCAGACCATTGCGCGCATGCAGCAAAAAGGCGCGCGCATCTCCGATGCCGATGAGGACGTGCTGGCCGCGTATCTTGCCGAGGCAGAGACCCCCGAGTTTTAAAGACCTTGCAGTTGCGTTCCCCCTTCCTCTGGGGGCAACCTGACGACGTTTCCACTTCGCGATTTCTTGCGAACAACACGCATGGCGTGGAACAAGCGTGGAAGAGGACGATCCATCCAGGCGGGCAGAGCGGTGCCTGCCGCTTTTTGAGTTTCCCATGGAGAATCCTTGTTATCATTGTTCGCAATGTGCGTGAGACATTCCGTCTTTCGCGGCGCATCCTTCCTGCCATTGGGGCGTTTACCGCTTGAAACGCTCGCTTAACGGCGGGTAAGCCCGCATGCTATCATTTCGCTGCAGGGATTTGCGTGCAAATCCTTGCAGAGCCTTTCAACTTTTTCAAAGTACAAATGCTTCAGCTCCTCCTCTGCGAGGGTGCTACAATAAAGTTGACACTTAGCCCCAATTGGGGTGAAGTAACGAGCTTTGCGGCGTATGGGCCGCTTCTATGGCACACTATTCCTCTTTCGGAGGCTTACAAAGATGTATTTAAGCGTGAATTGGCTGCGTGAATTCGTTCCCTATGAAGGAACAGCGCAGGAGCTGAGTGATCGATTGACGATGATGGGCCTCGAAGTCGAGGAGATGATCCGTCCTTTCGACGCATTGCGGGACGTGGTGGTTGGAAGCGTGGTCTCATGCGAAAAGCACCCCAACGCCGATACCTTGTCCCTGTGCCGCGTGGACGCGGGACAGGGAGAGTTGTCGCAGGTGGTGTGCGGCGCTCCGAACGTGGCGCAAGGACAGAAAGTGGCCTTCGCCCCCGTGGGGGCGGTCCTGCCCGGCGGCCTGAAGCTCAAAAAGGCGAAACTGCGCGGCGTGGAGTCTTTCGGCATGATTTGCGCCGAGGACGAACTCGGTCTGGGCGACGACCACAGCGGCATCATGGTCCTGGACGACGCACTCGAAGTGGGGCGCTCCCTCATCGACGCCCTGCATCTCGATAATTTGGTTTTCGATATCGGCGTCACGCCCAACCGCGCCGATTGCCTGAGCATCTTGGGACTGGCGCGCGAAGTCGGCATTGCGTTCAACCTGCCCGTGACGTTGCCTTCCGTGGACGTGCGGGAAGAGGGCGCTCCGGCTGCCGCCTCCATGCGCATCGAGGTGGAAGATCCAGAACTGTGCCCCGTGTACCGGGCGCGCATTGTGGAGAATCTGCGTATCGGCAAGGGGCCCGCCTGGATGCGTTATCGGCTTATCGCCATGGGCCAGCGCCCCATCTCCAATGCGGTGGACATCACCAACTACGTGATGTTCGAATTGGGGCAGCCGCTGCACGCTTTTGACCTGGCGCTCATCGAAGGGGGCCTGATTCGCGTGGCGCCCGCAGCGGACGGCATGCGTTTCACCACCCTGGACGGTCAGGAACGGGCGCTCACCAAAGACGATCTGTTGATTTGGGACGGCGAAAAACCGGTGGCCCTCGCCGGCGTCATGGGCGGGGCGAATTCGGAAATGACCGCTTCGAGCACGGGCGTGCTGTTGGAATCCGCGGTCTTCCGTCCGGGGAGCATCCGCAAGACGGCCCGGCGTTTGTCCTTGCCCAGTGAAGCCTCCTACCGCTTTGAGCGCGGCGTGGACCAGCCCGGCTCCCTGTTGGCGCTGAACCGCGCGGCACAACTTTTCGCGCAGTATTGCGGCGGGGTTGTGCGCCCCGGCGTCTGCCAGACCGAGCCCAAGCCCTGGCGACAGCCCCGCATAGCCTTCAGGCCGCAGAGGGCGAGCAGCCTGTTGGGCGTGGAGTTGGATGACGCGTTTTGCTCCCGCGTGATTGAGAGCATGGGCTGCACCGTGGAGAAGGGCGCAGACGCCTGGACCGTGGGCGCGCCGAGTCACCGCCTGGATTTGGAACGCGAGGTGGATCTCATTGAAGAACTCGGCCGCATGTACGGTGAAGACCATATCCCCGCAACGTTGCCCCATGTCGCCCGTTCCCTGGAGCCCACCGGCGAGGTGAGCAGCGAATACGCCTTCAACATGCTTCTCAAGCGCTGGGCCGCCGGGGTGGGGCTCAATGAGGCGGTGAACTACAGTTTTGTGGGGCAACGCGACCTCGACAGGCTCAATCTGCCCCAGGAAGGCCGGATACCCGTAAAGAATCCGCTGACGGACGAGCAGGATGTGCTGCGCCCCGTGCTGGCTCCGGGCGTGTTGCAGACCCTGCGCCACAACCTGGCTCAGGGCAACGACCGTCTGCGTCTTTTTGAGCTTGCCCACACCTTTATGGCGGATGCCGCATCCGAGACCACGGCCCGCGAGCCTGTGCGCCTTTCCCTGCTACTCTACGGGGGGCGCTGGGAAGAGGTCTGGCCCTGGAAGTATGATGACGCCGATTACCAGGATTTGAAAGGCATTGTCGAACATCTGCTGCGCAGATTCAAATTGCCCGAGGCGCAGTATGCGCTTGTTCAGGAGCATGCCTGGCTGGCCCCCTGCGTTTCCATTCGGGTGAATGACCGGATTGTGGGAGAGATGGGGCGCGTGGTGCCTGAAATCGCGGACGCCTATCACGCGCGCAAGGATGTCTGGATGGCCGAACTCGACGTGGATGCGCTCAAAGAGATGTATGAAGCCGTGTCCGTGGAGTTCAGCGAATTGCCGAAGTTCCCCCCGGTGCGTCGTGACATCACCCTCGCGGCGTCGCACACCTTGCCGGTGGGGCGGGTGCTTGATCACGTGCGGCATATGAAACTGCCACTCCTTGAGCGTGTGACCCTTATCGACGTGTTCGTGCCGGATGGCGACGGACATCAGGAGCACGACGAGCGCAAGCTCACCTTCCGCATGACTTTCAGGCATGCGAGCCGCACGCTTACGGACAAAGACGTGGACAAGGAAATGGAAAAAATGTCAAAATCGCTTTTGGAGGCTCTGCCGTTGCGTCTGTAATCCTCGGAGGGGGAAAGCCCCCGGGCGGTGAAGGAGAGCGTCATGGAGGAGGGCAAGACTTACAGAATAGGGGAAGCTGCCCGGATGCTGCAGCTCAAGAGTTACGTGCTGCGTTTTTGGGAAACCGAATTTCCTCAGTTGAAACCCCTCCGCACGGAAAAGGGACAACGGCTCTATACGGAAAAAGATATTGAGTTGCTGCACTCCATCCGGCATCTGTTGCATGAGCGAGGCCTGACCATTGACGGCGCAAGAAAGGAGCTTGCGGCGAACACGTCCGATGAAGAGCTTGGGGGCTTGCTTGACGAGGTGTGTACGGAACTCAAGGCCATGCGTGACATCCTTGCCGCTTCCGGCAACGACGGCGCGTAAATTGCGCGGATTTGCGCCGGAGCGGGACGGTTCATGAACGGAAAACTGCGTGTTGCGCTGCTCGCGGCGGGTGGTCTGGCCGGATTGCTGGGCGGTTTCGCGGCGCCCCGCCGGGGAGATCTGCAAGAACTCTACGGAACATGGGGCTTTACCGGCATCTTTTTAACGTTGTCGCTTTGGGCCGTGTCCATGTGGGGACTGCGCCCCGAGACGCGGCAGCGGTTTTTCCAATGGTGGCGCGAGAATTTCCCCGCCTTGCTTTTGGCCCTGCTTTGCATGGTCGCCGCGTTTTTCACCGCTCCGCCCAAGTTCCGCATTCAATACGACGAAAGCAATCTCGCCGGTATAGCCTTTACCATGTACCAGCGGCATGAGATTTGGATGCCGCAGAACGGCTATTACACCGCCGGCAACTACACCGACCTGCTGCACAGTTACGACAAACGGCCCTTGACCTACCCCTTCACGGTCTATCTGCTGCACGCGCTCACCGGCTACCGCATTCAAAACAGCTTCGTGGTGAATTTCATCGCCGGCTGCGCGGCCTTGTTTCTCTTCTTTTTACTGCTCAGGCGCTGGCTGCCTCCTCCCTTTGCCTACGGCGGCATGCTGCTCCTGGCCGCGTATCCCTTGTTCGTGTTGTGGTCGTCTTCCGCGGGCTTTGAAATCGTAAATCTTGCCTGGCTTATTGCCGCCGCGCTGCTCTTGGACAGCTTGGCGCGAAAACGCGACGCCGCGACGTGCGCAGCTTTTGTAACCACATTGGCGGTGCTGGCCCAGTGCCGTTACGAATCCTCGTTGTTTTTTCTGGTCGGCGTCATACTTGGGGGGGCGCTTCTGCCCCGCAAGCAATGGACCGCTCTTCCCTGGTGGTTGTGCTTGCTGCCCCTGGCGCTCATGCCTCTGGCCTGGCAGCAGGTCTTGTTCATGGACCCGTCGTTTCATCAATTGGATCACGGCGGTCCCATGTTTTCCTCAGCGTATTTTCTGCGGCACGTGGGGCGGGCCTGGGTGGCGCTTTCCGGGATGAACAAGGAATACATGGCCTTACCGATCGTGCTTTATCTGGCTCTGGCCGGCCTGATGTTCTATGTGCTGCATACGGCGCGGCAAGGACGCTGGAAAGATACCAGACATTGGGGGCTGGCGCTTTTCGGCTTTGCGGGATACGGGCTGGTCAGCGTGGTGCAGTTTTCCTACCACATGGGAGACCTCACCACCAACATCACGGCGCGCCTGGGCGTGATCTATCTGCCGGTTCTGGCCGGGTTCGCCGCCTGGCTTTTATATGTGTTGGCGACCTGTTGGCGCCACGCAGGAGCGGCGTGCGTGGCGTTCGCCGTTGTCATGGCCTGCTGGTCCTGGCCCTACGCATCCACGCAGGAAGTGCTCAAGACCTTGAACACCACCCGGTATTATGAACTCGTGGTTGATTACCTGAAGACCCATGAAGCCGAACTTGGCCGGAATATTCTGGTCATCGCGGAGCGGGGGCATCCGTTGGTGCTGCGGGGGTACGGCGGTCTCAATTTCGCTTTCGCCAACGATAACGTGATGGCGATAAAGCATTTTCAAAGCCAAAGATTGTTTCAGACGGTCCTTGCGGTGCAGGAAATTTCCCTGCAAACGGGTCAACCGTTACAGGGGAGCGCGTTGAATCCGGCGTTCAAGCTGGAACCGCTTTATGAAGAGCAGTTGAATGTCAGAGGTTTTGTGCGCGTGAGCAGGGTGGTGCCGCCATATTTTGAAACCCCTTAGCGGGAGGGGGAGAAAGAGAAGTATCTTCCCTTGACTTTTTTGATGAATATGATTCAATGTGCGAGATTTTTTTCACATTTCACCAGTATTCGAGGAGGAGACTGGACATGAAAAAACTGTTTGCGTGCTTTGTTATCGCTGCATTCGTATGTGCCTTCGCGTTGCCCAACCTGTATGCCGTAGATGCTCCCGCCGATGGTATCAAAATGGACAAAACGCCGAATCCCGTGGTGTTCAACCACTCCACCCATGCGGGTGAGAATTGTGAATTCTGCCATCACAAATCCAAAGACGATCCTGCGAACATCAAAAGCTGTGCTTCCGAAGGCTGCCACGACGTGTTTGACAAGAAAGACAAAAGCGAAAAGTCCTACTACAAAGTCATTCACGGCAAGCATGACACCATCCCCACCTGCTTGTCCTGCCACAGGGAAAAAGCCGGTTCCGACAAGGAACTGAAGAAAAAACTTACTGGTTGCAAGGCCTCTGCCTGCCATCCATAGAGCGTTTTTCATTTTAGTAGTAGCCGGCCGTTTCAATGCGTTGATTCGGCCGGCATTTTTTATGGCGTCTCCTGGGGCATACTGGCTTTGGTGTGGGAAGGCCTCCGTCGGTTTAGAGCATCTCACGCTTGAAAAGCGCTAGATGCTCTTATGCATTTCCCTGG
>CAZFCK010000017.1:0-37426 GCA_964517355.1 uncultured Desulfovibrionaceae bacterium | reverse complement strand
GGAGTTCGTGGGAAAGTAGGCCGCTGCCAGGGCATCCTTTTCAAAAAGACCCGGTTTTCACCGGGTCTTTTTTTTGCTTCTTGCCTCCAAAACCACTCCTTTGCCCCTCTCTTGTGGGGCGGGCGCGCGTGTATCCCCAGCGCCCCTTGCGGCATATTTCAGCGGTATATAATACCATTTCCCGTTTCTAATTTAATTAATGCATTTTTCCGGGGGGAAACCCTTTGAAAAGGGTTCTCCCCCCGGACCCCCTTTCCAAAACTTTTAATATCATAATATTAGATAGATACTGTAGCGTTTCTGACATTTTCCCAAGCCGGGTAATTTCTCCTACAATACGGAAAGGGGGACTATGCGCTGATACTATGAACAGAAAACGGTATAATTATGGAGAGAAAAAACTTCTGTTTCCGCTACTTGAGCATTGAGCGCAAACGGTACATGTTGCGCGGCCACATCGCGGCGCCCCTCGGCATTCCAATGCACGTCCGTGGGCGGCTCAGTCATCCCAGGGCGGTATCGCGCCTTCTGTGACTGCGCCTTCAAGGTACTCTGGAGCGACCTTCGCCCCTCTGAGGTCCGCTCTGCTGAGGTTCGCTCCGCTGAGGTCCGCTCCTCTGAGGTCCGCTCCTCTGAGGTCCGCTTCGTTGAGTTTTGCTCTGCTGAGGTCCGCTCCAATGAGATCTGCTCGGCTGAGGTCCGCTCCGCTGAGGTTCGCTCCGCTGAGGTCCGCTTCGCTGAGGTCCGCTCCGCTGAGATTTGTATCGATGAGGTTTACTCCGCTGAGTTTTGCACCGCTGAGGTTTGCTCCGGTGAGGTCGGTGAAACTGAAATCGGTTTCTTCTAGATTGCATTTATTCAAATTTATGCCCTGAAGATATCTCCCGTGAAGCATTTGCCACAGCAGGTCCTGATGGGACACGATGCGGCGCAACAACGTGTTATCCAAGAACACAATCTGTGGATATTGCCGTGAAAGGAACCTGCCGAAGGCCCCTTCATCCGGCCAGTCGATGAGCGAGACGGCTCGCGTGCGCCGCGCGCAGGCGTTGATCAGGGCCATGAGATTCAGCTCCGCGTTCAGGGCCTGGCGCTGCATCTCCTGAAAGGTGCGTATGTCCGTTTTTTCCATGGGCAGGGATGCGCGCACCTGATGGCGCATGAGCTCGCACAGGCTTAGCTGCCAGCCTTTCACGGCGTCAGGGGAGTGTGTGTCCTGGGCGGCCTCCCGCAGCACAAAATCGAAGATATCAAAGTCCAGGGGCGCGGGGCCACAGATTTCGATGAGCTTCAGCAGGGCGTCGGGCACGGTCCAGCCCTTGCCGGGATTGTCCCTGTTTCTGTTGCGCTCCTCGTGGATGTCCCGCACCAGCTCCAGCAGGCGGCGGGCAATGAGGTACTCGCTGAAACTCTTGTGGGTGAATTCAAAGCGCCGCTCCGCGCTGCTGATCCTGTGCGCGCTGCGGAAAAAAAAGGAGAGCATGATGAGAGGGACCTCGCATTCCCGCGCTTTGCCTTCGAACTGCTCCCAGAGGTTTTTCTTTCCGGCCTGGGAGCAGCGTTTTTCAATGGCCGCGGCCGTGACGTGCCGGGCGTCGCCGCTGTGCCAGGCGGCCACGGCGATTTCCTGCAGAAGTGAAGCGAATGTGTTATAATCGATGTTTTCATGCACGGGATGCCCCAGACCCCAGACCCGTTCATGAATTTTATGCAGAAAGTCCTCGTAAATCAGGTTCAGGGCCACATCCCCCGTGGAGAAATCCAGGCCGCCTTCCCGGCTCAGAGCAAGGAGGTAATTGAGCAGGGGCTGCGCCGTGATGGGCCGCAGTTCCGAATTATCCAGTAATTCATGAGGGATGCCTTTTTACGCCAGTGTGCGTCCCTTGGCCGTGAAATATTTGCCCCACCAGATATGGCGCTGATCGCCGTGCAGCAGGTTTTCAGGATCGTCATAGGAGAAATAACGGTCGGCGGCGTCTTCATACCGGCGCCATTGAGTTGTGTCTTTTTCATTTTGCTCCATGGCGTAGGGCAGCACGTGCAATACGCGGTTTCCGGCGCAAAACAGGGGGCGGCTTTCCTGCACCGCCACTTCGCGCCCCCCCACGATGATCTGGAGCTTGAGCGCATTATTGATGGATTGGTTGGCGTTGCGCACGGTCTGCCCGACCTCGGTCATGAACTCCCTGGCCGCCTGGACTCCGGCCCTGCCCTGCATGACCAGTTCGTCCAGGCCGTCCAGGATGAGGACGAGGGGCGGCGCGCCCTCGGGCGGGGACAGGGGGTTGCGGGTAAAACCGTTGGATTCGGCGAATTCGCCCACGGATGCCTTCAGGGTGGTGAATTTGAGCCTGTGCAAGGGGATGAACAGGGACCGCCGGTCAGGCGCATCCGCCAGGCGCGCGGCCAGCCTTTTGAGGCAGGAGGTTTTTCCTGATCCGGGGGCGCCGCTGACGACGCGCACGGCGTCTTCCCTGTCCCCGGCCTTGAGCCAGGCCATGATGTGTTCTTCCAGGTCCACCACGTGCCTGATCGGGGGGGCATCGGAGGGCGAATCCTGAAGCGGCTCTCGCCTGTGCGGCGCGCAGGCCCGGTCTCCGGGGGGCTGCTGCTCCTCATAATAGGCGCGCAGGTTCACAAAGACCTGCTCCAGGGAGATGACATCGAAAAAGAGCC
The DNA here is from genome assembly GCA_964517355.1 of uncultured Desulfovibrionaceae bacterium. Classification (GTDB taxonomy): domain Bacteria; phylum Desulfobacterota; class Desulfovibrionia; order Desulfovibrionales; family Desulfovibrionaceae; genus CAZFCK01. Next base: position 34,750 of record CAZFCK010000017.1, on the reverse strand, counting down.
GTTCTTGGGGCTGCATCTTGAGCCAGGCGTTGTATTTTTTCCAGTGGCGCTCCTGCTTCAGCGCTTCCGTGACGGGTGTGTTGAATGCCTTGTCGATGCAGGCGTAGGTCTCCGGAGCGGCGCTCCACTCCAGATGCACGGCGTGGACGAATGCGCCGGGCAGCATGGCCGCTATGTTCGCGGCGGCCTGTTCCTTGTCCGCCTCTGCCGGGAGATATTTTTCGTCAAAGCCCATTGCCAGGAGAAAGTCTTTGAGCATCTCCTGAAGGCGGGGCAGCAGCGCGAAACTGCGCGGGTTTTCCAGCAGTTCTTCAGTCACCGTGACGTCCTGCTCCTCCAGAAAGGACGCATAGGTCCCGGCGAGCTCTTCGACGCGTTTCCAGTTGTCCGTGGCCAGCACGTCGCGGTAGCCCGCCATGATCTCTGTGACGGCGCGGCACAGGGCGCGGTGGATGAGCGTCCAAATGGCCTGGTTCGGGTCATCCTTAAAGGAAAAATTGGCTGGAATGTCCAGAACCGTTGCCGCGGCTTCGGCCACGTTGCCGGTGGCGGCGTGGACCGCTGTCTTGCACAGGTCGCGCATCAAGTTGGCGTAGCAGGTCTTGAGGGGCCTGAACCATATGGAGACGGGGCGGGTGGGGCGCAAATCACTCATGTGCATGTTCCTCTGGAGCAAGATCATCAGGAAAGGGGCTTCCGGGGCGGCGACGCAAGGCATGATCGTCTTGAAACAAACCCCGCCGGGATTGGTTCTTTGCGGTTCTATTTTGACGGTAAAAGCCGATATGCGTCAAGCGGTTGTTGCCGGGGGGAAACCTTTCTACAGACGTGGCTATGTCCTCAACTCCGCAATGTGGGAACGATCCGGTTTTCTACCGGGTCTTTTTATGCGCCCCGCTGGGCGATGAGGATCAACCGAAACAACATGAATCACGGGTCTCATCCTGCAATAGGGTATCCGATCCGCATGGTAATGATGATACTCACATTTTAGAGGTATTTGTCCTTCACTGGAACAAAGGTACGAGCTTCCATCCGGCATCATGATGATACCGCGATGTCACCCCCGGAACTTTGTGGTATAACAAGGGGAAGAACCTCGTATCCCAGTTCTTCCCCTTGAAATTCTCCATCCTTGAGCCACTTGGCGCCGCTTCAATGCCCACGGCCGCTCATGGCTGATGAAGTATCTCCGGATGATACCGACTGCTTATCCTGAACGCCGAATTTTCCAGATAAGTCCGGAAAGCATCAGCAGCAGGGCGAAAGCGCCAAGGAGCCAGGCCTTGTTGTGAGGAAACACGGGCACGGGCTGCAGCGTGCGCAGCGTAGCCTGTCCGCTGCAATACCCCGTGCCGGCGATGGTCGTCGCATAGGAGCGGACATAGTATTTGGTGCCGGGTGACAGGCCGCTGACATCGCTGATGAACGTACCGCTTCCGCCGCCGTCGTCGGTGCATTTGTCGGTAAGAGTGGGATTGCCTGTCGTGTTGACGCACACGCCTTTTGCCAGGACCGCATTGCCGCCGCTGTCGGTGACCTCGCCGCCCGACCTGAAACCCGTGGCCGTGATGCCTGTGGGTGCGGTCAGAGTGACTGTGGGCAGCGGCTCCGAGTAGCGCAGTACGCGATTATTGTCGCTGTCCGGAACCCAGAGCGTTCTGGTCGCGTCGTGATAGGTGGGCAGGTTCGTGTAGCTGAGGGTGTTGGCCGTAGGCGAACCCAGGCCCCTGTTTGGCTGGTCGCCGTTGAAGTCGGCCTGACCGAGGACGTAAAAGGCCCCTTGCCCGTTCGGTTTGGTGGCGGCCTCAGGGAAAATCATGATGCGGCTGTCATCATAATCGCTCACGTACAGGGTGCCCTCGATGCTCATAGTCATGCCGCGAGGGAACATGAGGCGCATGGTCATAAGCGTCAGGGGCGTGCCGTTGATCATCACGATCTGGCCGAGGACGCCGTCTGCATCGCCTCCATTGCTTTTCGAGGCCGCGTTGTCATACCGCAGGACCCGGTGATTGTAGGTGTCCGCGACCCAAAGCCGACCGTCGCTATCGGCGCACAGACCGAAGGGCGTGTGCAGGGTGTTGGCGGAAGGCTGAGGATTGCCCTGATTTTCCTGGGCGGTTGTGAAATCCAGTTGCCCCAGGACACCGTCGGAATCGTCGCCGTTGGGCTTTGCCGCGGCGTTGTCGAAACGCAGGACACGATTATTGCCGAGATCCGCAACCCAGAGGCGGCCGGCGTTATCCACAGCCACTCCCATGGGATTGCGCAGCGTGCATTGTCCCGGAATTTCACCGCCCCCCTTGTTTTCTCCGCACGATGTGAAATCGTCCTGGCCGAGCACGCCGTCGGCAGCGGCATTGTTGCCTTTGCTGGAGGCGTTGTCGAAACGCAGGACACGGTTGTTGTTCCGGTCCGCCACCCAAAGACGGCCTGCGGCGTCGACAGCGATTTGCCAGGGATGATCGAAAGTGTTTGCCTGGGGGTTCCCGGAACCGGCACCGCCGTTTTCATTTCCCTCAGTCCAAGTGGCCTGGCCGAGTTTAGCCTCCGCCGGATTGCCGTTGGCCAGCGCTTCCAAAGAGGAAAAGCGGAGAATACGGTTGCTGGCATGGTCGCAGACAAAGACTTTATCCGTGGTGGGATCGATAGCCACAGATATCGGCGAGCTCATACCGGTCTGGCTTATTTCAGATAGTTGCGTTGTGAACACACTCTGACCCAGGACGAGGGAGGCGTCCTGACCAGTTTCCAAGGCCATGGCCAGAGGGGCGAAGCAGAGGAAAACCATGCACCAACCAGCAAAAAAGATACAATGTTTCATGACGACCTCTCTCATGGTCAAAAGTTGTACAACAGCGGTCAATGAACTTTATCGGAATGGCTGCATCTTTATCCGTAAATATGACTTTGCGCAATGGAGCGACTTGTTTTTTTTATTCCGACAAGTATATTTTTATGGTAAAAAAGACGTGGGATTATGCAGGATTACTGTAAGTCAAAAAAGTATCATTACATTCTATTAGAGCATCTCACGCTTGAAAAGCGCTAGATGCTCTTATGCATTTCCCTGGAACAATTGGAAATTGTTTCAGGGGAGAGCCTTGTTTCAAGGCGAAAATGCGCTAGTTGTTTTCAGGAGACAGATTAACAAAGACAATTATAAGTAGGATCACAAGCTGTTAAGGATGATATAAGTAATGCTTAAGTATGGGACGGCTTACGTCCCTGATCACAGGTCTGTGACGCGAAACAGTGACATTCATGTTTCATCGTTGCATCTGCCTGAGGCATTTACAGTTCTTCCAACTGATCGAGACTGTGGAGTTTCTTTCTATCAGGAGTGGTTGTCACTGAGTTCTGTAGACAGGGATTTTTTCACGCGGCACGACAGAGAGGCGTACAAGAGGGGTGGGTTGAATTTTCGCGGCAGGAAGCAATCCCCGCTCTTTCGTGGGGGATATTAGATAGTATACCATTTCCCATTTTCGGTGTATTTAATGGGTTTTTCCGAGGGGAAAACCAGCGCTGCCATCTTCATCCCCAAGGCGCGATGCGACCGCGCCCAAGGGCTGAAGTTTTTGAAAAAGGTTCTCCCCCCGGACCTCTATTTCAAAACTTTACGTTTCATAATATCAGACGAATACCATATTTTCTCTGGTAGTGTTCCAAGCCTGGTAATTCCTCCGGCAATGTGGAAAGGGGTGCCTTGCGCCGACTCTATGAACAGGAAACGGTATAACTTTCTGTATTTATTTGAAAATATAAATCAAAATGTCCTTTTACCGGCGTCCAGGGGGCTCCCCTGGTCGTCGTGCGGGCGCGAAAGCCCGCGACTTTGTACTTTTTTTAAGTTCGAAAGTCGTAGCTCAGATTTATAAAGGGTTTCTCCTCGGGGGCGCTACTCCCGCGATGTGCTGTACATGCCCCAGCCCGCGGCGAGCAGGACCAAGAAGAACGCCGGGACCAACGCCTTCGGGCCGACCGGGACTCCTGTTACGTCGGGATTGATGGTGGTGAAGACAGGCACCTCGTCATCATTCAGAGCCCGGCCCTTGGGGTGAAAGGCAATGTCCAGCCGCTTTGTTTCAGGCTCAAAGAGCACGATCTGTTGCGTATCGACTCCGGATTTCGGATTTTTGATGTAGAGATATCCGGCGGAACCCAGTCCAGGGCCATAGCCGGCGAGAGTCTGGAGGTCGGTCCAGGAATGTTTGCTACCGTTTTCCCGGAGCAGGCGCTGTTGCGACTCCCAGCGCCGGACGTCCCAGGGATCGCCGGCATTGTCCGTGCTGGCGGGCAGCATGTTGCAATTCACTGCTCCAACCGTATGGGGAACAGTCCAGTCGTAATACAAAGGGGCGCTGTTCACGTCGCGCACATGCACTCCGTCAGGCAATACGTCGTCTTCCAGCACTTTGACGGTAGAGGCGTCGGCAAGGAAAATCAGGTGCCCGTATGTGTATTCACCCGCATGGGATTGCAGTTGCATAGTGACCATATCCGCCGTCGTGACGGCGCTATTTTCCAGTACGGCTCTCAGGTCGAAGCTGTAGGCCCGCTTGTCGGCGGCCGTGTAGGGTTCCCTGTCGGTTCCTGAATCCAGGATCGCGGCGAACACGCCGTTGCTGTTGAAGCCCGTAAGGCAGTTGATGGTTCCGAGATAGCCTATGAGAGTGAAATTCTGTGCGCCCGGCAGGTCGTACACCGTGACTGCTTGCAGCCTGGAAGCCTGGTAGCTGTCGCCGTTATCCCATTCCAGATTGCGCGCAACCGTGCATTTTCCGGATTGTGAAGCGGCGGGCAGCACGCCCACGGCGCTGCATTGCGAGGTGCGCATGACTTCCGCCGAGAGATTCAGCATCCGCAATTCATCCCGGGAAATTTTACCATCGCCGAGAATATTTTCAGTGGTACTGCACAGGGTCGAGGCCATGCCGTCCAGCTCCCGCTGCAGGGGTTCAGGAACTTGAGGCCAGATGCTTGCGGTGCGGCTCAGGAAGAGCAGGTAGACTTCATTATTGGGGCACAGTCCCGCGAGGAAGGAATCCATCAGGCTTTCGATGTCGGGGAGAGCGGTTTTGATCGCCCGCCCCAGGGCTTGCCCCGCTTCTTGCCGCGTGGTCGCGGGGTCGCTGAGATCAACGGCAACGGAGAAATAGGCGCCTTTGTCTTCAATGGTCACGAGCTGGGCCTGAGCGGAGGCGACCGTAGCCATGCAGAGCACGAAGGAGAAAAGCGTCGCCAGACGTATAAAAGAACCATGCATTATTCGACTCCTTTTGGTAGGCGATTACGAATGCTGTTCATCGCATTGTGGCGTCAGTGAACGATAATGACTACGGTCTTTCTTATTTAAGCAAGCACAAGAGATTATGAGCTCACGTTAAGAAACCCTATTGTTTGGAACAGGTCTTCATGTTGCATGTGCTTTGTGAATGAGCATCTTGGAATGTTCGCTTTCTATTTGCCATGTATGTCCGTATTTCGTATAAGCACGAATGAGGTCGAGAGGTGGATTTTGTCGTTTAAGGGGGTTCAGTGTAAACAGAAAAGAGGGGTAACATGAAGAGTGCACGGCGCATCGCAGCATGGCTGGCTGTTTTTGTTGGATTGTCTTCCTTTGTTGTCGCCAACATTTCATGGGCTGAGGGGGACTACGCCACATCCAAGGATTATTGCGCGGGTATCGCCTCCCAGTACCAGTTTCCCGAGATGATCCAGGATGGTTTGGAAACGTACAGCATACGCCCCATCACGCAGGACGATAAGGATGCTTTGCTGGAAGTGCTGCGTTCCAAATGCATGCTGGATTCCGGAACAGTCACCGCGCGGTGGGATGGAAAAAGCGAGGCGGAAAGAGAAGCTTTTTTCAGTAATTATGCACAGATAAAGGGTGTCGTCACCAAGGCGGTCTTTGACAAGGTTTTTCCGAAACGGCGTCCGGAATACACATGGGAGTCCTTCCTCAAATCAGCGGTGGCCTTTCCCTATCTGTGCGGCGAGGACGGTGAAAGCGTGGAGACCTGCAAGCGTGAATTCGCCACCATGTTCGCCCACTGGCTGCAGGAGACCAGCGGCTTACTGCGTCTGGTTGAAGGAACGTGCGACAAAGGCGGATGCGCCAGTTACCTGGATACCACGTCCTATTTTTACAATGCGGATGCGGCCGGCGCCACTCCCGACCCCGCGCACCAGTATTTTGGCCGGGGTCCCAAGCAGCTTTCATACAATTACAATTACGGGCGCTATTCCTGGCAGTATTTTGGCGATATGCGGCTGAGCGAAAATCCCAGCATGCTTATCGATCCCTCGTATATTGAAGAATCCTTTGTCTCGGCCTTTTGGTTCTATATGACGCCGGTATCGCAGAAACCCAGCATGCATGCGGTTGTCACGGGCATCTGGAAACCCAACGCCAAAGACACGGCCGCGCATATCGCCCCCGGTTTTGGCGCGACCATCAACATCATCAATGGTGCTCGGGAATGCGGTAAAGCTTCCGACGAAGCGGCAAATCGCATCGCTTTTTACGTGGGAGGCACGGCGCAGGGAGAAACCGTGGAGGGTACGCTTAAGGCCTTTGGACTGGATCCCGCAGCGGAAGAGAACCTTACATGCACGGATCAGAGCGTGTTTCCGCTCGGCGGTTCCGGCTCCTACGCGTTGTACTACAACCATAGCCCCTGGTGGCAGTGTGAATTGACCTATTTTGAAAATTTGTTCACCCTCTACGACAAAACGCCGTACACGTTTCGTGAAGTGCAATTATGCGGCAACGGGCTTGATTGCTGCCAAAAAGTGCAGAAACGGCTTAAAGAGGATAAGTTGAGCAGTCCACCTCTGGAGTTGGAAACTTTCGCCAAGTGGTTTTTTGGAAAGAAAGGCAGTACGAAAGCGGTGCCCATAGGCCCGGCCTGGATTTTGCTCGCGTTTTTTTCGCTGCTTTTGATTGCGGGCGCGTTTATGAGACGCAAGCCCGGAAATAAACGATAACGCGGGAAGGATATATTTCCGCATACGTGGTTATATCCTTTATGCCGCATCAATAGCCGGGGGGGAAGCCTGAACCGGCCGCCGCGGGCAATGACGCGGCAGCCGGTTTGCCAACAGGCTTTTCTCCCGGATTTTATCATGCCCGTGCATAAACATGGTGAGGCAATCATGAGAGCGCGAATACTTGGGTGTATGCTGTTGTGCTTGTGTTGTGCCGCGCGGGGCGAGGCGCAGCAGCTCGTTTCCGCCGCGATTGTGGACTACGGCGTTTATAGCGCCGCCCTGGACGAGAACACCGGCCAGGCGGCCCGCGTCAAGCTACTGCGGCGCACGCAGGCCGTGCCCGCGACTCCGGGCACGATTTTCGGCATCAGTTATCAGGTGGAGGCGCCGCAGGAAGTGGCCGAGGTGCGCGTGCAACTCCGCGTGGAGCATCCTCCGGTCACGGACCCGGAAACAGGGGTGCAGGTGGACCACTACAGCGTCGAGAAGGTTGTGACGCCAGGCAGGACCTATGTCCAGGTACAGCGGGTGCCTCAGGCCGCCCCACAAGGGGAGTACCGTTTCGTGCTCCTTTTTCAGGGAGAGACCCTGGCCTTTCAAAGTTTCACGCTGGAAGGCCGGAGCAGCGGGTTCGCCCTGCTCGGCGAACCGTTGCGGCGCCATTGCCGCGACATGGACCCCTCCTTGTTCGAAACGGACTTCACCAATCCCGTTGTGCTGGAAGAACACACCTTCGCCCTTGCCTTGGGCAATCAGCCTCCAACCAGCGACACGGTCTGTTTTTTGGCTCTTGCGGGAGAAAACGGCACGGGACTCGTTCTCAGCGACATGGGGGGCGCTCCCCTGGCGGTCATCCAGGAGCCGGAGCGGGGATTGCACATCCTGGCCGTCAGTTTTCTGGATGTGGCGGGCAACGGCAGGCCGGATATCGTGGTGGTGGCCGAAAACGGTGCGCAAGAGCCGCCCGTGGCGGACAGCCGGGTTTATCTGAGTGAAAAGCGGGGCCTGGGCTGGATACGCGATCCCGAACTGGACAAGCAGGTGGCGCACATGGGCGGAGCTTTCGCGATCAAGCGCTGGCTTGCGCGGACCCCCTCCTTACCCGAAAGAGGCCACGGTGAGCCGGTCGATGCCGAAAAAGACCGCGCACACGAAAACAACCCCGAGCAACAACATGACGGGGCGCAATGAGCTGAAGCGCTGCCACAAATAACGCTGCAGACGATACAGGGCCAGACACCCCAGGGCGAAAGGCGCAAAGCCGAGATAGCCGGCCACAGGCATCTCAAATACCTTGGGCCACATCAGATAGGGCAGGGTGTAGTACCATTTGGCGCCTGCCCAGTAATTCCACCCCTCCCATAAAAAACCGCAGATCAACCCCGCCGCGAGCAACCGGCAGATGTGCCCGTACGCCCCTTTGCCGAGTTCGTCCAAAAAGCTACCGGCCCGAACATTGTGCAGCAGCGGATCGATCAGAAAGAGCGCGGCCAGCCAGACCAGCGGAAAAAAAAGCCCGGGCCAGAGTAGAGGCAGCAGCAGACAGGCCGTGCCCGCGGCCAGGAGATGCGGATACACCTGCCTGGGGCGCGACAACGGGCGCGCAGCGGTCTGCCGGAACAGCCCCAACGTGTGCAGCAGGCGCGCTGTGGCGAAAATGGCGGGCAGGACCGTGGCGTAACACAAGGCGTACGTGCACCAACGCAGCCAGGAGGCGTTGGGTACGTTGATGTAATGCCAGTTGTGAAGGCGGAAATTCAATAGCTCGAACAGGCACCAGACCACGACAGAGGCCGGTAAAAGCGCCCAAAAGGTCTTGGGTTGTTGCCAGAGCAGTGAGTTCGCGCCGCGTATCCGCAATAGCGATTCCACGGCAAAGATGTAAGGCCACCAGGCGAAAAGATAGAACCAGCTGTAAAATGGTTCGATTCTGCGGCTCATGGCGAACGCTGCGAGGCAGAGCGCGAGGCAGGAGCCCAGGAGCGTGATATGGGGGAGATAACGTCGCATCATAAGAAGAACACATTGCTTATAGTGTTGGCGTCCGGACTTGAGTTGTCTGCTACTGAGTTAATGCACGAGGAAGAAACTCGTGAAAGAGGTTTTCCCCTCGCAACACTGTTCATGATGCCATAGTCGGGGCAAGTGGGAAAGTCCTATGGACACAGGCTCCATTTTTCTCCTTTCGCTCGTCCTTAGCGCATTTTCGCCTTGAAACAAGGCTCTCCCCTGAAACAATTTCCAATTGTTCCAGGGAAATGCATAAGAGCATCTAGCGCTTTTCAAGCGTGAGATGCTCTAGAAATGGCTGACAGGGGTGGAATGAAGTTTGACGTGACGAAATATGTGACTATAATTGTTCAGAAATATTGAAAAAAATAGATCAAATGAGACAATCGTGTGCGAGGGGGAAGCGCTCTGTAGATGTTGTCACCATCAGCTAGAGGCATGGCGCTCCCGCATGAAGAATTTCCCTTTTTATCCTCCTCTTCCGCAAGCTACCTCAGACAACAAGAACGGCTTTTTCCAACTTGACTTTTTGCGCCGCTTCTGAAATATGATTTAAATAGGAATACATTCTTAGTTGGAGGCCGCCAATGGTCGTGGATGCGGATGCGTTTGCTGAGCGAATGCGCAACCTGCAGCGGGCATGCAAGGACGCCGGAATCAGGCTGACAAGGCAGCGTACCGAAATATTTGAAGAAATAGCCAGAAGTGAGGAGCACCCGGACGCGGAGTCGATTTACAACGGAGTGCGCAAGCGGCTCCCGGCGATATCATTGGACACCGTTTACAGGACGCTTTGGTGGCTTGCCGAACTGGGGCTGGTGACCACTCTGGGGCCTTCCCAGGCGGGGACCCGTTTTGACGCGAATTTATCGCGGCATCATCATTTCGTGTGCATCCGGTGCGGGTTGACGCGCGATTTTTACAGCGAGGAATTGGATAAACTGGAATTGCCCGCATCAGTCGCGGCGATCGGCTCCATTGAGCGAACCCGGGTTGAAGTCAAAGGGATATGCCGTAACTGCTCAATTGAACTAAAAAATACAACACCTAACGACCCACAAGGGAGGGAATGCGGCCAAGAGGAGCGCTGACCAGGGACGTTGGCGCAGGCGCAACGCGCAAACAGTGTGCTTTTGACCGTCGAACAAAGATGTCCGGCGCTGCGGGCGAGCCGATACACCGGCTTGGCTCCTGCGCCAAAAGGAGGTGGCTTTATGAGTGAAGAGAGCAAATGCCCGGTAACGGGGAGATCCGGCAGACAAGTGGCGGGGGGCGGCACGTCCAACCGCGACTGGTGGCCTAATCAATTGAACCTCAACATTTTGCATCAGCATTCCTCCAAGTCCGATCCGATGGGCCAGGCGTTCAATTATGCGGAAGAATTCAAGACACTTGATCTTGAGGCCCTGAAAAAAGACCTCTTCGAGCTGATGACCACGTCTCGGGATTGGTGGCCCGCGGACTGGGGGCATTATGGCCCCCTGTTCATCCGCATGGCCTGGCACAGCGCCGGAACTTACCGCATGGGCGATGGCCGCGGCGGCGCCGGTTCCGGCAGCCAGCGCCTCGCCCCGCTGAATAGCTGGCCGGACAACGTCAACCTCGACAAGGCCCGCAGGCTGCTGTGGCCCATCAAGCGAAAATACGGCAAAAAGATCTCCTGGGCCGACCTGATGATTTTCGCGGGCACCTGCGCCATAGAATCCATGGGCTTGAAGCCGTTTGGATTCGCCGGGGGGCGCGAAGACGTGTGGGAGCCGGAGCAGGACATCTACTGGGGGGCTGAGGACACCTGGCTTGGCGATACGCGCTACAAGGGCGACAGGGAACTGGACAACCCCCTTGCCGCCGTGCAAATGGGGCTGATTTACGTCAATCCGGAAGGACCGAACGGCAATCCCGATCCTGTCGCGTCCGGTCGCGATGTCCGCGAGACATTCGCCCGCATGGCGATGAATGACGAGGAGACCGTGGCGCTCGTGGCCGGGGGACACACCTTCGGCAAATGTCACGGCGCGGGCGATGCATCCCATGTGGGGCCGGAGCCTGAAGGCGCTCCCATAGAGGAGCAGGGGCTCGGCTGGAAGAGCGGCTTCGGCAGCGGTAAAGGCGGCGATACGATTTCGAGCGGCATTGAAGGCGCGTGGAAGCCGCGCCCCACCAAATGGGATATGGGCTATCTGAAGGTGCTCTTCAAATACGAGTGGGAGCTGGTCAAGAGCCCGGCCGGGGCGCATCAGTGGCTGGCCAAGGACGTGGACGAAGAAGATATGGTGGTTGACGCGCACGACCCCGCCAAGAAGCACCGGCCCATGATGACCACGGCGGATCTTTCCCTGCGTTTCGACCCGGTTTATGAGCCCATCGCGCGGCGCTACCTGGAAAACCCCGAGGAATTCGCCGACGCCTTCGCGCGCGCGTGGTTCAAGCTGACCCACCGCGACATGGGCCCCCGCTCGCGGTATCTCGGCTCGTTGGTTCCCGGTGAAGAGTTGATTTGGCAAGATCCCGTCCCCGTGGTTGATCATGCCTTGATCGACGAGCAGGACATTGCCGCCCTCAAGTCCGGGATCCTGGCTTCCGGACTCTCCGTCTCCCAGCTGGTCGCCACCGCCTGGGCCTCGGCGTCCACGTTCCGTGGCTCGGACAAGCGCGGCGGAGCGAACGGGGCGCGCATCCGACTCGCGCCGCAAAAGGATTGGGATGCCAATCAGCCGGAACAACTGGCCAAGGTGCTGCAAACCCTGGAGGGCCTCCGGGAGCGGTTCAACGGTGCGCAGTCCGCCGCATCCGGCGGGAAAAAGGTGTCCCTGGCGGATATGATCGTCCTGGGCGGATGCGCGGGCGTGGAGCGGGCGGCAAAGGCCGCGGGGCATGATGTGCGCGTCCCCTTCACGCCGGGGCGCACGGACGCCCTGCAGGAACAGACCGACGTGGACTCCTTCGCCGTGCTGGAACCGGCGGCGGACGGGTTCCGCAACTACCAGAAGAAGAAATACGCTGTTACGGCCGAGGAACTGCTGGTTGACCGGGCGCAATTGCTGACGCTGACCGCCCCTGAAATGACGGTGCTCGTCGGCGGGATGCGCGTTTTGAACGCCAACCACGGCCAGTCCCGGCACGGGGTGTTCACCAATCGACCGGAAACCCTGACCAACGACTTCTTCGTGAATTTGTTGGACATGAACACCATGTGGAAGCCGAGCGCTGAAGATCGCGATTTATTTGAGGGACGTGATCGCGCCACCGGCGAACTCAAGTGGACAGGCACTCGCATCGACCTGGTCTTCGGCTCGAACTCTCAGCTGCGGGCCATTGCCGAGGTCTACGGCTGCGATGATGCGCGGGAAAAATTCGTGAACGATTTCATAGCGGCCTGGGACAAGGTTATGAACCTCGACCGTTTTGAACTCGTCTGATCAGTGGCGCTGAAGGTATATGTGCGGCGTTGCGGGCCAACCGCAACGCCGCCTTTTCGGGCTAGCGCATTTTTTTCTTGAAACAAGACTCTTCCCTGAAACTATTTCCAATAGTTTCAGGGAAATGCATAAACGCATCTAGAGCTGTTCAAGCAGAAAGCGTTCTAAAATTATAACTATATCAAAATGTTATTTAAATAATAAGTTTTGGAGATTTTTAAGAACCTTTTTCAAAAGGTTCTTAAGCCGCCGGAGGCCTTTCTTGTTTTATGCCGCCTTATTCTAGCGTTCGGACATGGCCAGTTTGACGCCAAGGGCGATGAGCACGGAACCGAGTACGCGGTCCAGCCAGACGCGCAGGGCGCGGCTTTGGCGCAACCGTACGGTGACCTTGTCGCCTAGCAGGATTACGGGCGGTTCCACGAACGCGGCCACAACGATGATGAGCGTACCGTGCAGCATGAGCTGCGCCCATACAGGGCCCGCGCCTTTCTCGATAAACTGCGGCAGAAAGGCCAGGAAAAAGGTTGCCACCTTTGGATTCAGCAAATCGATGAACACCCCCTGGCGGAACACGGAAGCAATGCTTTCGCGTTTGCCGTTTCCCTGCACCAGCAGGGTGGAGCCGTTGGAGCGCAGGGCCTGGAAGCCGAGCCAAGCCAGATAGGCGACGCCTGCCCATTTGACCACGGCGAAGGCCGTGGCGGAGGTAGCGACAATGGCTGTGAGGCCCAGGGCGGCCAGGACCACGTGCGCGAACGCGCCGGTCCAGATGCCGAGCATGGCGGCTGTTCCCCCCTTTTTGCCGCCCTTCACCGTGTGGCTGAGGATGAAGGCCAGATCCGGTCCTGGAGAAATGTTCAAGAGGAACGCGGCAGCCAGGAAGGTTGACCAGTGAGCGAACGAATAGTCAAACATGATGCATGTCCTTGTCGGGTACTAGGTGCGCCGTTCGGAACAGGTTTCCCTTTGTCCGGAACGAAATCCTATGGTTGCTGTTTCGCTTCCGACGCGCGTTGCCGCAACACGCGGTCCACGAGCGCGGCCACGTGGGGCAGCAGGTTTTCCGCGATGCGCCTGGTTCCGGCGGCGTTGGGGTGCAGGCCGTCGGGCAGCGTGAAGTCCTGCTCCATGTATACGTCTTTGAGATAAAACGGGTAAAAGCTCACGTCGTATTTGGCGGCCAAGCGCGGAAACACGCTGTTGAAGCGCCGGCCATACTCCTCCCCCATATTCGGCGGAGCGCCCATGCCGGTGAAGAGCACCGCAACGCCGCGTTTGGTCAGGGTCTGCAGAATGGCGTCCAGATTCGCTTCCATGTTTTTCGGCGACATGCCGCGCAGGCCGTCGTTGGCGCCGAGTTCCACAATGGCCACATCCGGGTTTTCGGCAAGAGACCAGTCCAGCCTCGCGCGCCCCCCGGCTGAGGTGTCGCCGGACACCCCGGCGTTGATCATGCGCACGGAGTAGCCTTGCGCTGCGAGCAGGTCTTCCATGATCGCGGGCACGGCTTCATCCGGCTGCAGGCCGTAGCCCGCGGTGAGGCTGTCCCCTAGGGCCAGAATGGTGACGTGATCGTTTGCTGAGTTGTCGGGAGGTTCCATACACCAGCCTTCTTGCTTTGGACTGCAAAACATGATGAAAAGCGCTATGCAGAAAAAAACGACGACGCAAGCGCACACGGTTGAGGACAACGCCCCAGAAGCCTGGGCGGAGGCGACGGATGCGATTTTTCTCGAGAACATACATCTGACTTTACGTGCCTCAAGCGGGCCGGTCAATGTCTTGCGCGGGGTCGATCTCGCGGTTGCGCGCGGCGAAACCGTGAGCGTTGTCGGACCGTCGGGGTCCGGCAAGACCACCATGCTGATGTTGATTGCCGGGCTGGAGCGCCCCACAAAGGGGAGGGCGCTGGTGGACGGCCAGGACCTCACCAGTCTGGACGAGGACGCTCTGGCCAGATTCAGGCGGGGGCGCGTCTGCATAGTGTTCCAGGCCTTTCACCTGGTGGGTACAATGACCGCGCTGGAAAACGTGGCCCTGCCTCTGGAGTTCGCCGGCGAAAAAAACGCGCTGGAGCGTGCCAGGGAAAGCCTGGCCGCCGTGGGGCTGGATCATCGCTCGGGGCATTATCCGTCCCAGCTTTCCGGCGGAGAGCAGCAGCGCGTGGCCCTGGCGCGCGCCTTTTCGCCGCATCCGGCGATTCTGCTGGCGGACGAACCCACGGGCAATCTCGATGCCGCCACTGGCGCCAAGGTCATGGACCTGCTTTTCGCCATGCAGGAACAATACAAGACCACCATGCTTTTGATCACTCATGATCTGCGTTTGGCCAAACAGTGCTGCCGGGTGGTGCGCATGAGCGACGGCCGCTGCCATGGAGACGGACACGCCGTGGAGCAGTACGCGGCGGAGGCGCTCCCCTCATGAACGGGATCTCTCTGGCCCTGCGTATGGCCCGGCGCGAATTGCGCGACGGCGTGGCGCGGTTCGGCGTTTTCCTGACCTGTCTGGCCCTGGGCGTGGCCGCCGTGGTCACGGTGGGCGAGGTGGCGGCCATGGTGGACTACGCCCTGCGCGCGGACGCCAAGTCCATCATGGGGGGCGATATTTCCGTGACGCGCAGTCATCTGGAGCTGGATCGCGACGCCTTGGACTGGCTCGCCGCGCAAGGGGAGGTGACGCATTTCGTGCGGCTGCGGACCATGGCCCGGGCCGAGCGCCCCCGTCCGGATGCTCAGCGTTCCATGCTGGTGGAGCTCAAGGCCGTGGAAGCGGGATATCCCCTGTACGGGGAGGTGGTGACGCGCCCGGACGCGCCCCTGCAGCAGGCCTTGCGGGAAGGGCCAAAAGGCGTGTGGGGCGCGGTGGCCGACGAGCGGGTGCTGTTGCGCCTCGGCCTGGAGTTGGGCGACATTCTGCTGGTCGGCAAGGCCCGTTTCAGGATCAACGGCGTGTTGGTCCACGAGCCGGACAAGGCGGCGCAATTTTTCGGCCTGGGGCCGCGCCTCTTTGTAAGCGCGCAAAGCCTGCCCGCGACGGGTCTGCTCGTGCCGGGCACCGTGGTCTATCACGTCTACAAGCTGCGCCTGGCGGATGCCCCCGCCGGGGGCGCGCGCTCCGGAGAACGGCGGATCAAGGCGATTGTGGAGACGTTTCACGAGCGTTTCGGCCACACCGGTGCGCGCGTGCGCGATTATACGGAATCCGGCGACCGCCTGCGCCATTTCATGGACACCATGCAACGATACCTGCTTCTGGTGGGGCTCATCTCCCTGCTGGTGGGGGGCATCGGCGTGGCCAACGGCGTGCGCAGTTATCTGGAGACCAAATCCGCCACAATCGCCACCATGAAATGTCTGGGCGCGGAACGGCGTACCGTGGTGAGCATCTATCTGGCGCAGGTGGTGTATCTGGCCGTGCTGGGGAGCGCGGGCGGCATTGTGGCCGGATTGGCGACCGCGCGAGTGGCCGTGCATTTTTTGTTTATGACCCTGGGCTTCAACATGGCGCCCGGCGCGGCCTTCACGCATGGTCTGGCCTTGACGCCCGTGGCCGGCGGACTGGGGTTCGGGCTGCTCACCGCGTTGTTCTTCGCGCTGTGGCCCCTGGCCAGGGCCGGAAACGTCTCCCCGGCGCAGTTGTTTCGGGGGTACGCCGGATGGCGGCCGCACCGGCACAGTGCGCTCACGTTTGTTGCCGCGCTCTTGATTCTCGCATGCATGCTGCTTCTGGCCTGGGGCATGACGCGGGACGGCGTTCTCGTGGCGGGGTTCGCGGGCGGCACCATGGCGGGGGCGGTGGTCTTCCGCCTCGCGGCCTGGGGTTTCATGGTTGCCGCCGCCAAAGCGCCCCGCCCCCGGCATCTCTGGTTGCGCCAGGCTCTGGCCAATCTGCACCGGCCCGGGGCGCGGACAGCGGACGTGGTGTTTTCTCTGGGCCTGGGGCTTTCCGCCTTGGCCTCAGTGGCGCTGATCGACGGCAACATGCAGCGCCAAATCAATGAGCAGATGCCCAGCCAGGCGCCCAGCTATTTTTTCATCGACATTCCCAAACAGGACATCGACGGCTTTAGGGACGCATTGCTGGCCCTGCCTTCCGTCACCCGTTTTGAAAGCGAGCCGTCGCTCAGGGGGCGCATTGTGCGCATCAACGGCGCGCCCGTGGACAAAGTGGAAGTGGCGCCGGACGCGCAATGGGCCGTGCGCAGTGAACGGGGGCTCACCTTTGCGGGGGCCAAGCCGGAAAAAGTGAAGATCGTGGCCGGGGAATGGTGGCCTCCGGATTATTCCGGCCCGCCGCTCATGTGTTTCACCAAGGGGTTGGCCGACGGCTTCGGCGTCGGCGTGGGGGATACGCTCACCGTGAACGTGCTGGGGCGTGAAATCACCGCCACCATCGCCTGTTTGCGGGAAGTGGACTGGACCACCCTGGCCTTGAATCACGCGGTCATGTTCGGTCCCGGAGTTTTGGAAAACGCCCCTTATTCTCATATCGCCACGGTGTATGAAACCGAGGAACCGGAAGGGGCGAACCGGGATGCGGTCTTTACCACCGTCGTCAAGCGCTTCCCGGAGGTGACGGCCGTGTACATCAAGGACGTGCTGCGCGATGTGGGCTCCATTTTCGACGCCATCGGCCTCGCCGTGCGGAGCACCGCCGCCGTGACGCTGCTGGCCGGACTGCTCGTGCTCGCGGAAACCCTGCGCGCCACCTTGCGCGGCAGGTATTACGAAGCCGTGCTTTTCAAGGTGCTCGGCGCCACGCGCTGGGATATCGTGCGCACGCTCATGGCCGAGTTTTTCCTTCTGGGAGCGGGCACGGCGTTGCTGGCAGCGATTCTTGGCAGCGTGGTGTCCTTCGTTTTCATCACCATGGTCATGAAAAGCGGTTGGACCCTGCTTGCTGCGCCCCTCGTTCTGGTGTGCCTCGGCGGCATTCTCGCCACCTTGAGCCTGGGCATGCTCGGCGTGCGAGGGGTGCTGGGGCGCAAGGCCTGGCCCGTGCTGCGCAATGAGTAGTTGGCGCCTGAAGCGTCGGGGGGAAACCTTTCTGTAGAAAGGTTCTCCCCCCGAACCCCCCTTCCAAAGACTTTATGTATAATAACAAAACGTTATATCAAAAGTTCTGGAGAGAGGAGCCCGGGGGGAAGAACCTCTTTCAAGAACTGCATCCCTAGGGATGAAGAGAACAACGTTGGTTTTCCCTTGAAAAGCAATGGATACGATATGCGGGTCAGCTTTTCATGTTCACGTATTGCAACGGAACGTCGAATTCCTGGGCGTTGAGGGCGCTGATCACGCTTTGCAGGTCGTCGATCTTTTTGCCGGTCACGCGCACTTGTTCGTCCTGGATCTGCGTCTGCACCTTGAGTTTGAGTTCTTTGACCAGCTTCACGATCTTTTGTGCCGTGGGTTTGTCCACCCCTTCCTTGATGGTGACCACGCCCCGCACGTTGCCTTTCGCCGCGGGTTCGGGTTCGCCGAACTCAAGGGCCTTGGTGTCCACCTTGCGCCGTACGCAATGGGTGATGAGCATTTCGCGCAAGGCCTTGTATTTCATGTCGTCGCCCGTGACCAGGGTCAGGGTTTTATCTTTGCGGTTCAGGTTCATTTCAGTGCTGACATTGCGGAAATCGTAGCGCGTGGCCAATTCCTTCTGCACGTTGTTCACGGCGTTGTCGATTTCCTGCATGTCCACCTGGCTGACGATGTCGAATGACGGCATTGAAAAAGACCTCCATAAAATTAGTATGATTATGTACAGGGGCGCTTTTCATGAGCGCATGTTTTTGGATTAAAGAAGTTAAACGTTAAGATGGGTGCTTTTGGGGCTCCGCCCCAAACCCCGCCAGGGGGGAACGCCCCCCTGGACCCGCGGTTATCCTATTGTCAATTATCGATATACTCAAAAGTAATGCCAGTCACAAATTTTTAGAGCAATTAAACTTTGAAAAAGTTGAACGGCTCAGCAAAGATTTGCTTGCAACTCTTTGCCGCGAAATGATTGCAGGCGGGCTTTGCCCGCCGTTAAGCGATCATTTCAAACGTTCATCCATCAAAGTCCATATGCTCCAGCGGCGTCCTGAACCGGGGTGTCACGATGTCGCGGCCTGGCTCAGTTTGCGTTCCCAGTCGCCCACCACGCGCATAGTGCGCCAGGAGCCGTTGCGGTAGCGCAGGTACAGACCGGAACTCAGCCCCAGGATGTAGAGCGTGAACAACAGCCATACCGAGAACAGCCCACAGTGGAACACCTCCACCGCAAGATATACGGGCGCCGCGGCAACGCACACGGAAAGAAAGCCCATGAGCCACATCACGAATCGCGTGTCCCCCGCACCTTTGAGCGCGCCGTAGAAGACCATGACCAGGGCGTCGAACAGGCTGTATAACGCAACGAGCCGCAACAGGAGCACGGCGTCGGATACGATGGCGGCGTATTCCGCGTCGGGCATGTCTCTTGGCTGGAAAAGATGCACCAAAGGGTAGGGAAAGAGAATATACACAAGCCCCATAAGCCCCATGTAGAAGAGGGTCATGTGCAGGGTGCTCATGGTGGTGCGGTGGGCAGCCTGAGGATTGTCCGCGCCGAGCGCCTGCCCCACGAGGATGCTTATGCCGATGGAAAAGCCGAGCATGGGCATGAAGGCGATGGAGTTCAGGGAAAACACGATGTTCGTGGCCGCCAGCGCGTTGGTGCCCAGTCTGCCGACCATAAAGACGAAAAAGGAAACGGCGAAAATATCGAGCAGAAAATGCACGCCGCCCGGCACCCCGTAGCGCATCAGGCGTCCGAAAAGCTCCTTATCCAGCCTGTAGCCGCTGCGTATGCGAAACAATGTTTCGTTCTTTTTTGAAAACAGGGGAATGTAGAATCCCAGGGCCATGACGGCCCAGGAGATGACGGTGGCCAGGGCCGCCCCTGTGATGCCCATTTCCGGCATAAGCGTGACGCCGCCGATCCGCAGGCCGTTGATCATGGCGTAATCGAGCGGAATATTGACGCATGTGCCCAGAAAGTTGACCAGCATCACCGGGCGCGTGATGCCGCGCCCCGAGTAGAAGCAGCCGAACACCGCCTGCAGCACCATAAAGACATTGCCCAGCATCAGGATGCGGAAATACGTGATTTCAAGCTGCCGCACAGCCGGGGGGTGGTTGATGAGCGTAAAGAGCGGCGTGCTGAGCAGGGAACAAAGCGCCAGCACCACTCCCGAGCCCAGGGCGAACCAGATGCCTTGCCACAAGGAATTGCCCACGCGTTCTGGTTTGCCCATACCTGTATACTGGGCGATGAACACGCCCACATATTCCCCGGTCCCCAGGAACAGGGAGAGGAAGAGCAGGGAGAGAATGCCCGCGGGAGTTGCGGCGGCAATGCTCTCAAGGGAATAATGGCCCAGGAACAGGCGGTCCGTGAACTGCATCAAGGTGACGGAGCCCATGCTCATCACCAGTGGAAGGCTTACGTTCAGGACATCTTTGTAGCCGCAAGGCTCGCGCCAGCGGCGCGTGAGGGAGAACATGAGAAAGCTCCTTGTCCCATGTCAGATTTAGGGACGAACTATGTTATATAGTCTATAAGATGACAATGCGTCAAGCGGAGTTGCTGAAGAAAGTGCAGAAGAGGAGGGGGGCGATGAGGAAACAATGTCGCGTATTGTTCGGTCTCGACTTTCTGAATGGCGCGTGTTCCGTAACGTTGTGTATCTGCTATAAAGCAAGAGTCGAATCGTCGGTTTTCCGGCGTCCTGGCGGCTCTCCTGGTCGTGGTTCGGGCGCGAAATTTCTCAATTTTATTATTTTTCTTTTAGCCGAAAGTCGTATTCGGGTTCTGAAAGAGAAGCAACGGCGAAGTGTTGAACACCACCCCGTGGCGGAGTGCTTTATCATGCGCAATGCGATTAAATTTCTTGACTTGGCGGGTGTGATCGTGTAAAAAATTAAATTCAAAGATTAGCCAGCGTAGCTCAGTTGGTAGAGCAGCTGATTCGTAATCAGCAGGTCGCGGGTTCGAGTCCCATCGCTGGCTCCAGAAAAATCAAGGGGTTATGGCAAAAAGCCATAACCCCTTTTTCTATTCTTGTGAACGCAGGTACCAGTTTGGTACCACTTTTTTCAATTCTCAACCGGTTTCCAAAAAATCCCTTTCAGAATATATCAGCTTGCATCTGGACGATACATCTGCGAGGTGATTCATGTTTTCAGCTCTCTTCAAAAGGAAAAAAGATCAGCGGAATTTGAAGCCAAAGCCCGAGGTGGTGAGGTGGACATTCTCTACAATGATTCAATCCTACCGAGAGTCTTGTGAGCGAGAAAGGCAGAATGAACAGGAGGAGCGGCAACGGATATACATCCTTGAGGGACATGCCAAGTCTCTTTTTGATGAGATTATGTTCATCAAAAAATCTTGCGTACAAGGCTTGACAAGCTATCTGAAAAATTCTCTCGCTAGACTACATAATGAAGCGCTAGGTTTGCTATTTCTGGATGAATATCTGTTTCTTCAGATTGCAAAAATGAACTCTCTATCTATATTAAGCTATTTAGGGAAAAATTACTGCAGCACTTGGTTGGTGCCCTACAGAACATGTAATTGTACAGTATACTTCTTTAACTCGTCTTGCGAGATCCCTGAATACATCTTTTCGTCCAATTGCTTGAAGAATTTTTCTGGAGACAGAGAATATCAAATCCAAAAGCGTTATCTAGTTTTTGCGAGAATTGCATTGGAAGTATTTATCGCCTCGTCACTTGCAGTGCAATGGCTAATGAAAAGGAAATTAATGAGCACAAGCTTACTCAGACGAATAATGGAAAATGGAGGTGAACTCGAGTTTCTTCTTAATTGTCCGCGTTCAACTGAAGACTTCGTCAATTTTGAACTCTCTCGCGAAGAGAAAATTATCAATGCCACTTTTGAACAAAGGGATAAAGTGATGGTACCATGCGTACAGCCATTTAAGGTTGATAGCAACATTGACCTAGCGTGCAGAAGCAAACAATTTAGCGAATTATCGGAGAATTCATTGTGCATGTTAGATTTGGATCTTGATGATTTTGAAGCTTCTGGGCAAGAAGAAAACTATCCTAAAAAGTTTGATGATGAAACTGATAGAATCATTTTAGAGTTCATTGATCATCTAAAAGAGAACAATTATGACTTCAACTTGATAAACATTTACCTTGCCTTGGCGTTATACAAAGCTACAAACAATGAGCAACACACACCAAAAACAAGTGAACTCCTGTGGGCTTTGATGAAAAAGTGCTATCCGCGTCACGAACCTTTTATTGCCATGGCCCCTGACGAGAAAAAAGTTGAGATATGTATCCAAGAAAATATCTTGGAGCATAGGGGGCTTTCAATGATAACCAGCAATCCGCAAACGATACAAGAAATTTCGTTTATTAAAAATAATTGCCCGAATATTCGCCGTATCCTTCCAAAACTCCAGGACTTTTTTGATAGAGAATAATTCAGAATATTCCTTTTATTCCTGATTTTTCACGGTACCATCAGAGTAAATCACAACTCTGGAGGTACTGCCATGTCTTTCAAGAAAAAGAGAAGTCGCGTCAACGCTCTCAAGCAACGAGACGCATTTTTCGATAACCTATTACAATCCCTTCCCCCTGTTTTCCCCAGGAAAGATATCCCTAAATACCTCGGCAATTTGCTGAGCGTTGGATACATTGCCAATCTGGATTCCGCCGGGCTTGGTCCGGAGTCGCGACGTGTTGGGGGCAACGTTGTTTACGAACGTGAGTCTTTTGTCCTGTGGCTCGTTTCACGGACAGAGGGCGTTGGAAAGTGACGGCATGGGCAAGCTAGACTTCAAGGCAATCAATGAAGCCTGCCGCGTCAGGCTAGCCTCTCTGCTTGAAACCTGGTTACCCGGAGGTCGGGTAAACGGCAATGAATATGTTTGCGGAAATTTGAACGGGGGGACTGGCCGTAGCCTATCTGTCAACATGCGCACAGGTATCTGGAAAGACTTTGCAACCGGTGACCGTGGCTCTGACCCAGTGAGCCTGTATGCCGCAATCAACGGCCTTGGCCAAGGGGAAGCCGCAAGGCGCCTTATTCAGGAGCTCGGCATCAACGGAGAGCACGAAAGAAGTAGAATTGTAGCCAATTACGACTACCACGACGCAAGCGGGACATTACTTTTTCAAGTCGTGCGATTCAGGCCGAAAGACTTTCGACAACGTCGGCCCGACGGCAAGGGCGGATGGATATGGAATGTCAGAGGCATTGAGCTGATTCCCTACCGCCTCCCAGAAGTCTTGCAGTGCGAGGAAGTCTTTATAGTTGAAGGCGAAAAAGACGCGGATCACCTCTTCGCCTTAGGTCTCACCGCTTCAAGCAACGTCCAGGGCGCTGGCAGATGGCGCGATGAATACTCGAAATGGTTTGCCGGCAAACTCGTCCGCATCCTGCCTGACAACGATGAAGCGGGACGAAAGCATGCACATGATGTGGCCACCTCGTTAGGCGCCACAGCTGAAGAAGTAAGAATTATCACCCTGCCCGGCCTGCCCAACAAGGGCGATGTGTCTGACTGGCTTGATAATGGAGGATCCAAGGCACAACTTCTACAGCTTGTCGAGTCTGCTCCACGTTGGATGCCTGAAGCTGATCGCTCGACAGCGTCAATGCAGCCACAATCTTCATCGAATACCCCTTGGCAAATTGCCCGCGAGCTGTTCCCTCGGAAAGCATTCCCATGGCAAGTGCTTCCGACCGAGTTGGCTTCAAGTCTCCAACAACTGGCCAGGTCATGCGCCGGCAGTCCCAATCCTCTTCCGGGCTACGCTTTTTGCCTGATGGCTGCGGCTATTGGGCACACGCTCACCGTTGAGGCAAAAGAATCCTGGCAAGAACCGCTCATATTCTGGTGTCTGGATATACGAGATTCCGGCGACGGCAAGACGTCGCCAATGTGGAAGCTTGCGCGATTACTTGAGGAGCGCCAAAAGCACGAGCACACCCGTTATGATATCGAAATGGCGCGTTGGGAGCAGCTTCCCAAAAAGGAACGTAGCAAAGCTCTCCAGCCACCCGCACCGCGCGGCTTCTTCGCATCAGACGTCACCGTCGAGGGCTTGCATGCGGACCTGCAAGGGCACCCGACGGGTGGAGTGGCATTACTCCTGAACGAAGCATCCTCGTTGCTTACTTCCCAAGGCCAATACAAGGCCGGCAGAGGCGCGGACAGGGAAGCTTGGTTGCTGCTCTGGGACGGCAATGACGTTCGCATCGTGCGGGCCGGCGAGACGAGTTATATCCACGGGGCACGCATACAGGTTGCAGGTGGCATCCAACCCGCAATCTTCACACGCGTATTTTCCTCGGAAAACGGCATGTATCTCGCTGACGGAACCGTGTTCCGAGGTCTTTTCAGCTATGAACCTTCAACGCATTACGGGCTAACAGACGAATCATGGCGGATTGAAAAATCACGCGATGCCTGGGAGAGCACTCTTGATAACGCCTTGGCTTGGGCCGGAAAGTATGTTGGCAATACCTCGCATATTCTTCGCCTTAACACTGAGGCTCTTGCTCTCCTCATATCCTGGCGAAATGAACGAGACATCATAAAAACGGCGCTTCCTCAGGCGTTACGAGGATTCATCCCAAAAAGCGTGTTCTACGCCTTACGGCTTGCCGGGGTATTGCATTGCATCAGAGCTTTCTCGAGGAATGAAAATCCAACAAATCAAATTGATAATAACACAATGAGGCAGGGAATCGAGGTGGCAGAATACTACCTCGGACAAGCCGTTGACGCCGTCCAGCTGCTGACCGAAGGCACGGCGCAGCCCCCTGTGGAAGTTTCAGATAGAACCGTTCGGCTTGCTCTTGTTCTGAAAGACATGCGCAGTGATATCGACAACGGCCGCCTAGCCATCGGCTTCATCCGCGAGCGTTATAACGCAGCCGCCTCTCAGGAAGCGCAAATCCAATCACCGCATGCTATGGGAGCTCTGCTCAGAAGCGCCGGCCTGAGTATTTCGACCAGTCGTCACCATGCAAACGGCAAAAAAGGCGTCTATTGCCTGGAATGGGACGAAAAGATCGAAAAGTTCATCAATAAATGTCCTCAAAATCCTCATAGTCCTCAAGACAAGGCCCCATGCGGCTTTTCAACTGAGGATTTGGGCAACCTTCAGTCCTCAAAGTCCACATCATTACCTGATGATGAATGTACTTCGAGAACTTCGAAAAAACCAAGTCCATCCTCGAGAATCCCCAATAATACTGAATCGGTGGATTATGAGGACAATGAGGACTTCCTCCAACGCGAGTTCTGGTCAGCACCAACTGAATGGACACCAGGCAAGAGCGAGCAAGCCTCTCTGAAGGACGGGGAATCACTTGCAGTGGTGTCCGCTACGAACTCGCTTATGCCCAAAGGCCAGCCTACCCTTCGTGGGCACAGCCACTCGGGGGCCGGCCAGGGGCTCCGCCCCTTGGAACCCCTGAACGGCGAGGAGCAAAAGCATGAGCCGCGATAAATGGATCAAGATTCGCGTCTCTGAAAAGGAGAAAACCCTTTTCGAGGCCAAGGCAGCCGAGATGGGAATGAGCCTTGCGGACCTCGTGCGGACGCGACTCCTCGCCTACCGTTTACGGCGCACCCCTGAAGAGCGTGAACGCTTGCTCCAGCTGGCGCGCATCGGCAACAACATCAACCAAATCGCACGATGGGCGAATATCTACAAGGGCGGACTCGACACTGTGCAGGTTGTCGGCCGTCTGGAAGCGCTGCTCCGCGAGCTACGCGAGGGGCCGCCATGTACATGAAGATATTTCCGCACGGAAAAGGTGGCGGCACGGGCCCGGTCAACTACCTCGTTCGCCTGGACTACTCCGGCCGCCAAGAGGAACCGCCGCAGGTGCTCCGAGGAGACCCGGATATGACACGTGAACTGATAGACTCTCAGGATAGGGTTTGGAAGTTCACAGCGGGTGTGCTCTCCTGGGCACCGGGAGAGAATGTCACACCCGAGCAAGAAAACGTGCTTATGAACGATTTCGAGTCTGTTGCGTTTGCAGGCCTAAAGCCAGACCAGTTTGACATCCTTTGGGTCCGGCATGCCCACGCCGGGCACCACGAGTTGCACTTTGTCATCCCGCGCATGGAGCTTTATACCGGCAAAGCATTCAATCCCTGCCCCCCCGGCTGGCAAAAGGATTTCGACGTTTTCCGTGATCTGCATAACTGGCGCGAAGGCTGGGCCAGACCGGATGATCCGGAGCGGGCGCGGGCTTACAAACCAGCACACACCGACCTTGCCAGAGCACGCGACATCCGTTGGGGCAAAACCACGCCAAACAACACCAATGCGGATCCGCGCAAGCTAATCCACGATTACATTGCCCAGCGCATTGAGGCCGGCATTGTGACCAATCGAGCTGAACTGGTTCAGTCGCTCCACGAAGCCGGGTTGAGTACGCCGCGAACAGGCAAAAACTATATCACCGTCATGGACCCTGACTCATGGACCCGATTCAGAATGAAAGGAGGCATCTACAGTGAGCATTGGCGATTTGAAAATCAAGCTCCAGGCCAGGATCAGCGAGGACCGCAAAACCTTGGAACAAATAACGCAGAACGAATTCGAGAACTTGCAGCGCAGCTTAAGCGAGTCATCAAAAAACGCGCTGAATACAATCAAGGCCGATATTGCGGCTCAAGCCGAGGCCATGAGCGAGGTAGTAACGAACAAACTTCAACGCCTGGAGCAGCAGACAGAGAAACTGCAAAATACGCTGGTGTCGAGCTGGTTGAAGTCGGCCACGCTGGGCGCATGTCTGATGTTCGGTCTTACTTTGGGCGCATGGGGCCTGAGTGCAGCGGCCAGCGGTTATGTTCAAGGCCAATGGAGTCAGATTTCAGAACTCCAGCGCGAAAAGGAAAACCTGCAAGAGACAGTAGCCCTGTTGGAACAGAAGACCTGGGGAATTCAGCTACTCGAGACGACAAAAGGCCGATTCATTTTATTACCGAAAAAAGCGACAGCCAAGACTGGCTGGACCATGAACGACCGCGACGCCATCAAACTGGAGCAATAGACCATGAGCATGACAGAGCTGGAGCGCCACTTGCTGGAAGGACTGGAGAAGCTGCAAGGAGAATTCGCAGCCGATCAGGACGATCAGAACGAACGTATCGCACAACTCTTCGATTTGTTGGAGCAACACGCGCAAACAATGCAACAGCTCAGCGAGTTTTACAGAAGTTTGGAGCCGTTGTTGGAGCGGTTGAACAATTTATTGCAAAGCGAAGGACGGGGAAGGAACTGAAGCGAAAGGATATAGCTGTAGTAGAAATTGCTCGACAAGCCGATGCCGTAGAGCTGCAAAGAGATTCCGAGGCCAAGCGAAGGAAGCAGCGGGAAGAGGACGGAATGGAATTATAAAATAGTTGGGCTACTATAAAGTAGCATCCGAACAATAACGATAATATGGAAAAGTAAACAGGAAATAGTATATATACATCCGCGCACTTCGAGAACCTTGACAGACGTAGGTTCGCCCTGCTTGAGATTATCAGACCTGTCCTCTGGGGCGTCAACTCATCACACCGTGCCTTGAGTACCCCGGTCAATTGGAGGCCGGACATATCCGTCAGGGTTGCGGCAAAGCGGCTATCTTGATTGGTGGGTGGGGATTATAATCCCGTCCGCTTAGAGAGCCTTTGTATTTCTTCTCTGGCCCGAGAACACTTCAGAGGGTTACAGTTGTTCTCCATCTTGGAAGACAAGAAGACTTCCATACTATCCAGAAGATGGAGAGTGTCAATGATGGCCCCAGCATTGACGGTTAAGTTTAATCCACATAATGGTCCTTGAATAATCGATTTTGACCGAGTTATTGCCGATTTTTCTGGTCGTTTTTTTTTTGCTTGGAGGCACAAATGGATGACAAGTGGCACTCAGTCGATGAAATGGCTGAATACCTGGGCATAAAGAGAGATACTATTTACAAGTGGATCGCCGACAAAGGGATGCCTGCTCATCGCATGGGTAAGATGTGGAAATTTCGCAAGGAAGAGGTAGATGAGTGGGTTAAAAGCGGCGGGGCAGATACACGCAATGTCAAATAAACAAGAAAAACTACTCACTGCCTTTGGATTTAGCTTTGAAAAAGGTGGGCCACACACATCAAGAACATTAATGGTTTCTGAGGTGTCAGCTTTGATGGGATATGTGCATGAGCGCATCCCACCAAAAGAAGAATTTCAGCGTTTAATAATCGAAGAGAATTGTTTAAGCAAACGCTCTGGGCGTTCAAGAAAGCTGTCTTTCCGTTACCTCGCAGACTTATATTCTCTGAATGCAGATTATGCTATATTCCGTGCATATTGCCGATTTTGCAAAAGCAATCCTGACAGCATTGGCTTATTGTCAATGCTGTTGGCTTACGCTCGTGACCCTCTGGTTCGATTAAGTTTCCCATTCATAATAGCGTTGAACAAAAACACAGTCATAACACGTGAAGACACAGAAAAATTTATTACCGACGTGGCTCCCGACCGGTTTAGCAAGGCTACACTACGTTCTACGGCCCAAAACATAAATGGCTCTTGGACGCTCGCAGGTCATTTGACAGGAAAGGTAAAAAAGAAACGCACAACTCCAATCATTTCTCCTGAGGCGACAGCCTATTCCTTACTGCTGGCATATCTTACGGGCTGCCGAGGCGACATGCTTTTTTCTTCTCCGTTCGTTCAGCTCTTGGATCACGATAAAGCCACGGTCATTGAATCGGCAGAAGCTGCTTCCCGGAAAGGCCTGCTCGTTTTTAAGCGAATTGGCGATATCTGCGAGGTTGGTTTTCCCAGTCTTCTCACAGCACAGGAAATGGAGCTAATTTATGAGCAAAGTTAAGTTGCTGCTCCAGCAGTACACAAAGTATATCTCCATTCCCTGGAGAGCGGATTCAGCTGCATCTCAAAGAGTAATATTTTGTGTCTATAATGAAAAAGACGAACGTACACTTCGAGCCAAGATTGATGAATTTGAACTGACAACAATTCAATCTGGTCACAACTGGTCTCTTTTTGACATAACAAATACATTTCCTACTTGGCTTATGACACAAAAATATGCTGCAAAATATTTTTCTAAGCCAGATCTGCTTCATACTCTCATGCACAGGTATCTCGAATTTATTCTTTATTCTTTTAATGAGATGATATCCCAATCAAGTGACGACCAAAGCTGTGTTGTTGCCTTGAAGGGGGTCGGCTCTTTGTTTGGATTTTTGAAAGTAAAAGAAGTCGTGGACAAAATTGCCCCTCGCGTTAAAGGCAGGCTTCTCGTCTTTTTCCCTGGAAGTTATGAAAATAACAATTATCGGCTTTTGGACGGCTATGATGGCTGGGACTACCTTGCTGTTCCAATCACCGCTGACAAAGACTACTAATGGGGGCAAGCGTGCTTAACCGAGACATCTACTATAAAGACCCTTCTACTCGCACACTCGTCAACGAAGGCGTTGCAAGCGTAAATGACGACACAACATCTCAGGCCCTTGAAGTTCTGCGATATGAACTGGAAACGTTTGTGTGTGATGGCCAGTACGAGAAAGGCATGGAGCATGTTCTTCGCACCTTTCTGGCCAATGTAGATCGTGACGCACCAGAGCAGCCAGGTGTTTGGGTCAGCGGCTTTTTTGGTTCTGGTAAATCTCACCTCGTAAAAATGCTGCGAGCCCTTTGGAGCGACACCATTTTCCCGGACGGCGCATCCGCTCGCGGCATCGCCAATCTCCCTCGGGCAATTTGCGACCACCTGAAGGAGCTTACAACTCAAGCCAAGAGACACGGTGGCCTCCATGCAGCTTCTGGCACCCTTGGAGCTAGCGCAAGTGGGAGTGTCCGTCTCGCCTTGCTGCGGATCATTCTCAAGTCCGCCAACCTTCCCGAGCAGTACCCTGTCGCTCGATTCGTCATGTGGCTCAAATCCGAAGGCATCTATGAGCAGGTCAAGCAATCCGTGGAAGACTTAGGGTGCGACTGGATTGAAGAACTCGACAACTTCTATGTCGCCGAAGGCCTTCACCAGGCTTTGGCTCAAGCCAAACCCAATCTTTTTCCCACTCCGGCAGCATGTGTTGAAACGTTGAACAATCTCTACCCATATGTGCCGGATATCAGCAGTGAGGCAATGATCAAGGCCATTAGAAATGCTTTGACTGTTGAAGGGAAATTCCCCCTCACCCTCGTTGTTCTCGATGAGGTCCAACAGTTCATAGGCGAAGACAGTCAAAGGGCAAATGAAGTCCAGGAAGCAGTGGAAGCCTGCTGCAAAAACATAGGCGGAAAGCTGTTGTTCATCGGCACAGGACAAACTGCGGTCACAGGCACTGCCAACCTGAAAAAGTTTGAAGGGCGCTTTACGATTCGGGTTGAACTGTCCGACGCGGATGTCGAAGCCGTCATCAGACAGGTCATCCTGGCCAAGAAATCGGAAGCCATTTCTCCCATTGACGATATGTTGCAAACCAATCTCGGAGAGATATCACGCCACCTTGCCGGGACAAGCCTCAGCCACCAGCAGGATGACCTCCAGCATATGGCCAAGGACTACCCCATCCTTCCTGTTCGAAGGCGGTTCTGGGAACACACCTTGCGTGTCCTGGATCAAACCGGCACGGACAGTCAGCTGCGAAACCAGCTCAGCATGATCCACAAGGCCATTCAGACCAATCTGAAGGCACCTCTGGGGAGCACCATCCCGGCGGACTACCTCTACTTCGATTCCGCCGAGAAGCTTCTTCAATCAAGGATTCTGCCTCGCAAGTTGCACGAAAAGACCATGAGCTGGATAGCGGGCGCGGAAGATGAAAAATTACTGGCCCGCGCTTGCGGACTGATATTTTTGGTCAACAAACTGGCTGCGGCCAATAAGGAAGTCGGCATCAAGGCCACGGTCGATACCATTGCCGATCTCATGGTTGAAGACCTTGCCAAGGGAAGCAGCGACCTTCGGGCCAACCTCCCCAAGCTACTTGATAAATGCGAACTTTTGATGATGGTTGGCGAGGAGTACCGCATCCAGACAGAGGAAAGCGCCGCCTGGAATGATGAGTTCCTGAGCCAGCGCAACCTGATCGCCAATGAGTCCCATCGCATTGAGGCCGAACGCAACGACAGGATAAAAGCGAAGTTCAGCGAGACCGTGACCAAACGAACGCTTCTCCAGGGAGCGGCCAAGGTTTCGCGTGACCTGTTTCCCATCTTTGACTCGCAGCTCCCCCAGGATTGCGAAAAGAAACTCTGCGTCTGGATTCGAGATGGCTGGAGCATCGATGAAAACTCAGTCCGGGCGGATGCAAGGCAGGCAGGCAATCAGTCCCCAACCGTGTTTGTGTTTATCCCTAAGCGCTCCGCAGATGACCTCAGGCACCATCTCATCAACTTCAAAGCCGCGAAGGCTACACTGGACAAACGCGGAGCCCCCAATTCCTCAGAAGGCAATGAAGCCCGTTCGGCCATGACCACCACTCGTGACACCGCTGAGGCCAAAATCCGTGAACTTCTCGATGACGCATTCTCCGGAGCGCGGGTATTCCAAGGGGGCGGCAACGAAATCATCGGCAACGACCTCCAGGAGATGGTTACGGAAGCAGCAGGAAACGCCCTGCAACGCCTCTTTCCTTCATTCCACCCGGCGGACCATGCGGGATGGGACAAGGTGTACGCAAAGGCTCAGAAAGGTGCGCCAGACGCCCTCAAGGCTGTAGGAGACGAAGGGGAAGCAGCGAACAACCCTGTCTGCAAGATCATTCTTGGTTTCATTGGTGCGGGAAAGAAAGGTATCGAAATCCGTGACACATTCGAATCAGCCCCCTATGGCTGGTCTCGTGATGCTGTGGACGGCGGCCTCCAGGTGCTCCTTGTCGCGGGGCTTATCAGAGCGCAGGACGAACGCGGGCAAGCCCTGGACTTCAAGAACCTCGAACGCAAGGCCATTGGCAAGACGTTCTTCAAAGTGGAGTCCGCAACGGTTACGACCCCTCAACGGCTTCAGATACGCAAGCTGTTGCAGAAGGTTGGTCTTCAGTTCAAAAATGGTGAGGAACTGGGGGCAATGCCCAACTTTATTCAGACCATGATGGACCTGGCCGAGCGTGCCGGAGGCGACCCTCCAAAGCCTGCAAAGCCCGATACAAAGGCCCTGGAAGAACTCAGGCTCACAGGGGGCAATGAACAGCTTCTCTCCCTCTACAACCAGCGTGAAGCCTTTACCCAGGCTTTTGACCAATGGTCCGAAACGGCAGAGAAAATCGCTAAAAGATCCCCGCGTTGGGACATCCTCACCCGGTTGCTTCGTCATTCGGAATCATTGAAAGACGCCGAGGTCTTTGCCAGCCAGGCCAAAACCATTGAGGAGCAGCGTTTGCTCCTGGCCGAACCCTGCCAGGTGGAGCCCATTATCGCCAACGTGACGCAAACCTTGCGCGATGCCCTGAATGACCTCGATACCCAGTATAAAACCAGACACGAGAGCGGCATGGATCGTCTTCGTGAAGATGCCAACTGGAAGCAGCTGGAGCCTGAGCAACGTAATGAGTTGCTGGCGGGGCAAAAACTCACAGGAGCTGAACAGCCCCAGGTTAACGTGGAGTCAACAGACGCCATCCTGCAAACCCTTGGACGCATCTCGCTTTCCAGTTTTATCGATCGCGTGGCAGCCATGCCCAGCCGTTTTGATGAGGTCTTGCGGGGAGCCGCAGAATTGCTTGAGCCCGAGGTGCAGTTCATCCACATTCCCAAACCCACAATGAAGACAGAGGCCGATATTGAGGCCTGGGCCAAGGACGTTGCGGATACACTCAAGGAAGCCCTGGCCAAAGGCCCGGTGGGCATACGCTAAGAACAGGATATACGCCAATGCAGCCGTTAGAAAAGTCTCTCAGGGGAACGTTGGAGCGGACCGTCAAGGAAGCCCGTGACGTAGCCGAAGCCGCCGCCAATGCCGCTTTGAACCATTTGGGGGTGATGGATACAGCCCCGCCGTCTCATCTGGATGAAGAAGAGCGAGTGCTGCGCAGAAGGCTTAGGGCTCACGGCAGGCAGCTTGGCGATATGCTCAACGGCGGCAAGGTCCGCACCATGGACCGGCTTGTTGAAGAAGTCGCCTATGAGCATTGGCACCGTATGCTCTTTGCCCGATTCCTGGCAGAGAATAACCTGCTCATGTACCCGGACCCTGACGCGCCGGTTGCCGTCACCTTGGAGGAGTGTGAAGACCTGGCCGCAGAGGAAGGCGCTGCCAACGGGTGGGAGCTTGCGGCTCGTTTCGCCTCGCGCATGTTGCCCCAGATTTTCAGGCTCGACTCCCCTGTGTTCCAGCTTGTCCTCCCCCCGGAGCACCAACAGGCGCTGGAACGTCTGGCGGCTGAGCTGCCCGTTGAAGTCTTCACCGCTTCAGACTCATTGGGGTGGGTCTATCAGTTCTGGCAGGCCAAGCGAAAGGATGAGGTGAACGCCTCGGAAGTGAAAATCGGAGCCAGGGAACTCCCTGCGGTTACGCAGCTGTTCACCGAACCCTACATGGTCAGCTTCCTGCTCGACAACTCCTTGGGAGCATGGTGGGCGGCCAGGCGCTTGAGTGAAGAGGACTTGCGAACAGCCCAAAACGAGGAAGAACTTCGGCGCAAGGCCTCGATCCCAGGCGTGCCGCTTGAATACCTTCGCTTTGTTCAGGATGAGAATGGCATATGGGCTCCCGCCGCCGGAACTTTCGACAAATGGCCTGAGAACCTGAGCGAGCTGAAAACCCTAGACCCCTGCTGCGGCTCTGGTCATTTCCTGGTTGCGGCATTCCTGATGCTGGTTCCCATGCGCATGGAATTGGAAGGCTTGTCGGCTAAAGATGCCGTGGATGCCGTTCTCAGACAGAATATCCATGGACTGGAGCTGGATCAACGCTGTGTGGAACTGGCAGCCTTTGCACTGGCACTAGCAGCTTGGAGCTATGCAGGAACTAACGGTTATAGGGCATTGCCGGAATTAAATTTAGCATGTTGTGGTCTCTCAATTAGCACAGGAGAAGCTCAGTGGGAAGATATTGCAGGTAGTGATACTAACCTACGATTGATCCTAAAGGAGCTTTATAAAGAATTTAAAGATGCTCCAATTTTGGGTAGCCTGGTCAACCCTGAAGCCAGCATAAATAAGCACTCCATATTTGGCATTAATCTGAACGATATATCTCCGCTGTTGACCAAAGTGCTATCTGGAGACGGAGATGATCAGAAAAAAGAGCTAGGGATTGTTGCAAGGGGCTTATCGAAGGCATCGACCTTGCTTTCTTCAAGGTACAGTTTGATATTTACGAATCCTCCATATTTGGCAAAAGGAAAACAATCGCCAAAACTACAGCAATTTCTTTCATCTTACTATAAAAGTGGAGACGCAGACATAGCTACCGTCTTCATAAAAAGATTCAAGGAATTTTTGCTACAGGGGGGTACACATTGTTCCGTTACCCCTGTCAACTGGTATTATATAAAATCGTATGAAAGCTTACGCCTTGACTTATTAAATGAGTCAACAATTCATTTGTTGGCAAAAATTGGTTCTGGTGCAACTGCGAAAGCAAGCTGGGATGTGCTGCGAGCTCTATCAATTGTTTCAAAGGTTGAACCGCGAGACAATTATAGTGTCAAAGGAGTTGAAGCCACATCGACAGATGAGGATAGCAGATCGCAGGAGGTAAGAAAAAACAGTATCTCGTTAACCAGCAAGAATAATATAGTAAATTCACCTGATGCAAAATATACATTTGAAAACTTCACCGGTATTAGCTTGATTGAAAAGTATGCGTGGTCATTTCAAGGGCCTTCGACTGCGGACTACTCATTTTATGGGAAAAAATATTGGGAGCTGGCACGCATCAATGAACAGTGGGAATTGCAGCATGGAACATTTCAATCAACAGCCTTTTACACAGGATTAGAGAACATTTTACTATGGGAAAAAGGGAAAGGGCATTTATCGAAAAACCCAAAAGCGGCTATTAGGGGTGAAGGAGCACACGAGAAGCCAGGAATAGTAATCACACAAACTCGTAAACTACCTGCAACTTTATATTTAGGCGGATTCTTTGACAACAACGTCGCTGTCTTGGCATCAAACGACCCTAGTCACCTTTCAGCTTTATGGTCATACTGCTCTTCAAATGAATACTACCAAAATGTCAGAAAACTAGATGAAAAACTTGGGGTAACCAATGCGACACTAGTGTTGCGTCCGCTAAATAACTGTACTAATATTGCCTCTACATATGGAGGCA
>CAZFCK010000016.1:0-37479 GCA_964517355.1 uncultured Desulfovibrionaceae bacterium | reverse complement strand
GGCTTTCGCGCCCGCACGACGACCAGGGGAGGCCCCTGGACGCCGGAAAAAAGATGCGCTGTCAGGCCTTTTGGAAACCTTACTCCGGCAATGGAGTCCGTGGGACTGCGCCCTTGACGTGATGGGAGGGCATTACGCGGCGGCGATACCGCGCGGCGCTGCATCAGCGGCATTCCATCAAATAAAACCTTCATTCTTGAGTTCAAGCGAACGCGCATCCATACGTGGTTCGACTGTTCCCCCGGCCAGAAGCCGTTGCCGCAGGATCAGGTGCATGAGTTCCAGGGCCTGATGCTCTTTGAGGTCCAACAACACGCCGCCATATGTTCCGCCGTTTGTCCGCGTGACCCGGACCTGGACATTTCTGAGAACAACACGGCGATCTTCCAGTAAATTAGCGGCGAAAACATCACCCTGCGCAAATTCCTTGTCATTCTCGGCAGGTTCAAAGCCAATGCTCTCCGGAGTCAGATCACGCACGATGGCCATTCCCGCGGCAACCCCGAAATCCAACGACAGCCGCACGGCGTTTACCCGCGCGCCCTCCCTTCGCTCTCCATGAGAGAAACTCAGCTCGGGAGCGACGCTAAACCGCGCACCGCATTTGGGGCACAGCACTTTTTTACCCAAAGCCGACGTGGGAACACTCCCCTTCGCATTGCATTGCGTACAACGAATCTGCATGCCCTTGCCCCTTTTTCTGCGACTGAGGTTCGCACAAAGAGAGATGGCGGAAACCCAATTGAAACCCCGCAATGGCATGATGCGCGTCACGTTCGACATCAGGCATAAAATCGAGCGACATGCTCTGTTCAATTATAGAGGATCGCAGGATTTCTCTCCAAGAAAACTTTGCAGCACATCGGGTTCAAAGCTCTCTTTATACGTACAGACATAATCCGTGGCCACCCAGAATTTCCCTTCCGCGAGAAACATGTCCTTAGGACCATAGGTCAGACCGCTATTATCCACCAGCACGGCCTGAGCTTTGCCCCCATTGATTCTAAAAACAAGCCTAAGGCCCTTATCCATACAGAATCTCCCATAGTCATCACAACAAGCATTGTTATACCCTTCTAAGATATTTTTGTACACTATTATTTATAAAACTAAGTCCAATAATTGGTTTTACAATTATTTACACAAGATCAATCGTTTTTTTCGACTTCCTTTCCCGGACGGATTCGCTTCGGGCAAGCGGTTCGGCAGACCGCCCCCGGAACAATGTAGGATATCATGCCGCATTCAGCTGAAAAAACGGCTCGCGCCGTATACAAGTCCCCGATTGTGACAAGCCATGAAACCTATAAGGTTTTTGTGTCCGCAAACCATAACCCGCCCCCGCGCGCCTATTCCATTTCATGTGGGAACAGAGCCCCGGCATATCCGCATCCAACTGCGTCAACCAGCTGAAAATAAGCATATCGCTCATAACGATTCACCGGGTGATGGATATAGGGCGGACCCGTAAAGGTTCCACCCCGCTCCCTTTCTGTCAAGGCGGAGTGAATTTGATGGCAGCCGTCCCATCCGGTTCGGCTAAGGGGAAAGAAATGCGGAAAACGCTGCGGTGTTAGTCCGAAAAACGTTTTTTAATGTCCAGGACCTCTCCCAGGTCTTCCATAAAGACATCCAGCAGGGCGGAATCGAAATGGCTCCCTCTACCGGCGTGCAGTATCTCCAACGAGTCTTCCACGGAAAAGGCTTCCTTATAGGGGCGCTTGCTGGTCAGGGCGTCGAACACGTCCGCAATCGCACAGATACGGCCGCATAACGGGATGTCCTCGCCCGCGAGCCCGTTGGGATAGCCGCTGCCGTCCCAACGCTCGTGATGGCTGATGGCGATGAGGCTGCCCAGTTGCAGCAGTTCCGCGCTGGAATCGCCAAGGATCCGTTCGCCGATCACGGTATGCTGCTTCATGATTTCCCACTCCCGAGCATCCAGCTTGCCGGGCTTGAGCAAAATGGCGTCGGGGATGCCTATCTTGCCCACGTCATGCATGGGGCTGGCGTGCAACAACAACTCCACCTCATTACGGGGGCGGCCCAAGCGCTTGGCAATCAAGGCGGAATAATGGCTCATGCGCAGAATGTGCATTGCCGTATCCTCGTCTTTATACTCAGCCGCATAGCTCAGGCAATGCACGGTTTCCAAGTGCGCGGCCGTCGTGGCCTTTTGCAGCTCGCGCAGGTTCTCCAACGCCAGTTCCAAGGCCTGGGTGCGCACCCGCACCATTTCCTCCAATTCACCCTGGTAGCGTTTCACCTGATCACGGGCGTCCTTCATCCGCAGCATGGAATCCGTCCGCACACGCAGTTCGGTCTTATCTATGGGCTTGGCGATAAAATCATTGGCGCCGACCTCCACAGCCCGCAGCCGGTCCTGGTTTCCGCTCAGCGCCGTCACCATAATGATCGGCACGTCGCTGCACGCATGCCCCTCGCGAATGGCCGCGCAGACCTCGAAACCGTTCATGCCGGGCATCATGACGTCCAGCAATACCAGATCGATACTAGCGTCCAGAAGTTCAAGGGCTTCGGGACCGCTTTTGGCCACTACCGCCTGGTGGCCCATGCGCTTGAGGAATCCCTCCAACACCTTTCTATTCAACAGTTCGTCGTCCACAACGAGCATGCGCCGTGATTCATCCATTCTTTTCACTCCCTCGGAAACATAAAGGGCCTTCTCATGCGCAACCGCGACAATACGGTTCTATCATAAGGCGGATGCCGTATCCAGGCCAAGCATCCGGTATATCTTCTCCACTTCCAAATACGAGCGCAGGGTATCGGCCAGGCGGTTCAGGGCCGGTTCCATATCGTACGGCGCCATC
This sequence comes from uncultured Desulfovibrionaceae bacterium, assembly GCA_964517355.1. Taxonomy (GTDB): domain Bacteria; phylum Desulfobacterota; class Desulfovibrionia; order Desulfovibrionales; family Desulfovibrionaceae; genus CAZFCK01. The sequence continues at coordinate 34,645 of CAZFCK010000016.1, read as the reverse complement.
ACGCTTCCCAAACCGGGCAACCCCTTTCGTGCGCGCAATCCATCCAAAAACCAGCGCCTGAATATGTCGTCATCGAATATGCCGTGCAAATAACTACCCCAAATCCAGGCGCCCGTATCCGCATCGCCCGCCGCATAGCCGATAATCCCTCCACTGTCGCGTTGCACGGCGGGTACGGCCTCACCCCCCGTCATTACTCGCGTGTCGCCATGGTGTATCTCATATCCTCTCACAGATAAGCCGCTGGGTAAATGTCTGGCGTTTATCCGGGCCAAAGTTTTTTCTTGCACCAACTCGGTTTGCAAAGGCAAGAGCCCCAGTCCGTCCACGGCGCGCTGCGGGGATTCAAGCTCCAGGGGGTCGAGGATACGCCGCCCCATCATTTGCAGCCCCCCGCAAATCCCCACCACGGCGCAGGCGCCCTCACGGGCGAGGCGCTCTATGCGGCCGCCCAGCCCGTTCGCGTGCAGGGCAAGGACGTCCTGGACGGTATTTTTACTGCCGGGCAGAATAACGACATCCGGCGGAGTTCCATCCAAATCGCTCCCGTTCCGCGCCACGCGGAGCGAGACATCCGGCTCATTCCGCAAGGCGTCCACATCGGTGAAATTGGAAACATGCGGCAAATCCACCAACACCACGTCCAAACGTCCGGGAGAGGGCGCGCCGCCTTTCAGCGCTCCCTCTTTGAAGCTCACCGAATCCTCTTCCGGCAGCCCCAGATCATACAGATACGGGACAACTCCCAAAAACGGTTTTCCGGTCAGCGCGGCTATGTCGCGCAAGGCGGGTTCCAGGAGCGTGGCGTCGCCTCGAAAACGATTGATCACGAATCCGGCCACCAGATCCCGCTCCCAAGGGTCCAACAGGGCCATGGTGCCCACCAGGGAAGCGAACACGCCGCCCCTGTCGATGTCGCCCACCAGGAGCACCTTGGCCCGGGCGTACCGCGCCATGGCCATGTTCACGATGTCGTGGGCCTTGAGGTTGATTTCCGCGGGGCTGCCCGCGCCTTCGAGCACCATCACGTCGTGCTCCGCGGCGAGGCCGTCGTAGGCCGAGCATGCCGCGGCAAAGGCCTGCGGTTTATAGCGCACGTATTCTTGAACGCGCATATTGCCCACGGGGCGCCCCATCACCAACACCTGCGACCCCACATCGGAACAGGGTTTGAGCAACACGGGGTTCATGCGCGCATCCGGCTCCAGGCGGCAGGCCTGGGCCTGGGTGGCCTGAGCGCGCCCCATCTCCCGCCCGTCGGCCGTGACAAAGGAGTTCAGGGACATGTTCTGCGACTTGAAGGGCCCCGGTCTGAAGCCGTCCTGCAACAACACCCGGCAGAAGCCCGCCGTCAACACGCTTTTCCCGGCGTTCGAACTCGTTCCCTGAAACATCAATGCCGGCGTAACCACATCCGCACTCCGCAACACTACCGGTTCCTGGTTTTGCGCCCAACGCACCGCCCACTATCGAAGCAAGGCCTATACGTGTCAATGTCTGGCAAGGCAATCCTTGCCTCTTGCTTGAGGGCCGCGTATGATATACGCTATACACTATTCCCCATACTCGACTCCCGGCTGCCGCGGCTTACCCCCGGCGTGGCCGGTGACCTTGTGCCCCTCTTGACGCAGCGCCGGAAACGGCCTTTCCCCTAAGTTAAGGATTTCCAATGCTCGATATCTCTTTTGAACAGTCCCCCGAGAACCATCCCAACGCCATTTGCATCCTTCTTACTGGACGGCTGGACTCGGCAGGGGCGGCGACGTTCGAAGCCTCCTGGACCGACCTGCCCCTAGAGGCCGGCACGGTGCTCCTGGATGTGGGCGAGTTGGAATACATTTCCAGCGCCGGGCTGCGCGTTCTGCTGCAACTGCACAAAAAATTGGGCAAGCAGAAACGCCGGCTCGTGATTTGCCGTCCCACCCCTTTCGTCACCCAGGTTATCGAGCTCTCGGGCATGACGGCCATTTTCACCACCGCCCCGGATACGCGGCAGGCCCTGCAAGGCGCTGGCGCGCGCGCCCCGCTCACCTGGACGCGCGACACGGAGCAGGCGGAGATCCATTTCAGCCTGCTTTCCCAAGCGGGCAACTTCATGGAACTATGGGAAGACCCGGCCAAAGACGGCCTGTTCCAGGCCAGTCTGGCGGAACTCGGCATCTGCATGGGCTTCGGCGGGTTCGGGAGCAGACGCGAGCATGCCTTGGACAACATGGGACTTTTTTTCGCCAGCCATACCGTGGCGGCCCTGTTGCCGGACGGCGCGCCGGAACTCCCGGATTTCCTCACCACCCGCTACCCTTCGGAAACCGTGATGTTCGTGGCCCGAGGAGCGAGCATCTCCGGCGATCCCGACGCCTGTTTCAGCATACAGGCCAAAGACTCCCTGAGCCTGGGACGATTGCTGCGCGAACTGCACGCCGATCAAAAGAAGGCCGGCCTCCTCGACGAAGCGGACAACGCCACAATAAGCGTTGTGCAGCTTTTCGCGGACGATCTCAAGCCTTCGGCGCAAGACGCGGCCCCGGCCCCCGGCGCCATGATCCTGTGCTTTTACTATTTCGGCGGCAGCGCTGAAAAGTCGCCAAATCCGCTCCCTTTTCTGCCCTGGAGGCGTGACGGCGACCTCTTTTGCTGCGCCCTGGCCCTGACCCTGAACGTTGCGCCCAATGTCTCAAGCCACGGCAAACTGTCGCAAAACGTGGAACAACTCTGCACTCTCGAGCATATCCACTCCTTTTGCGAAATCGGCCCGGAAGCAACCATGCACAGGGGCGCGGGCTGGGCCTGGCCGCATCCCACGCAGCGTTCCGCAAGCGAAAAAAGGCTGCGCATTGAAACACCCGGCGAGAACTGGCCGGAAACCTGGGATGTCATCGTACGGCGCATTTTCGCCAATCCCACGATGGAAAGCCCGGAATCCGCATCCTCCAGGGTTGTGCTCACACCTTTGCACGGAGGCTACAGCTCGACAAATTTCATTGCGGAAAGCTTTGACCTCCATAACCGCCGCCAACTGCCCACAGTGCTGAAACTCGGCGGCGCCGCCCTTATCAATCGTGAACTCCAGGCCTACCGGCAGCATGTGCAGCCCTTCATTCTGAACAACGCCACCAGCGTCATAGGCCATGCGACGCATGACGATCAGGCGGGCCTGCGCTACAACCTGCTCGGCATCGGCGGCCACGATACAAAACTCTCCTGGCTGGCTGATCACTATCTCAACCGCCCCGCTGCCCAGGTCGTCCCGCTCTTCGACCGCATCGTCACCAGCATCCTCAAGCCCTGGTACGGGCAGCCCTGTCTGGACATCGTGCGCCCCTGGAGGGAGCACGACCCCACGCAACGCTTCCCCAACATCCTGGAAGCGGCGGAACAGGAACTCGGACTGGGGGCGGACGCACCGGTTTTCGACTGCCCGGAACTTGGACGCCCGCTGCGCAACCCCTTTCACGTGCTGGCCCACGAATTTCCCAAGCGCGCCCATGAAACCATGCATTGGTACACGAGCGTGGTGCACGGCGACTTGAACATGCAGAACGTGCTCCTGGACGAACGCGAAAACATCTACATCATCGACTTTTCCGAAACCCGCAGAGGCAACGCTGTCGGCGATTTCGCCCGGCTGGAACCCATACTGCTCGTGGAGCACGCCCGGCTGAACTCGGATGCGGATTGCGACACCCTCGCGCTGTTCATGGAAACATGGTACGCAACGCCGACCCTGGCCGCAGTGCCCCCTTTCGGTTACGCGGGCAGCGACGCGCGCATCTCCAAGGCCTACCAGATTTTGCGCAGATTGCGCAGTTACGCGGGCACGGTCACCTTATTTGAAACCGATATCCGCCCCTATCTGCTCGCGGTGCTGCAGTGGGCTCTGCCCGTTGTCTGCTTCCGCGACTATGAACCGCGGCGCAAACGCATGGGCGCCATTATGGCCGGCATCCTGTGCGAACAGATTCTGGAACCAATCGTCACAGCGGACGCGATCTGACCATCGCCATGAAACCAGCCCTGCGCATAGCGTCCATCATTCTCGGCGCTTTGGTCCTGCTCGTGCTTGCCGCCCTTTACGCCGGCCCATGGCTCGTCGGCGAAGAACGTTTGCGCCGCCTGGCGCGGCAAGCGGCCCGAGAATACGCGGGGCTTGAGCTGACCATCGCGCAGCCCGTCTCCCTCGCCTTGCTGCCCCGCCCAACTCTGGTGGCGGAGGACATCCGCCTGCGCTCAGCAGACAATAACCTCCAAGGGGGGCAGGCCGAACCCCTGCTCCGGGCCGAGCGCCTGGAACTCCAACTGGCCCTCGCGCCCCTGCTGCAAGGCGGCCTGCACGTGACGACATGCAAGCTCATCCGTCCCGTGCTGCATGTGGCGCGGGGCAATGACGGCCGCTGGAACTCGCGGCGAGACGGCGCCGCTACGGCCGCGCCCCCCGCCTCGTTCTCGTTCGGTCTGTTTCACGGAGCGCACCTCGAAATCAGCCAAGGGCGCGTGGTCATTCAGGACAATGCCGGCGCCTCCCCCTTGGAACTGCGCGGCGTGGAGCTCTCCTGCCAGGCCGTGGTCAACGGCGATGAACTCGCCATCGACGATCTCGACCTCGCACTCACCTTATTCGGGGCGGCGCTGCCCTGGGCGGAACCGGCCCCGCTACGCATGCGCGCCTCCTTCATTTACGCCCCCGGCAAGGCCTATGCGCAATGCCGCGACCTGAAACTCTCCATCTGGGACGCCTCGTGCGCTGCGGAATTCCACGTCTCGGAACTGGCAAGCGCCCCGCAAATGAAAGGGACGGTGTCGCTCCAAGCCCCGTGGCCCACCCTGCAACGCATCCTGGGCCTTTCTCCGCCGCGCCCCCTCGGCCGGCAACCGAATCTGCGCGCAGGTTTGCGCGTCTCGGGATCGTCGGAAGCGCTACGCCTGCAAGATATTTATCTCCGCATGGGCGAAACGGACCTGCTCGGCGAGGCTTCGCTCTCCCTGGCGCAGCCTGCGCATCTCAACCTGAGCCTGCAAGGGGCGCTGCTGGACCTTGCGCCCTTCCTTGCGATGGACGCCGGCAACACTGATCCTGTAGAAGCATCCCCGCCTTCGCCCCCGCCCGCCGGATTGCTCTTGTGGAGCGACGCCTTGGCTATTGACGCGGCCCTGCAACTGGCGGTACTCCGTTTCCCCGGATTGGAATTCCGAAACGTCAATCTCCATGCGGTGGGAGGCAACGGGACATTGCATGTGGGGCCCATACGCCCCGGTCCACTGGCGCTTACCGCCGACGGGGAGATATCCGGCGCGTTCGATGCGGCCATCGAAGCCCAGGAGCTCGCGCTGGCTCTGCGTCTCTCTCTTACGGGCGCGGCCATGGAAACGCTCCTGGCGCGCATGACGGCCGAACCGCCGCTGAGCGGAGCCGCCGAGGCAAACCTTGAACTTGCGGCCCGGGGCGCGGATTGGTCAACCCTTCTCGGCGCGCTGCGCGGTACGTTGCGCCTGAAAGTGGAAAACGGCGGCATGCTGGGAAGCGAATTCAGGATGCTGAACGGAAATTTTGTCTTACAAGGGATTCCGGAGCGTCCCCCCCTCGCCGCAACAGACTCTCCCTGATGCAGGAGTGTTTTTAGATTAAAAAAATACTATATGATCACAATATGCTACGTGTATCACTCTTGACAGGGGGCCATGGCGTTGTTACCCATTTAGCACTCCCATAAAGAGAGTGCCAACGAGGTAACGACGTATGCAAGAACAACTTTTGCCGCGCGAAGAAGAAGTCATCAAGACTATTATTGAAGACTACATAGTCAAGGCTATGCCCGTGGGTTCGCGCACCGTGGCCAAGCAATCCGGACTGAGGCTCTCACCGGCGAGCATGCGCAACGTCATGGCCGACCTCACGGAAAAAGGGTATCTGGAACAGCCGCACACATCAGCCGGACGCATCCCCACCGTGCTGGCGTTTCGTCATTACCTCGACACCGTGTTCATGCCTGAACAGTTGTCTCCGGAATATAAAAAATCCATTGACCGGCAGCTCAAAGAGGCCGGCATGGAACTCTCGGAGGTTCTGAGCCGCGCCAGCAAGCTGGTCTCCAGCCTTTCGCGCCAAGTGGGCATGATTCTGGCGCCCCGGCATGAAGACGTGCGCTGGAGGGAAATAGACTTCGCCCTGATTAAGCCCGGGCTGGTGCTGGCCGTGCTTGTCTTGGACGCGGGCATCGTGCAGAACAAGTTATTGTCCGTTGAAGAGACCATCACCAGGGACGAACTGGAAAAATTCGGCAACTACCTCAATGACAACTATCGGGGCATGACGCTTGCCGAAGCCCGGACGCGCATCATCGCGGAACTGGAGAACGCCAAGGCCAGACTCAAGCTCCTGTACCGCAAGGCCTTGCGCCTGGCGCGCACCACATTCGAAGCCAATCCGCTGCGTGAAATCTTTGTGGACGGCACGCTGAACATATTCGAACACGCTGAATTCGCCGACGTGGCAAAAATGCGCGATATCCTGCGCCTGCTGGAAGAGCGCACGCGGCTCTTGGGCCTTTTGGACAAGACTATTGAAGAGCAAGGCATCAAAATCATGTTGGGGCAGGAGGCGGAAATCGACGATCTGCACGGATGCAGCGTCATCAGTTCCACGTATGGCGACGAGGAACGGCCCCTGGGCGTCGTGAGCGTCATCGGCCCCCTGCGTATGGATTACGCACGGGTCATTCCGGTGGTGGATTTCATATCCCAAACACTGACGACGCTGATGAAGGAACGATTCTGAACCGGTTCCATAAAACCGGAGAACAGAGCGAGGAGGAATCGCGATAATGACGGACAATAACATGGAAAACAACACGCAACAGGCCGGAGAAGCGCCCGCGTCCGATCAACAGCTCGAACTGCAGCTCACGGACGAGGAGTTGCTCGCCTTGTGCAAGGATCGCATCTGCAGCGTATGCAACGAAAAAGAGCAAGCCGATGAAGTGCGGTTGCGCAGCCTGGCCGAGATGGACAATTTCAAGAAACGCATCGCCCGCGAACAGGAAGAATTCAGAAAATACGCGGCCGAAAGCGTCCTGGCGGATCTGCTCCCGGTGCTCGACAATCTGGAACTGGCCCTGGAACACGGCCGCAAGGTGGAAGCCTGCAAAGACGTGGTCATGGGCGTGGAAATGACCACCAAAATATTTATGGACACCCTCAAACGCCACGGGCTGGAAGCCGTGGGCCAGGTAGGCGAGCCTTTCAACCCAGAGCTGCACGAGGCGGTTGCCGACGAAGCCGACAGCGGCATGGAGCCTGGGCATGTGACCAAGCTCTACCAACGCGGCTACCTGCTCAAGGAAAGATTGCTGCGTCCGGCCAAGGTCGTCATCAGCAAGGCCCAATAAAATCCATCTTCTCCCCTGGACGCAGGGAAAAAACGACTTAGTTGAATACCAATCGCTTGCAAGAAAAAAATGAGGAGGACTCTCAGCAATGGGTAAAATTATCGGCATCGACCTCGGCACCACAAACTCGTGCGTCTATGTCATGGAGGGCAAGGACCCTAAATGTATAAGCAATCCTGAAGGCGGGCGTACCACGCCGTCCATTATAGCCTTTACCGACAAGGAACGGTTGGTCGGAGAAATCGCCAAGCGGCAGGCCGTAACGAACCCTGAACGCACGATTTTCGCCATCAAACGCCTCATGGGGCGCAAATACGACGCCCCTGAAGTGGAAAACTGGAAGACCCACAGCCCCTATAGAATCGTTTCCGGCAACAATTCAGACGCCTATGTCGAAGCTTCCGGGAAAAAGTATTCTCCCCCGGAAATCTCAGCCATGCTGCTGCAAAAGCTGAAAAGCGACGCGGAAACCTATCTTGGCGAAACCGTGACCGAAGCGGTCATCACCGTTCCCGCGTACTTCAACGACTCCCAGCGCCAGGCCACCAAGGACGCCGGCCGCATCGCCGGCCTCGAGGTCAAACGCATCATCAACGAACCCACCGCCGCATCCCTGGCCTACGGCTTTGATAAAAAGAGCAACGAAAAGATCGCGGTGTTCGACCTCGGCGGCGGCACCTTCGATATTTCCATCCTGGAAGTGGGCGACAACGTGGTGGAAGTGCGCGCCACCAACGGCGACACGTTTCTCGGCGGCGAAGATTTCGACCAAAAAATCATCAACTATCTGGTTGCCGAATTCAAGCGCGACAACGGTGTGGACCTTGCCAAGGACCGCATGGCCTTGCAGCGCCTCAAGGAAGCCGCGGAAAAGGCGAAAAAGGAACTTTCCACCTCCATGGAGACGGAAATCAACCTGCCCTTCATCACCGCGGACCAAAGCGGCCCCAAACATCTGCTCATCAAACTCGGCCGCGCCAAACTGGAAAGCCTGGTGGAAGATCTGGTGCAGCGCACCGAAGGCCCCTGTAAAAAGGCCTTGGCCGACGCCGGTCTTTCCGCATCCGAGATCGACGAGGTCATCCTTGTGGGCGGCATGACGCGCATGCCCATGGTGCAGAAAAAGGTGCAGGATCTTTTCGGCCGCGAACCCAACCGCAGCGTGAACCCCGACGAAGTGGTGGCCATGGGCGCGGCCATTCAGGGCGGCATCCTGGCCGGAGACGTGAAGGACGTGCTTCTGCTCGACGTGACTCCGCTGTCCCTCGGCATTGAGACCCTGGGCGGCGTAATGACCAAACTCATCGAGCGCAACACCACCATCCCCACGCGCAAGAGTCAGACCTTCACCACTGCCGCTGATAACCAACCGTCCGTTTCCATTCATGTTCTCCAGGGCGAACGTCCCATGTCCGCGGACAACATGACGCTGGGGCGTTTCGAACTCACGGGCATCCCGCCGGCGCCCCGCGGCATGCCGCAAATCGAAGTCAGCTTTGATATCGACGCCAACGGCATCGTCAACGTCTCGGCCAAGGATCTCGGCACGGGCAAAGAGCAGAGCATCCGCATCACCGCCTCCTCCGGCCTCAGCGAGAATGAAATCGAACGCCTGGTCAAAGACGCCGAATCCCATGCCGATGAAGATAAAAAGAAACAGCAGCTCATCGAAACCCGGAACCATGCCGACACGCTCATTTACACCACGGAAAAATCCATCCGCGATCTGGGCGACAAACTCGATGCGCCATTGAAATCCGAAATCGAGGCAAAAACCGAAGCTCTCAGGAAAACCATGGAAAGCGATGACGTGGACGCCATTAAAAAATCCATGGACGAACTCTCCCAGGCCGCGCACAAGCTTGCGGAATTGCTTTACGCCCAAAAGACCCAAGGTCCTGAAGCAGGGCCCGAGGCCGGCGCCCAAGCTGGCCCGCAACCCGGCGCAGGCAGCGGCCCCAAAGACGATGATGACGTGGTGGACGCCGACTACACCGAAGTGAAATAACGCGCGCACCCTCCTCATATCTCATACGCAAGTTACGTCCGCCCCGGCTTCTCAAATGCCGGGGCGGACTTGCTAAGCGCGAAAAAGGCGTATAACATGGCTTGATTCGACCTATGAATGACGAACCAGGCCATTTGCCGTTGTAAGGACCTTTTACATGACGCGCTCTTCAGGCTCTTCCGTGCAGACCCGATATCTCCCGCTGGTGCACGCCGTCATGGCGCTGCTGTTTTCTCTCTTCCTCCTCGGGGGGTGCGCCTTTATGGTGCCTTCAGCCGAAGAACCTCCAGCACCGCGCCCTGCGGAACGCCCCCTTGAACAGCGTGCCGCCGCGGCCTGGGAAGCCGGGGACTACTCCTTGAGCATGAGCCTCTACCGGAAGCTCACGGAACAGGATGGCCTGTCTCCCGATCTGCGCGCATTGGCCTGGGAACGTCTCGTCGGCAGCGCGTTGGAGCAGAAACAGTACCATCTGGCCCTGCAGTCGCTCACCCGCTGGCGCACAGCCTTGCCCGAAGCGGCGCAGACCGCCGCCTGGCAGAGCGCATGCTTCCGCACCATCAAGAATCTCGGCGACGGGGGCCTGCAGGAAACCGAATTGCTGGCCCTGTCCTCGGACACCTCCCTGCCTTGGGAGGTTCGCACCAGAGCGGGCATCGTGCTGGCCTGTCTACAATGGGCCAGGGGCGACATCCACAGGCCCCAGATGGTTCTCGCCCTTGTGCAGCAACAAGCCAAGGAGCGTGGCGGAAATTCCCCGGCCCTTATCGAAGGCATGCTGCTGGACGAACTCGCTCCAGTGCAACTGCCCCATCTGGAAGCCTTTCAACTGCTCATCCCGGAAGAAAGCCGCTCCGCGTTTCCTTATACGATCATCGAATTGGAAAAGGCCCGGCGCCTGGCCCAAAACCTCATGACACGCAATCAGGCCTATACCATTGTGCAGCGCGTGGCGCCTTTTCTCGCCGATCCCGGCCTTGCGCAGAAGGTCTTGGGCAAGGACGAGCCGAAACCCGGCGCGGCCCAACAAGCCGTGGCTCTGGCCCTGCCCCTCACCGGCCCTTACGCCGAAGTGGCCGCGAAAGTGCTTCGCGGCGCCATGGCCGCGCAAAAGGATCTTTCGGACCAAGGCACCCAGGTCGACGTGCAGGTTGTGAACACGGACGGCGCCACCTGGCAGCAGGATCTGTCGAATCTGCCCCCGGAAGTGGTCGTTATCGGCGGCCCGTTGCGCGTGGATATCTTCAAGCAGATCATGAACACTGATCTCCCACGCCGACGCGCCTTCTTCGCGTTCATGGCCAGCCTCGGTTCCGCGGTGGAAGGCCGTGACGCCTGGCGCTTTTTCGCCAGCGCCGAAGATCAGGTCCGCGTGCTCCTGCGCACCGCCGTCCAACAATTCGGCGTGCAGACCATGGCCGTGCTCTTTCCCCAGGAATCCTACGGCATGCACATGGCCCAGCTCTTCCGGCAGGAGACCATGTCCAACCGTATCGCCGTGATTGCCTCCGAGGGCTATTCCCCGCGCAATACGGAACAATGGGGCGATACGGCGGGCCGGGTGGCCCAAAGCGGAGCCGGCGCCGTGTTCATTCCCGGCGACTGGGACAACGCCGAGCTGCTTGTGCCCTATCTGCTCTATCACAATGCCCAGGACATGCTGGTCATGGGGCCCTCCATCTGGGGGCCCAGCATAGACCGCAAACAATATGTGGAAATGCCCAGCTTTGAAAAAACCATTTTTCCCGGCGCATGGTGGAGCGAAAACACCTCCCCCGCCGCCGTGGCCCTCAAGCAGCGGATGCAGCTCGAAGGCCAGCCCATGCCCGATTTCTGGACCGCTCTGGGCTACGATTTCGTGCAATGCGGCGCCCTGCTGGGCAAAATAGATGAAAAATGGACGCCCGAAGACATAAACCGGCGCATCCAGCAAACCCAAAGCATGAGTTGGAGTCAGGCTCCCATAACCTGGAACGCGGGAGGCGTGGCCACGCAGCAGCTCTTCGTGTTCCGCCCCACCCAGAATGGGTACACGCGCCTCGCTCCCATGACAGAGGCCACAGAGCCCGCTCCCGCCTCCGGTTATGCCCTGCCCGCGGGATATGCCGCCCCCGGGGCATCGTCGCCCCAGGCGGTGCAGCCGGACCGGCAGCCCCTCCAGTGACAATCCGCAACGCCTTTGCCAAGGACAATACGCCATGCCGCACAACACAACGGAACAAAAGCTGACCACTGCGCAAGCAGAGACCATTGCGCGCCTTGCCCGCCTGGATCTCTCCAAAGATACGCTGGAGCGTTTCTCCAAGCAGTTCAATGAAATTCTGGATTACATGGAATTGCTGGGCCAGGTGGACACCGCCGATGTCGCCCCGCTTTACAGCCCTGTGGAGCACGGCACCGTGTACCGCGAGGACGCCGTGCGCAACGAGTTCACCAGGGAGCAAATCCTGGAAAACGCGCCTGAAAGCGACGGTCAATTCTTCATCGTACCCAAAATCGTATAGCCACCGCACCTGGCGATAAAAGCCTGGCCGTACGCCCGGCGGCACCTGTATCCAACCATGTTGGCGCATTCAGGTTATGCCGAGGCAGGGGCCCGGCCAAGCAAGGAACTCCCTATGTCCCAATTGCACTATATGACGCTCACCGCCCTGCGCAACGCCCTGGCCGCCGGGGAATTAACCGCCACGGAAGCCGTACGGGCCTGCCTGCGGCAGATCGAGGCCACTGGGCCGCAGGTGTCCGCGTACCTGCATCTGGACGCGGCAGGATCCATGGAACAGGCCGCTGCCCTGGACCAGGCCGGTCCGGACCCTGAAAAGCCCTTGTGGGGCGTTCCCCTTTCCGTCAAGGACGTTATTACCGTGGCCGGCATGCCCAATACCTGCGGCTCGAAAATCCTGGAAAACTTCGTTCCCTTTTACGACGCCACGTGTGTGGCCAAGCTAAAACAGGCCGGTGCGATTTTTCTGGGCAAAGTGAACATGGACGAATTCGCCATGGGCTCCTCCACTGAAAATTCCGCTTACAAAGCCACCCGGAACCCCTGGAACACCCAGCGCGTTCCCGGCGGTTCCAGCGGCGGTTCCGCCGCTTCGGTGGCGGCCGGGCAGTGCTTCGGCTCTCTGGGCACGGACACGGGCGGCTCCATCCGCCAACCCGCCTCCTTTTGCGGTTGTGTCGGTCTCAAGCCCACGTACGGCCGCGTCTCCCGCTATGGGCTCGTGGCCTACGGCTCCTCCCTGGATCAGGCCGGCCCCCTGACGCGCAGTGTTGAAGACAACGCGCTCCTGCTGCAGGTCATCTCCGGGCACGATCATCGGGATTCCACGTCCGCGAACCGGCCGGTGGAGGATTTTATTGCGCTCACAGCCGGACAAAAGGACCTCAAAGGCCTGCGCATCGGCCTGCCCGCGGAATTTTGGGGGCAGGGACTGGACCCCGAAGTCGAGAGCGTGCTGCGGCGCGCCGTGGAAACAGCCAAGGACCTCGGCGCTACAATCGTCGACGTTTCCCTGCCGCATACCGCTTACGCAGTGGCCGCGTACTACATCATCGCCATGGCCGAAGCGAGCTCCAACCTGGCGCGGTTCGACGGCGTGCGCTACGGGGTGCGCGACAAAACCGCCGAGGAATTGGTGGACATGTACGTCCGCTCCCGCAGCAAAGGGTTCGGCGAGGAAGTGCAGCGCCGCATCATGATCGGCACCTATGTGCTTTCCGCCGGCTATTACGACGCCTATTACCGCAAGGCGGCCCAGGTGCGGCGGCTGATCCGCCAAGATTTCCTGGATGCGTTCGAACACTGCGACATGATTTGTGGGGCGGTGTCGCCTGTGGCCGCTTGGAAAATCGGCGAACTGACCCAGGACCCCTTGAAGATGTATCTTATGGACATCTTCACCATACCCGTGAATCTCGCCGGACTGCCCGGACTTTCGCTCCCTGTGGGCCTGGGCCGGGAAAGCGGCATGCCCGTGGGGCTGCAATTCATCGGCAAGGCTTTTGACGAGGGCCGCATGCTCGGCGCAGCCCGGGTCTTGCAGGACGCCCTGCCCGCCACGGGTACGCCCGCGGGTATCTGAGATTATATCAGGGGATAGCATAAGAGCATCTATACTTTATCAAAGTAAAAACGCTCTATGCCCCGCCAGGGGCAGCGCCCCCCTGGGTACGCGTTTTTTTTAATATAATTGCCGAGATGCCGGCAGGCTTTCCCTACAAAAAGGGAAGATTCCAATGAACCTTTCCCAAAAGGTTCCAAAGCCGGCGGAGGCATTCCTATCTGAAAAAACGGTTAGGATCGTGATCACGCAACGGACGTTCGCCCGCCGGACCATCACCACGGCCAGAGGAAATCGGCATAGCGCTGGATAACAAGCTTGCCCAAAACAATAATGATCACAAACTTGAGCACATCGGAATAGTGGATATAGACGCGCTTTAAATAGGCCCGGGTGTAATACTCCCGCTCAAGACGGACAATACGATAGTAATAATTGCCCCTCCCCCGTATCTTGACCTTGAGGGTCATGCCTTCGCGCAGTTGATCGGGGTCTTTCGAGGGAAAGTCCCATTCCATCAAATTATTGGTCTTGGCGTCTAGGTAAATGACTCTGTCAAGCATATCGCCGACCATGGCTGCTCCACTCGCTTTGTATGCGGCCCGCGCCTCCTCTTCCGGCTGGCGCGAATCTTGTTCCTTTCTCACAACTAGTGGTATTTTTCCAGAAACACAAGCCCATGGATAAACATTTTCCCGCCTATGAGGCGCCCGCGATCATCGCCGTAAGCGGCGGCGCGGACAGCCTGCTGGCTCTGGCCCTGCTGCACGATAAAGGCAAGGCGCTTGCCGCCGTGCACGGCCTGTTTTTGCCGGAAACGCCCCCGGACGCCGAACGCAGCCGCCGCCTCGCCGCCATTTGCCGGGGCCTGGACGTGCCCTTTTTGGAAATCGACCTGCGCCGCGAATTCGCTGAGGAAATCATTCACCCCTTTGTCCGCTCCTATCTCCGGGGGCGCACGCCCAACCCCTGCGCCCTGTGCAATCCGCGCCTCAAATTCGGACTGCTCCTGCGCAAGGCCGCTGAACGCTGCAATGCCCCGGACGCGCCGTTCGCCACCGGACATTACGCCGGCGTACTCACGCATCCGGCATGGGGCGCCATGCTCGCGCGTGGAGCGGACGCAGGCAAGGATCAAAGCTATTTTCTCTCGTTGCTGCCGAAAACAACGCTGCAGCGCCTGCGTTTCCCCCTGGCCCATGTTTCCAAAAAAGACGTGCCGGAAATGCTCGCGGCCAGGGGACTTGCCGCGCCTGAACACGGGGCCAGTCAGGAAATCTGCTTCATCCCGGACAACGATTACCGAGCGTTCCTGCAACGCGAGGCGGCCGGGCTGGACCTTCGCCTTTCGGGTCCGGGTCCCGTGGTTCTGCCCGACGGCGCCACCGTGGGCACGCACCAGGGTTTGTGGCGTTACACGCAAGGACAACGCAGGGGGCTGGGCATCGCCCACAGCGAACCGCTCTACGTGCTGGGCAAGGATCTGGACGCCAACGCCCTCATCGTCGGCGGGGCGCAGGCGCGCACGGCTTCGGGCTGTGTTCTCGAAGATGTCAACTTTTTCGTTCCGTTACAAAATTGGCCCTCTGCCGTGCTGGCGCAGATCCGCTACAGGCAAAAACCGCGCCCCGTGCAGGTTGCGCCGCACTCTGCCGGCCTTACGCTACGTTTTCTCGATCCCCTGGCAGAAGCCCAGGACGGCCCCCCCGCGCCAGGACAACTCGGCGTCTGCTACACCAGCGACGGCCTGGTTCTGGGAGGCGGAATCATTACTTCACAACCTCTAGCGGAATAACACGTACCATGTCCTCGCTTTTCCACATCACCACTCTGGGGTGTAAAATCAACCAATACGAAAGCCAGGCACTGCGCGAAGCCTGGCTGGCCCGGGGATTGCGTGAAACGCAGGACCCGAGCGAGGCCGGTCTGTTGCTGGTGAACTCCTGTGCGGTCACGGCCAGGGCCGTTCGCGATCTGCGCCAGACCATCAACCGGTTGCATCGCTCAGCCCCGCAGGGGCGCATCATTGTCACCGGCTGCGCGGTGGAAGTCGTGTCAGAAGAACTGCGGGACATGGAAGGCGTGGACCGCGTGGTGCCGCATGGGCACAAGGCCGCGCTCCGCGATCCCGAGACCGTCGCGCTCTCCGTGCAGCCGCCGCCTTTCGCCCTGACCATCTCGAATTATGCCCGCGCCAGGGCCGTGCTCAAAGTGCAGGACGGGTGCTCCCATTTCTGCACGTACTGCATCGTGCCCCTGACCCGGGGGCCGGCGGTGAGCCGCCCCTATGGGGCGGTGCTGGAAGAGGCCCGCCGCCTGCTCGCCAACAACATCCGGGAGCTGGTGCTCAGCGGCGTGAACCTGCGCCAATACCGCCATGAGGGGCTGGATTTCTGGGATCTGCTCGCCCGCCTGGATCGGGAACTCGCACCGCAATGGCTCGGACGCGCGCGCTTGCGCCTCAGCTCCCTGGAGCCGGGGCAGCTCACAGCGAAAGGCCTGGAGGTCCTGGCCCGATGCAGGCTCTTGTGCCCCCATCTGCATCTCTCCCTGCAAAGCGGCAGTCCCGCCGTGCTGCAGCGCATGGGGCGCAGACATTATACCGCGCAGGGCGTGCTGGACGCGGTGCGGCAGCTGGAAGAGGCGTTTCCCCTGCTCGGGCTGGGCGCGGATATTTTGGCCGGCTTTCCCGGTGAATCGGACGCCGAACACGCCGACACCCGCGCCCTGGTCCAGGAACTCCCTTTGACCTACGCCCACGTGTTTCCCTATTCAAAACGCCCCGGCACCAAGGCGGCAGAAATGCCCCGCCAGGTCCCGCATGCGCTCAAAGCCGCCCGCGCCAAAGAACTGCGCGGCATGGTGCAGCGCAAACAGCAGGCGTTTTTGCACACCCTCAGTCGGGCCTCGGTTCTGCGCGTTCTGGTGGAGACCAGCGCCCCCGCGGAACAGGCTTCCGGCCACTGTGAATATTACGCATCCGTCGCATTGCGCGGCCCCCTCCCGCATAATGCGTGCCGTTCATTGTGTGATGTCCGCCCCTTGCATGTGCATGACGGCCAGCTCCTGGCCGAGCCCTTTCAGGCAGAGCAGGAGAATGCATCATGAGCACCCCGAAAATACCCGATCCCGCACTCCTGTTCCTTTCCGTTCTTTGTGCGCGCTGGGAGGAGATCTGGCCGCAGTTGGAGCCGTCGCTGGAAGGCCATTTCGGTCCGGCGGCATATGTTTCGGACCTTATTCCCTTTACCCAGACCAGGTATTATGATGAGGAATTGGGCACGCCCATTTACCGCCGCGTGCTGGCCTTCGAGACATTGCTCCCCCATGACCGGCTGGCCTGGGCCAAATTGCTGACGAACGCCCTGGAGCGGCGTTTCACCAGCGCCGGCGGAAACAGGTTGGTCAACCTGGACCCCGGCCTCGTCAGTCTGGAGCGGCTCGTATTGGCGACCGGCAAGAATTTCACGCACCGCATTTATCAGGGGCAAGGCATCTGGGCGGACCTCACGCTTATCTACACCGCCGGGGCCTGGCAGACCCTCCCCTGGACGTTCCCAGATTATGCCGGCCCGGAGTTGCAAAAACATCTGAGCATCTTGCGGGAACTATACAAAACGCGCCTCAAAGCGGAGAAAACCGCCCCAAGCCTCCGGGCATGACGCGCCGTTTCCGGCTGGCGCGCTACCTTTCACCCTGTTGAAGGATGGTCTTGTGGAGCGCCGTGGCATCGCATCAATAGAGAGCGGGCCTTCCCGCTCAACGTATCGACAACACCTTTTAAATGAATAAGGATGACAAATGCCTAAGAGCATGACCGGCTTCGGCCGGACCACTTTGCAGCAAAACGACTGGAGCATTACCTGGGAATTGCGCAGTGTGAACAGCCGGCATCTGGACCTGAAGTGGCGCATGCCTCTTTTCCTGCGGTGCAAGGAAGCGGCGTGGGAGCGGGTGGTGCGTGAACACGCGCAGCGCGGCAGAATCGAGCTGTTTCTGCATGTCAAGGTTAACAGGGCGGATTTGCTCGGCATGTCGCTCAATACGACATTGGCGCAGACCATGTTGCAGCAATTGCAGAATCTGGCCAACGATATTCCGGGAACGGCGTTTCAGCCGGACCTGAACCGCATGCTCGGCCTGCCCCAGTTGTGGGAAGACGATCTGCGCGAACCGGACCCGCTCCTGGTGCAGGATGTGGAAAAAACCCTGCACGCGGCTCTGGAAGATTGGAACGCCTCCCGTGGCGCCGAGGGCCTGCTGCTGGTCAAAGACCTGAGGGAACGGCTCGAGACCATGCGTTCCACCGCCGCCATGATCCAGGAACGCTTGCCCCAGGCGCGTGAGGAAAAATTCGAATCCATGAAAACGCGCATCGTCGCCATACTCGAACGTTACGCGCTCGACCTGGACCAGGAGCGTTTGCTCCAGGAAGTGGCCGTGCTCAGTGATCGTCTGGACGTGAGCGAAGAATTGACGCGCCTGCACGCGCATCTGCTCAGCCTGGGCAAAATCCTGGACAAAGGCGGCGAAAGCGGCAAACGCCTGGACTTCACGCTCCAGGAATGCTTCCGTGAAATCAACACCCTTGGCAACAAGTCTCAAGACGCCGCGGTATCGCAACTTGTCGTCGCATTCAAGGCGGAGCTGGAAAAATGCCGTGAACAGGTTCAAAATCTTGAATAAACGGTGTACACTATACGCCACCCCCCACACGGGGCTTTCCATATTGCCATCTCCATGGGTGCGGGTGTGTTTTATATGCAGCCGGAATGTATAACACTCTCTTGCCACGATACGCACAATAAAGCCACACGTCAGAGGAACGCGCATGCAGAAGCAAAAACTGCTCAACATAGGTTTCGGCAATTACGTGGTCAGCAGCCGCATCATTGCCATCGTCAACCCCGCATCGTCTCCCATGCGCCGCTTGCGTGAAGAAGCCAGGCAACAGGGACGTCTCATCGACGCCACCCAGGGTCGCAAAACCCGCTCCATTATCGTGTCCGATTCCAACCATGTGATACTCTCCGCCATCCAGGCGGAAACAATCGGTCAACGTTTCAGCCAGGAGGAAAGCGAGTCATGAATCATAAGCCCATGCGCATCGGCGTGCCCCTGGTCATCTGCGCCCCGTCCGGCGCCGGAAAGACGACATTGATCAAACGATTGCTGCAAGAATTCAACAGGTTCGCCTATTCCGTTTCCTACACCACGCGCTTACCGCGTAAGGGCGAAACGCACGGCCAGGACTATTTTTTCGTCTCCAGAGAGGATTTCGTTTCTCTGGCCGACAAGGGATTTTTCGCTGAATGGGCGGAAGTGCATGGCAACATGTACGGTACGCCCCTTTCCGGCGTGCAGGAACATCTCGCAGCTGGACGCGACGTGCTCTTCGACGTGGACGTGCAGGGCGCGCGCCAGCTCAAAGAGGGCGAGCTGCCCGCCACGTTTGTCTTTGTGTTGCCCCCTTCGGGGGCAACACTCCGGGCGCGTTTGGAAAGCCGCGGCACTGATTCCCCGGAAATCATCGCCCACAGGCTGAACAACGCTCCCGAAGAGATCATGGAAGCCCGCTGGTTCGATGCCTGGGTCATAAATGACGACCTTGACACGGCCTACGACGAACTGCGCGCCATTTACATGGCCGCCACCTGCAAACCCCGCACGCGGCCGGGACTTGTGGACAAGATGCTCACGGAATGGCAAAAATAATGTTTGCGCATGCCTTTGCATCAGGTGTATTTTATTTTATGATGTTTACATAAACATTCTTTTTCAAGCATCGATTACACGTATCAAGCACTGCCATGGCCAACAAAAGCGACCAACACACGCCCCCGCAAGAGCGTAATGAAACGAACTTGCAACGGGACGAATCCATAGGAAACGTTGCTTCGGCTTCCGCCGCCTCCACGGCGTCGGAACAAGAATCCGTTTCCAAAGGTACTGAGAAGTCGCAGCCCGCACAAACGCAGCATGTGTCAGGTCAGGATGCGCATACAAAATCCGCAGGCGGTAAAATTCCGCAGCAGTCGTCCGCCAAAGGAAAACGGGAGCGCATCAAAGGCGTCTTTTCCACGCAAAGCATCCAGAAAGTGGGCACGGGAACCACAGTGCGCCGCACCATCCAAAAGACCTTCTGGATGGTGGAAGAGCAAAAAGACGGCCGCATTGAAATCCAGCCCCTCAATGTAAACTACGTACCTTCCGGCCCCAAGCGTATTGTCGAAAAAGAGGATCTCCTGCGCCAGTTCAGTCCGGAACCCGAGTTTTACATGCAAACGGTCTACCCCGCATTGCAACAACTCAAGCAAAGCGTGAGCCTGGGCGAAGACCACCGCACTCAGGGGCGTAATTTCAGTGCGGAATTCGAGTTTCAAAACGCCTTGAAGGTGGACGAGGAAAACGTCCGCGCCAACTTCGGCCTGGGGCTCACCTACATGGACAGAGGGGAGCGCAAAAAAGCGGACAACATTTTCGAACGCCTGGTGAAGCTCGACGCGGCCTTCGAGCCTGAGCACAAACACCTGTTCAATGAATTCGGCATCAATCTGCGCAAAAACAACATGTTCGACCAGGCTGTGGACTATTACCACCGCGCTCTCGAGCTTGCAAAAGCCGACGAACACCTGCATTACAATATCGCCAGGGCCTATTTCGCCAAACAGCAAATTGACAAGACCGCGGAACACTTGCGCAACGCCCTGCAAATGAATCCGGAATTCGAAGTGGCGCTACAGTTTTTATCGTGGCTGCAAGAAAAGGGCTTTCTCAATAAAGACGGCTCGGTTGCCTCCAACCAGCCTCTTCTGCAAGATGCCTCGTCCGATACGGATACACCCGCCAACTCGGAATCGTCCGCCCGGCAATCCTGATTATCACCCTTGCAACCCGGGACACCGCGCCATTATGACAGACCAGACCAAAGGCCAACGCTTTCTGGAAGAATTATGCACCATCAAGCAGGAGCTGCCGTTCTCCCCCTCGCTGCTCGGCGATCTCTTTTCCATGACCGGAGAAGAATCCTTCGCATCTCTGGAAAAGGTGGCCCAGACCTTCAACCAGGACCAGGGGCTCAGCGCCAAGGTTCTCACCCTGGCGAACTCGGCCTTTTACGGCCTGCAGGCCAAGGTCACATCCGTTTCGCGCGCCGTCGCCCTGCTGGGACTCAAAGAAATCCGCAACCTCGTGCTGCTTATGGCGACGCAGGCCCTCACGGTGCGCCACCATTATCCCCGCGCCTTCGACATCCGCGGTTATTGGGACCATCAATTAGGCGTCGGCGTATGCGCCAAGCTCCTGGCCCAACGCCTTCAGGACGCGGACCCGGACATTCTCTTCACCGCGGGATTGCTCCATGACCTCGGCGTGCTGCTCACCGCCCTTTACCGCCCCGACGACTGGGCCCACATGCACCGTACCGTGCTTGCTGAAGGATGCTCCTGGAGGGAAGCCGAAGAACGCTACTGGGGGCTCGAACACGGCCTTATCGGCGCCATGACCCTCAATTCGTGGAATCTGCCCCCTGAACTCACGGAACCCATCAACTGGCACCACGCGCCAGAACTGGCGCCGGAGCACAAGCGGGAAGCATGGATCATCTGTCTGGCGGACGGCCTCTACCACCGTCACAAGGACGAAGCCTACGCCTTGTCTTCCTCCGCCACGCAGGCCCTGGAGCTCTTTGGCTTTCACGAGGAAAGTATTCTTAATGAATTGGCCGAAATGCTTGAAGAAGATTCCATGAACCAATTGGTGGCCCAACTCACCTGACCTTTTTCCAACGGATCATCATGCATTGGACGTTGCGACGCACCGATACGCCGCCGCCCGAGCCCGCCATAGTGGCCCGGATTGCGGCAGACCTGAACATCTCCACACTCATAGCCGGACTGCTGTGGCGCAGAGGGTTTACCAACCGCGACGCCATGGATCGCTACCTGAGTCCCGGGTTGCGGCATCTGGCGCAGCCCGCCGCCTTTCCCGGCATTGATCAGGCGGCGCGCATTCTGGCTCAAGGCCTGATCAAGGGGCAATCCTTCGCCGTATGGGGCGATTACGACGTGGACGGCGTGACGGCCGCTTCCCTGGTCCTCGAATTCATGCGTCTTCGCGGCTACAACGCCCTGTATCACCTGCCGCACCGCATGGAAGAGGGCTATGGCCTGAATGCCGCCGGCATCGAAAAACTGGCGGCCCAAGGGGTGCGGTTGCTGCTCACGGTAGACTGCGGCATCACCGACATAGAGGCCGTGGCCCGCGCCAAGGAATTGGGCATGACCGTCGTGGTCTCGGATCATCACCTCCCCGGCCCAACCCTGCCTCCCGCCGACGCCGTGTGCGATCCCCGGCTGGACGACTGCCCCTGCCCCGATCTGGCCGGGGTGGGTGTGGCGTTCTTTCTCATGGCCGCGCTCAACAAGCTGCTTCCCGGCGCTCCCGTGGACGTGCGCCGCTTTCTGGACCTCGTGGCCCTGGGCACCCTGGCCGACGTGGTACCGCTCAGGGGGCAGAACCGCATCCTCGTGAAAAACGGGCTGTTGCTCATCACCGAGGGAGCGCGCCCCGGAATCGCCGCGCTCAAGGAGGTCAGCGGTTTCAATATCAAGGCCGCTCTCGGCGCGGGACAAGTTGTCTTCAGCCTCGCGCCGCGCATCAACGCGGTGGGGCGGATGGACGATGCAGCCAAGGCCCTGGAACTCATGCTCAGCCCGGACATCGAGAGCGCCCTGCCCCTCGCCCGGGAACTGGACGCCCACAACACGCAACGCCGTGGAGAAGAGGAACGCATCTGCACCCAGGCCATGGAGCAGATGCGGGAACAGGCCCATAGATTGGGGCTCGTCCTGTTTTCCCGGGA
The DNA here is from genome assembly GCA_964517355.1 of uncultured Desulfovibrionaceae bacterium. Taxonomy (GTDB): domain Bacteria; phylum Desulfobacterota; class Desulfovibrionia; order Desulfovibrionales; family Desulfovibrionaceae; genus CAZFCK01. Next base: position 12,328 of record CAZFCK010000016.1, on the reverse strand, counting down.
TTGGCACCCCGGAGTCATCGGCATCGTGGCCTCGCGCGTTGTGGAAGCCGCCAACAAGCCCGCAATCCTGCTTTGCGAGGACGAACACTCGCCCGGCGTGTATAAAGGCTCCGGCCGCTCAATCACCGAGTGCGACTTGTACCAGGCCCTGACCCATTGCCGCGACGTGCTGCTGGGATTCGGAGGGCACCGCCAGGCCGCGGGCCTGCGCTGCTCGCCCGAACAGCTGGAGCCCTTGCGCGAACTATTCCATCAGGCGGTTGTCGCGCAATGCGGCGACGCCCCTATCAGCCCCAAACAAACCGTGGACGCCGAACTCGGCTTCGGGCAGATAGACTTCACCCTGCTCAAGGAACTGGATCTGCTGCAACCTTTCGGCATGGGCAATCCGGAACCCGTATTCATTTCGCCGCCGCTGCAAGTACTCAAACACAACGTGTTTGCGGAAAAACACGTCTCTCTGAATTTACGCGACACCCTGGCCAACGTGATTCTCGTGGGCAAGGCCTGGCGTCAGGCCGAAACGTTGGGACCTGAGCTCGTGGGACAATCCGTTCGCGTGGCCTTTACACCGAAAATAAACAACTACAGGGGCACTCCGTCCATAGATTTGAATATAAAAGGCGTGAGTACGGCTTAAGGCTCGATACTTTGAAAAAGCAAAGCGCGAGAGGAGAAACCCGTTGAAAAGGTTTTCTCCTCTCGCATTTTCATTTTATGGCGCATTGAAAAATTCGGACTGGAAACAAGCCCGCATAACCGCAATTACGCGCCATTGTGCATAAATGCTTCGGCATTATAGCTGCTGCGCACGAACGGGGCGCTATGCATGCGCAATCCCAATTCCCGCCCCCATACCGCGTACTCTGCGAATCGTTCCGGCGTGACATAGCGAACCGGTTGCATATGCTCCCGCGTCGGCGCCAGATATTGCCCGACAGTCACCACCCCGCACTGCGCTTCGGCTAAAGAGCCCAGCAAAAGGCGCACCTGATCGTCATCTTCCCCAAGCCCCACCATGAACCCGCTTTTCGTCATCAGCCCCGCCGCCCGCGCCCGGGTCAACAGCTCGAGACTCTGCGCGAAGGAAGCTTGGGGGCGAATGCTCCGGTACAATTCGGGCACGGTTTCCACGTTGTGGTTCAACACGTCTGGCCCGGCGCGCATAACCACGTCGAGGGCCTTTGCGTCTCCCTTGAAATCCGGGATAAGCACTTCAACGCTGGCTTGGGGCAACATTTCGCGCAAAGCGTGGATAACGTTAGCGAAATGTTCAGCGCCCCCGTCGGGCAGATCGTCCCGAGTCACACTCGTGACCACCACATGGCGCAATCCCAACTGTTTCGCGGCCCGCGCCAGGCGTTCAGGTTCCCGCGCATCCACGGGGGCTGGTTTCGCCGCTTTGGAATCGTGACCGATGTTGCAAAAGGCGCAATTTCTGGTGCATACGCCCCCCAATATCATGAACGTTGCGATTTTATTGGAAAAACATTCAAAAATATTCGGGCATCGCGCTCCCTGACAGACCGTATGGAGTTCCAGATCGCGCAGCATGGCCCGCGTCGCGGCGAATTCCGGGCCAGAGGGCAGCTTCACGCGCAGCCACTCAGGCAGGCGCGACGTTTTTCCCGAACTCCCGCACAAAGACATTTTTCACCTCCTGCATAGCCACCTGCCAGGTCCCGCAACCGGCGGCCTCGCGTTCGCGTTCCATGGATGTCATCCGCACCCCCGCCAATCCGCACGGCGTGAGCATGGAAAAAAGATCAATATTATATGCAACATTGAGGGCAAGGCCGTGAAAACTGACCCAGCGCCGCATGCCCAGGCCGATGGAGGCTATCTTACGTCCTTGCACCCACACGCCGGGGCGCCCCTGTTCCCGTCCGGCCTGAATCGCAAAACAGGACAAAAGGTCGATGACGCTTTGTTCCAAATCATGAAACAAACGGCGCAATCCTCCGGGGCGGGCGGCCACGCGCACAATGGGATAGGCCACCAGTTGCCCGGGAAAATGGCAGGTCACGTCGCCCCCGCGCCTGGCATGCACCAGCTCCACGCCGCGTTGCCGCAAGGTTTCCCGCGAAACGAGCAGATTGCCGGTATTGCCGGAGCGCCCCAATGTTATCACAGGGGGGTGCTCCAGAAGAAACAAGGCGGGAGGCGCCTGCTCCCGTTCCACCTCTTCCACACGCCGCATTTGCAGTTCCAGGGCCTCTTGCCAGGAAATGAGGCCCAGATCCACCACTTCGACCCCGCCCCCCGGACACTCCGTCATGGGGCGAACCGCGGTTTCTCGCATCGCTATCCTTTGGAGCGGCCGCGTCCCTTGCCGTGTTTTTTCCATTCCTGTTGCTGTCCGCTTTCCGCTTCCACAGCTCCCCGCTGTTTGCGGTGGCGCGGCGTCTCCGCACCGCTGGTGCTTTCAAAGCGTTTACGCCTCGATTCCCAATCCGATCCCTTTTTTTTCGCATCGGTTTGCGGGGCGCGAGATTTTTTGTCGGTTTGCGCCTTACGATCTTGACGATCGCGGGACGCGGGCGGAGCATCGAGTTCCTCCCCGGGGAGCGAGGCCATAAGCGCTCCGGACTTGGAATCGCGTTGCGGTCCTGGTTGCACGACGTATTCCACCAGGTCTCCTTGCTGCAAGGCCATGCGCGCCGGCTCCACGAGCACCAGGCCATTGCGCGTGCAGCCGTAATACCCGACGCTGTTCCGCTCGGGCAGGCGGATGCCGCCGGACAGCACCCGCGCCTGGTCGGCCTGCCTGGCCTGTACCGCCCCCAGACGTACAAAGCTCAAGGCCAAGTGCTCCTTGGGCAAGCCCGCCTGTTCGGAAAGTTGCTGCAGCCATTCCGGCGCGCCCGCCGCATCGAAACGGAAGTGGCACCAGGTGCGCGCATCGCGCTCCAGCATGGGGCATTCTTCCTGATGCGTGCAGGGCGACAGCGCCATGAGCCCGAGGTTCACCACGGCCTTGCGGAACAGCGCCGTCATTTTTCCGCCGAAGCGTGTGCCCGGCTCCATTACGATGACATGCGCCTTGCGGTCGAGATGCATGCGTTGCAGGACCCTGTCCGCCAACTCGCCCACTGTTTCCTCAAGAGGCGCGATGGTGGGCCAGCGGATTTCATTCAAGACATTGCCCAGCAGCACAAAATCCGCCTTCTCCCCCTGCTGGCGCAAATACACCTCCAAGGCCTGGTCCACCATCTCCACCCGCCAGGAGCCGCCAATGGCACGGAACACGTCCATGCCCAGGTGCAACGCCTTACGGGAGCGGTCCACACAAACGAAATGCAGCTCTTTGTCGCGCAAATCCGGACGCGCAGCCCACAAGGCCAGCACGCCGGTCAGCGGTCCGGCGCCCAAATCCAGTATCCGGGCTCCCGAATGCAGGCGCAACCACTGCCCCGCAAAAAGCCTGGCTTGCCGGTAGACGTTCCAGGGCAAAAAATAATGAGCGTACGCGGCCAGGGTGCGCGGTGTTTGCAGATAACCTCCGGCCAGGCCGCTACGCTCGGTTGTCAGCATGGCGGAAAGGTCGCGCACGGCATTCGGCAAATCCTCGCGATGTTTGGCCTTGAGCGGCATGGTGTTCTGCAAGGCTTGCTCCAAAGCCACAAGCACAGCCAAGGATTCATCCTTGAGCAACGGCAACAGCGGGTAGCGCGTATCACGTACGGCACGCGCGGGCCGGGGTTCGTCAGGGCACATAGGTAAATTTCATCCTTGTAAAAAATGCGTCAGCAAAGCCGGTTTCCTCCGCCAGATCAAGCACCTGGGCACCGGCAGCCACATGGCAGGCCCATCGCCTGTATGCATCCGCGTGGTCGGGGTGTAACAACAGTGAGGCTCCGGCAAGGGAGGCATTGCCCACAAGCAGCACTTTGCGTCCAAAGCCCGGCGGGATAAAGCCCAACCCTTCCAAATTGCGCACGCCCACGTGTTCCCCCAAGGCGCCGGCCAGACATAGGCCGTTCAGTTCATGCACCTGAAGTCCGGCCGCTTCCAGCAGCCGGCTGAGTGCGGTGTTGCAGGCCGCCTTGACCTTGAGAACCTCCTCCACGTCGCCCGGCCAGAGCCAGACTCTGCCGCCGGGCAGTTCCAGCGGCAGCTTGCCCCCGGACGCGGCCACGCTTCGAGCGAATCTCCGGGCCAAAGGAGGCAAGCGAGGATCATCCTCCTCGGCAAAACGCCCATCGACATCCAGCAGGCCCACCCCCTTGAGACGATGCAACAGGGAAAGATATCCCGCGCCCGTAATGCCCACGTCGCCGGCACGGACGGCGCCCCCGGGAAGCAGATGCGGACGCAATCCCGCGGGCTCGATATCGAAGCCCATCACAGCGCCCGGCCGCGCGACACTGCCGTGACGCAGTCCTATACCCTCAAGGGCAGGGCCCAGGGCCACGCTGGCCACTATCAGCTTATCCTCTCCGAGCACCAGAGCGAATTCCCCATTTGTGCCGAAATCGGCCAACAAATAGGGAGGAGGGGGCGCTTGCTCAAAGCCATACCTAACATACACCAATCCGGCGGTTACGTCGCCCCCCACGAACGGGGCAAGCTGAGGCGGTATATAACACTGCGGAATATCAAAATATTCATTTGCTTTTTCCAGCCCGTCCGCCAGATCGACCACTTCGCCCCCAGCGTAATCCAGGCGGTAGGGCGCGCGGGAGAGCCCATCGAGAGGCTTTCCCAGCAGCAAAGAAGTCATGGTGGTGTTTCCTGAGACGCAGAGCTTCACGATTTCAGAATCCCGCCCCCGCAATTCCCGCAACAGAGCCTGAATGCGCCGCAGCACCAACACGCGCAACTTACGGGCGTTTTCCGGCCGGGCCGCATAGGCCAGGCGCGACATGACCTCGCTTCCGGCTCCCATTTGCGGGTTCAACTCTCCGCCGGACGCCAGAAGCGCGGTACTCCCCTGCTCCCAGGCCTGCCAGTGCAAGGTCGTGGTGCCGAGATCCACAGCCACGCACAGCCGCGCCCCACGCTGGGGCCTGCGCATGGTAGCGGTGCGTTGCGGCGGCTCGGGAATTTGCACCACCGCCCCGCTGCGTGGCGCATGTTTGCAGCCCAGGCGCCATCCCGCGGCAAGATCCTCTTTGGACAGCACATGTTCGTCTTCTGGAGCGGGTTCCGGTGGAGGAGAAAGGAAACGCATGGAGCAACGCCCGCAGTGCCCCAATCCTGAACACAAGGCGGGAGCAGGGACCACGCCGCTGGTATACACGGCCTGGGCATAAGTGGCTTCGGCCTCCGGCGCCTCCGCGGGCAGAAAAAATGTTTCTCCCGACGCGGTTACGCAAGTGAATGTCATTTTATCCATACGTGTGCGCTATCGCTCCGAGACGTACCCCTCGGACAATCGGTCTTGCACGCCTTGCGGAAGGCGGCGGCAATCCTCAGTTTTTCCCTTGGTGGCACTGGTGCATTTCAACTTTAGGATTGGTTATACCAATTCCCATTTCTAGGCTGTGTTTCTAAATTCTTTTCGAAAAGAAAATGCGAGAGGGGAAGAACCTCTTTCAAAAACTTCAGCTTTTGGGCGCGGTTGTATCGCGCCTTAAGGATGAAGATGGCAGCGCTGGTTTTCCCCTCGAAAAAACAAGTCGTTCCCACAATGCGGAGTTAAGGACATAGCCACATAATAAAAAATTATACAAGATTATAAGTTTCGGAGATTCTTACGAACCTTTTTTCAAAAGGTCATAATCCGCCGGAGGTATTCCTGTTTCAAAGTCAATGTGCTCTGGTGGTGGCAAAGACGTGGCCGCACGACACTAGCGCATTTTCGCCTTGAAACAAGGCTCTCCCCTGAAACAATTTCCAATTGTTCCAGGGAAATGCATAAGAGCATCTAGAGCATTTAACGCTTGAAATGATCGCTTAACGGCGGGCAAAGCCCGCCTGCAATCATTTTGCGGCAAAGAGTTGCAAGCAAATCTTTGCAGACCCTTTCAACTTTTTCAAAGTTAAAATGCTCTATCTGCCGGAAAAACATAAAGGGGAATCCCCTTGTAACGGGGTTCCCCCGTTCACAGACGCGCATTGCCGCACGCCTCCGGAAAATGAAAGGGAACGGCGCGCTCTCCGAAGAAACTTAACATCTCACAACCATGCGGCGGAGGCAACGCCGCATTATCCGTCACCGGACTCCAAAGCGTCTTTCACAGCGCGCAGCAGCTTTTTCGTATCAAGAGGCTTGGTAAAGGTCTCCACCACTTCGAAAATGTTCGCCAGATCGAGAATCGCTTCGGGATTGAAGGATTCACCTCCAGAAATGGCAATGATTTTATGGGATTTGTTCACTTTGACCAACTCGCCCATGACCTGCAATCCACCCTTTTTCGGCAAGAATATATCGATAATGCTCAAGTCCACGTCTTCTCTTTTGAAGAGATCAAGGGCCTGTTCCCCATCTTCCGCTTCAAGAACCTCGTAGCCCTCGGGCTGGAGCACGCCCCTAAGCAGCTCACGGATCATCGGGGAATCATCCACAACAAGGATTTTCATGGGCTCTCGCCTCCTGTTAACGTTGCTGTGCACAGCGCCTCTCAACCGCAGGGGTAAAACAGGACAACTATCTATATATACTTAGATATGAGTCAATGCCATGCGTGTCAATCAGCACTGTCCCGATTTTCATCAAGAGGGGGCAAGGCCTCCATATGTTCTATCACGCACCCCACTTCAGCTTGCAAGGCGTCTATCATTTCCTGAAGTTGCGCCCGTTCTTCAGCCATTGCCGCGCCTTCGATCCATCTGGCCAAGGAGAAAGCCCGCCCCGCCCCGATAGTTCCTGTTTGCCCCTTAATCCGGTGCGCAATCATCTTCACCGTTGCAAAATCATCGGTCTCCAGCGCCAGAGACAATTTCCGCATATCTTTGGGCGCATCGTGTATAAAGTGCTTATCCAGATTTCTCATAAGCGCTTCGTCGCCCTGCAATCGTTCCAGGGCGTCTGAACGCTCGTCCAGTCCCTGCGGAGGAGCGTGCACATCCACAAAAGGTTCGCTTCCGCGCCCGATGCGGCGTTGCTCCCCCTTTGCCTCCCTGGCCGCAACAATCTCTTGACCGGCGGCAGCCAAAGCGTTGTTGATTATTTTATCTTTCATGATGCGATACATTTCCCGCATCAGTTCATTCAGGCCAATGGGCTTGGAAACATAACCGTCCATGCCGACATCGAGAAACCGATCCCTGTCTCCGTCTAGGGCATGGGCTGTGAGGGCAATCACCGGCACGTCGTTGGGAACCGCCAGGTCCTCGGCCTTACGTATGGCTTTGGTGGTGGCCACGCCGTCGAGCATGGGCATCTGGATATCCATAAGCACCACATCCACTTTTTCCTTGGCGAGAATGGCCAGCGCATCATGTCCGTTGGTGGTTTCGAGCACGGTGTGCCCTTGTTTGCGTAACAGGGAGACGATAAGCTCTCTGTTGAGGGCGTTATCTTCGGCAAGTAAAATGCGCATGGGCTCCAGCTCCGGCAGATCTCCAACCAGAAGATCCTCCTCCGCCTTGCGTACCGCGCTTTCGTCTCCTCGCGCAATGGGCAGACAAAACGAAAAGGTGCTGCCCCAGCCCTCCTGGCTCTCCACGCTCATTTTGCCGTGCATCAATTCAACCAGCTGTTTGGAAATGGTGAGTCCCAGCCCGGTGCCGCCGAACTCCCTGGTGGTGGCGTCGTCCGCCTGTTGAAAACTTTCAAATATAAGCTGCTGTTTATCCTTGGCAATTCCTATCCCTGTATCGCTCACGGCAAAGCGCACCCATTGCGCGCCATTTTCCAGAAAATCCTTCCCGGTTCCTTCCGGGGGCGATACGGGGCGCACTTCCAGGCGCACGCTACCCGAGGAGGTGAATTTAACGGCATTGGCCAGCAAATTTCCCAATACTTGCGCCAACCTGCCCGGGTCGCCCTTGACGAACATCCCGGTTTTGGGATGGACATCGAGAAATGCGTCCAATCCTTTGCGCGTCGCCTGCACGGAGTGGATACGAAAAATACTGCCCAGGGTTTTATGCAGATTGAAGTCGATGACCTCGAGTTTCATTTTCCTTGCCTCGATCTTGGAAAAATCCAAGATGTCGTTGATAACGCTCAGCAGCGTGCTCCCGGCCTCATGCACCATCTCAAGGGCTCGCCCCTGATCGATCATGGAATTCCTGCGCAAGGCCACATCCGTCATGGTCATGATCACATTCAGCGGGGTTCGAATCTCATGGCTCATGTTGGCCAGAAATATGGATTTGGCTCTGGTGGCAACTTCAGCCCGTTGCCTTGCCTGGACCAGGGCTTCCTCGGTGCGCTTGCGTTCCTCCACCTCGCGTTCAAGCTGCTCAACGGCCATACGCAACTCGCTCGTGCGCTCGTGGACGTGGCGCTCCATCTCCGCGTGCGAATAGCGCAGCCTTTCAACGGTTTGTTTGCGTTCCGTGATGTCCCTGGCGATGCCGGTGAGTCCCAACAGTTTTCCCTGGGCATCGAAAATGGGCACGCGCACGGCCTCAAGCCAACGGCTGTTGTGCTGCTCGTCTTCAATATGTTCCTCTTCCGTCATCCGCCTGCGCGTGGTCAGCACCATGGCGTCTCGTTGCAGGAATTTCTCGCCCTGCACCGCCCCCCAGGCGTCAATCTCGTTTTTTCCGCTCAATGAATCGGCGTTCTTGCCGCACGCCGCTGCATAGGCCTGGTTCAGCGCCACAAAACGATTATGATCGTCCTTGAGCCAGACGAGATCCGGAATATTGTCCAAAATGGCCTTTTGATATTCCTGTGCCTTCACCAACGCCCGCTCAGCCGTTTTACGCGCCGTGATTTCTATGCCCAAGACGAGAAACTGTGCGGAACGGTCCTCCCCTGTCATGGGGTGGCTGTACACCTCGAAAATCCGTCCGTCCGGATGTTGCCACTCCCACTGCCGGGGCTGCATATCCTCCAACATGGGCTGGATGGGGCAATGGCCGCACAATCCGTGGGGATCTCCCATGACTTCATGGCATTTGCGCTTGCCCGGCCGTCCAAACAGCTGGCGGAACCGGCGGTTGACATACACAATGACATGATCCCAACGCACCAGCATCACGTAGCCGGGCAGCGATTCGAGATAAAAGATGTGCCGCTGCTGCTCGCGTCTGAGTTCGATATCCTGCATCCGGTCGCTGGTCACGTCTTTGGAAACCAGCACATAGGCCGTGACGGGAATCCCGTCCTGCAACGGGCGCACACTGTGCTGCCAGGCGCGCGTTTCATCTTCATCTTCAAAATCGTGCACCATGTTGTCAGCCATGGCGAGAGTCACGTTTTCCATGCGCGACTGGGCCAATTCCCTGGGCAAAATATCGCGCAAGTGCCGCCCCTCAAGGGAGGCGGGTTCTTTGGCGTCCGCCAGATAGACCTTCTTGGCCGCGGAATTGGCGGCAAGCACTATTCCTTGCGCGTCAACAACCACGACGGCGTCATCCAGGGCATTGAGCAGGGCGCGCGAAGCGCTGTCAAAATTCTGCGGCATCAACGGAAAACCTTTCGCGTAAAAAACAACTCCGCTTTGAGGCGGATTCAAAGGGGGAAAAAATCTCGCCGTATGATCGGCAAGAAATTCCCCCCCGGGCTTACCTTTTCAGCTTGCCGCGATGCAAGGCGTACTCCTTGCGAAACAACAAGCTCCCCGCGTTCAAGCACGGGGTCCGCACGTCATCGCTTGAGTTCCTGTATCACCTTATCAATTTCCAGGGCCAGGGATTGCAGTATCTCGATCTCCCGCTCCGCAGTGGTCATATCCTGCACGGTTTTGGAGGCGATATCGCTGACAGTGGTGATGGAGCGCGTAATCTGCTCCATGGCTGCGGACTGTTCTTCCGCGGCTGAAGCGATACTTTGCACCTGACCCGCGTTTTCCGTGACCAATTGAACGATTACCTGGAGTGTTTCCCCGGAATGATTGGCCAAGGTAGTGGCTTGTTCCACTGCTTCGGCCGCTTTGTCAACATTTACGACATTTTCCTGTGCGACTTTCTGAATGGCGTGAATGTTGTCGCCCACCTCTTTGGTCGCGGCCATGGTCTTTTCGGCGAGTTTGCGCACCTCGTCCGCCACCACTGCGAACCCGCGTCCGGCCTCGCCTGCGCGGGCGGCTTCTATGGCCGCGTTGAGCGCCAACAGGTTTGTCTGGTCCGCGATGTCATTGATGACCTGTATCACCGCGCCTATGTTTTCGGCCTGCCGCTCCAGATTCTTCATGCTCGCTTTCAACGTCGTGGTAAGATCACGCACCGCGGCAATGGCGTGCACGGCATCATCCACAACAGCGGCGCCCTCACCGGCCCTGGTCTTGGCGACATCCACGCTTTCGGCAGCGCTTCCCGCATTTCTGGCGACTTCCAGCACCACGTCGTTCATCTCGCTCATGGAGGCCGAAGTTTCAGCAAGGCTGTCGTTCTGTGTTGCCGCGCCGTTGCCCACGTCTCTGAAGCGGTCCATAAGGGTCGTTGTTGTCTCGCTGATGCTGATGGAAACGCCCTTGGCCTTTTTCGCGACATCGTTCATCGATTCCAGGAGACTGTTCAAGGAAGCGATATGTTCCTGCACGCGCCCCACGGCGTCTTCAGCCCGTTGTGCCTGAACGCGCGCCTCCTCCTGCCCCTGCATGGCTTTTTGCGTTTCCGTTTTCAGGTTATCAACCATGCGTTTGAGGGATTCCCGCAACACCGACAACTCGCCCACGAAACGTCCCTCGATGACGGCGTCGAGTTCTCCCCTGCTCACCCGCTCCGTGTACGCCGCCAGTTGCAGCAGGGGGTGCGTCAGTTCGCGCCGCAAAATCCACAGGAATATCACGCATAGTATTGCCGTAACCAATACGCTGAGCGTGCTCGCCACAATAAGGAAATGATACATGGATTGGCGTAATGAATCCCGCTCAGTCGCCACACGGGTTTCAATATCATCAATATAGATGCCCATACCGACAATCCATCCCCAGGGCTCGAAAAGTCGCACATAGGAAAGTTTGGGAAAACGTTCTTTGGTCACGCCCGCGCCGCTGGGTTTGGGCCAGTCGTATTGCACATAGCCCTCCCCTTTTTCCAAAACCGCCTTGTTCATGGAATGAAACAGATTGCTCTTTGTGGATAACGGTTTCAGATCGCCTTGTCCGCCGATCTGTATTTTAGTGGCGCAATCGAATTTCGGATCATCCAGGGGCTTGCCATTCAGACTGGGAGTCGTCGGGTGCATCATCATCAAGGGAATCGGCATATCGGTGTTGTGCACCCAAAAATAGTTCCCGTCTTCCAAGCGCATGGAAGCAATGGCCTCCAAGGCCTGCCGCTGCATATCCGCTTCAATGTCCTCCACCCAGGCGCCGGTGCCCAGCACCCAGCCCAATTGAGGAAACAGGCGCACATAGGAGATTTTGAGCTTGGGCTCACTTTCTCCTACTTTCTCCCACAAGTAGCTGATAACGCCCGAACCGTCTTTTCGGCAAATATCCACCATTTCCAGGAAGGGAAACCGCCCCTGGGCATCCTTTTTCGTGGAGAGGTCAGTTCCTTCCAGCTCCGGAGTCACCGGGTGCAGCACAATGGTCGGTCCAAGATCGCTGATCCAGACGTAGTTGTCGCCGTCGAACCTCGCTCCCGCGACCAGTTCTTTTATCCCTTGGCGCAATTCATCCTCAGACAGCACGTCCACGTTGGCGTCGTAGAAGACCTGCACTTGGCCGTAGACCGCATCCAGGACCATTGTGAGCTTCTGCTCGACCCTTTTTTTGATCGCTTCCACGTCCTGAGATTGTTCGTAAGAGCGCTGCAGTGTGTTGTAGGCCAAAGCGGCCAGGTCCCGCAGTTGCTTCTTGCTCTCTTCGACCATGGCCGCTTCGCGCTCTTCGCCGCGCTTATCTGCGAAGGACATCAAATTATGGTAAAAGACCAACATATTGATGCCCGTAACCAGCACAAGAATGACAATGATGCTCGCCACGACACGAAACTGCAAACTTACCTTCATGGTGCCCCTCCTCACCTCCATGCTACGTGGAATCCCCAGTGCCCCAACAATGTGCGCGGACTTTTCATGGAGTTACCTTGATTCTTACCCGGCTAGTCCCTCTATCGTCAACAGCGAAGCGCTGTTATTCAGGCTTCCCCGTATTTTTTCTCGCCATGCCCGAAGCCGGGTTGCAGGAAACAAACAACGCTGCAACTAAATAAACTTTTGTGGCTATGTCCTTAACTCCGCAATGTGGGAATGACTTGTTTTTCCCCTCGGGCTCCCCTTTCCAGAACTTTTCATATAACATCATGTTATTATAAG
>CAZFCK010000015.1:0-37952 GCA_964517355.1 uncultured Desulfovibrionaceae bacterium | reverse complement strand
GGGGAAGAACCTCTTTCAAGAACTTCAGCCCTTGGGCGCGGTTGTATCGCGCCTTGTTTCAAGGCGAAAATGCGCTAGGGATGAAGATAGCAGCGCTGGTTTTCCCCTCGGAAAAGCAAGTCATTCCCACATTGCGGAGTTAAGGACATAGCCACATTCTTTTATTCCCAGAGGCACGGTCAATAGGCCTCAATGGATCAGCCTGGGCAGATAAAGGAAGGCGTCCGGGAAAAGCAACATCAGCAGCACGCACGCGGCATAGGAATACAGAAAATAGGTGATGCCACGAAACACGCTGTACATGGGAACTCCTTGGGCCATGGATGAAACGATGAAGGCGCTCACGCCCACGGGCGGCGTGGCCGCGCCCATGGTGGTAACCACGGTGACGACCAGGGAAAACCAGAGAGGATCGTATCCAAGCCCCTGAGCCAGGGGGAAAAAAATCGGGATGGTGATCAGCAGCAAGGCCAGCGCGTCCATGATCATCCCCCCCAGCATGTAGACCACGCAAATCAAGATGATGACCACCCAGGCCGGAATGGGCAGCGACGCCACCCAGGCCGCGGCCTCGAAAGGCATGCGCGTCACGGCCAAAAACCGGCCGAAGAGCACCGCGCCGGTGATGATCATAAAAATCATACTCGACACGCGCAGCGTGTCCACGCCGGAATCCCACAAGCGCTTCCAGGTGAACTTTCCGCTGACCACGCTGATGAGCACGGCCAGCAGCGACCCTGCGGCCCCGGCCTCGCTGGGGGTGAAGAATCCGGCGAACAGGCCGCTCATGACAAGGCCGAAGAGCACGAGCATCTCAATGGAACCGGGCAGGGAGCGTAGTTTTTGCGCCCATGTCGTGCGCTCTCCGGCCGGCCCCCATGAGGGGTGCAGTCTGCAGAGCACGGCAATGGTCAGCAAAAAAAATCCCACCAGCAGGAGGCCCGGCAGCATCCCCCCCCAAAACAGCTTGGCGATGGATTGCCCCGTTTGCAGTCCGATGATCAGCAGCACCACGCTTGGAGGGATGACAACGCCCAATGTGGAGCCGATGGCCACGGAGCCGGTGGAAAGAATGGGGTTGTAGTTGTATTTCTTCATTTCCGGCAGGGCCACGGTGCTCATGGTGGCCGCTGTGGCGGTGTTTGAACCGCTGATGGCGGAAAATCCCGCGCAGGCCAGGATGGTGGCGATGGAGAGCCCCCCGCGGTATTGCCCGAGCCAGACGTAGGCCGTGTGATAAAGGCGCTTGTTTACCCCTGAATGGTAGCAGATCTGCCCCATAAGGATAAACAGCGGTATTACGGTGAGTCCGTAAGAGGAAAAAACATTCCAGATTTCCGTGCCCAGCATGCCCAGGGCGGCCTGCAGGTTGATCACCTTCCAGAATCCCAGAAACCCGATGAGCGCCATGGCGAAGCCCACGGGCATGCGCAGGAAAAAAAGGCACAGAACAAGGGCCACAATGCCCAGGATACCGAGGGTCGCCGGGCTCATGCCTTGCCTCCCGCGCATTCGATGAAAGCGGCCAGCATGTCGCAGACAAGGGCCAGCGCCAGCAGAAAGAGCCCCAGAGCCACGGCGAAGGGAAACGGATAATAGGCGAAGCGCAACGTTTCGGACAGTTCCCCCGTTTCCACCAGCGACCAGGCCCACAACGAGGTTCTCCAGCCGGCCAGCCCGAAAAGCGTTGCGCAGATAAGATATCCCAGCCCGTCGATGCAGCGTTCAAAGCGTTTGGGGAACATTCCGGAAAGGATTGTCAGGGCGATGTGCCCTTTGAACTGCTGGGTGTGCCCCAGCGCGAACGCCGCCACCAGCGCGCCGAGAAAGCCCACCACCTCGTAGCTGCCCTTGATGGGCAGCCAGAGCGCGCGGGAAAACATATTGGCGCACGCGAGCGCCATCATGGCGAAAAGGGCGAGGCATCCGATCCACAGGAGCGTTGTATTCAGTATCCTACTGAAAGCTTGTAACTTTTTTATCATGGAAATATACGGTGTCAAAGGATGCCGGGGGAAGAAGCCGTAATGGCCTCCCCCCCCGTTTCTCAAGGAAATGCCGGCGCTTGTGCAGCCGGGTCTCCCCAGCAGCCCAACAAGCTGATTTTATTTCCCAAATTCCCCTTCATATTTCGCCTTGAGGGAAAGCACATCGGCCAGGACCTCATCGGCGGGCACACCGGCCTTCACGGCCCGTTGCTTCCATTCGCTGACCATGGGTTCAAGGATTTTCATGGCCTGCTCCATTTCTCCCTGAGGCAATTCGATCAGCTCGATATTGTATGTCTCTTTGCTCCATTCCACGGCCTCGCGCAGGTGGGAGTCCATGTACTGGCCGGTCCATTGCGCCTGTTCGCGCACCAGGTCGTCCATGACCTGTTTCACGTCGTCCGGCAGCTTTTCCCAGGAATCCTTATTCATGATCACGGCGAAAGGGTAGACCTGGAAATTGGTAATGGTTTCATAACGGCAGCTTTCCGCGTAGTTGAAGTCTTTCAAAACTTCAAGCGAGGAAAGCAGGCCTTTGACCAGGCCTTTTTGCAGGGCTTCGGGCGTCTCGGACATGGGCATGGACACAGGCACGGCGCCGAGCAGGTCCAGGACCTTGGAAGCGCCACCCGAAGCGCGCAATTCCAAGCCCTTGAGATCGGCCAGAGAGCGCACAGGCACCTGGCTCATTATATTGGAGGGAGCGCTGGTGAACATGGTCAGCACTTTTACATCTTTATAGGCTTCCGGATTGTATTTCTGAAAAATATCCAAAAGCGTCATGCTGGCAACCGTGGCGCTGGTGAAGCCCAGAGGCTGTTCCAGCACCGAGGTCAAAGGAAAAACACCGGGTTGATAGGAGAGGGAGATGACACCGATGTCGGCCTGCCCCTGTTTCACTCCGTCCAGCATGTTTTTCGGGCCGAGCAACGTGCTGCCCGGAAAGGTCTGTACAGCGACCTTGCCTGCGGTGCGTTTTTCCACTTCCTCTTTCCAGCGTTCCATTTGCACGCAGGGAAACGTGGGCGCCGGAGGAAAGTTGGCATACGTCAAGGTTATTTCCGCCGCATGCGCCACCACGGGCAGCAACATGGCCAGACAGACGACACTCAAGACCCAAGTCAGCGTGGTACACAGCAACCTTCTCATTGTTCTCCCCTTTTGCAGAATGTTCAGCGCATGCGTCTCGTTGCGGCTAGAGCCTTTAAACTTTAAAAAAGTGGAAAGGCTCCGCAAGGAGTTGCGGACACATCCTTGCCGCGAAATGATTGCAGGCGGGCTTTGCCCGCCGTTAAGCGAGCATTTCAAACGATAAATGCTCAAGGTCCCCCAATGCCGGCGCATCATGCCTTTGATGCGGTGAGCGAAACCGGGTACGGTTCTCCTCTTCAGCAACCGCGCCACACCCATTCCGAAAGCCGCGTTTCGCGAAAAAGACTCCAAGGATAACCGCCGGGCACAGCATTGCGCGGGCACCAGTCAGGTACATGCGTCATTAGTATTTGGAGAATACGTTGGTCTGCATGTCATTGCCCGGCGAAATCAGTGCGACCGCATTCATGCGGCAAACTACGGAGGATGCGCGTCGCTGGCCTTCAACGCGAAAAAAAGGGAAACGTTCTGTTCCGGAAGCAGCGATCAAGGACCGCCGACGCACCTCATGCAGCGCCATAGCACAGCGGAAGGCCGGCCGCAAGGCGCACACGGCTTAGGTGCGCGTCGCTGGCTTACCAGCGGAAGGCCGGCCGCAAGGCGCACACGGCTTAGGTGCGCGTCGCTGGCTTACCAGCGGATCAATGAGGTGTGGCAAGCACTTCTATCCTGTTTCTGCCCTTTGCCTTGGCACGGTAAAGGGCTTCATCCGCCTCCTTGAAAATCTTTTCCACGGAATCGGCATGTTGTGCGGCATGATAGCCCGCTACGCCCATGCTGGCGGTAATAGCGACCGCATGCCCATCGACTGGAACCCGCAGTTTCCGCAGCGCCTCATGCAATCGTTGCGCGATGCGCACTCCCGTCTCCGGCCCCGTCTCCGGAAGAAACGCGGCGAATTCTTCGCCCCCGTATCGTCCGAGAATGTCCGAGGTACGCAACCCGTTACGCAATGTCTCGGCCACGGCGCACAAGACCTTGTCTCCCGTCTGGTGGCCGTAGGCATCATTGATGCGTTTGAAGTAATCCAGATCAAGCAGAATCAGCGTGAGCGGACGCCGCTGCCGCACCGCTCGCCGCATTTCCTTATTACTGCACTCCAAAAAAAATCTATGGTTGTATATTCCGGTCAGGCCGTCCATGTTGGCCAGTTCCCGCAACTTTTCGAGAAGTTGCTTTTGTTGGGTGACATCGTGCAGCATCAGGATCGTGCCCATGGATTGCGATGTCTTCGAGGGCACGGGCACTGTGGTCAGTTCGAAAACCCGGGAATCGACCCCGCCCTTGCCCCGGATCTCCTTGGGGGGATTTTTTCCATCGCGCAGAAACGACACCAGTTCGGGGTAAGCGGTGAAAACATACTCCGCGTGCCGGCCAAGCATGGCGCGCCGTACATCTGGAAAAAAGCCAAGGCCGGCGTTATTGACATCCGCAAGGCGGCCCGCGGTGTCCAGGACAAAAACCGGATCGCGCATGCAGTCGAAAATGGTGTGTCTGGCGATGGGGACGAAATCAAACATGCGAAACCGGAACAGCGCCAAAGCGAACAACGGTCCGGCTATGGCGAAGGTGAAAGGCACGATGTCTATCCCGTATGGGGCGAGGCTGTACTGATAAATAAAATCTCCGACCCAGGGGATCATGGAAGCGATAAACATGGTTGTGGCCTGCATGCGATACGGGCCCACAGAGCGGAGCATCATGCGCAAAAAAATCAAATTACCGGTAATGAAACAAATCTGCTGATAAAATTCATTAACCTGGTACCATACGCCCTTTGTGATTTCCGCAAGGGGAAACGGCCCGGAATCATTCACTTTCACCGCGGCGTAAAAAAGATGATGCTGGGCGTTTGTGTAATGAAGAATCAACGTGAGAACCGGGATGACAAAAAGCGCCCAAAACCCCCACCGGGGGACAAGGCTGGCGTATCCGGCATAGCGCACGGCCATCATCACCCAAAATACCGGCAGGAACGGAATGCCCAGGTATTCAATGCGCAACGAGAATAAAATCCCTTCCAGCGAAGTATGGCACAATTCCAACATGTATCCAAAAGAATACAGTGCGGCGCTGGCCATGAGCCCGGTATAGGATTTCGCCCCCGGAGTCTTGAAATGGAGCGCCGCATAAAGAGACAACAGCCCCATGCCGGTCGACGTAATCAAAAGACTCGCAACAATAACGAGTTTGGGTTCCATTCAGCGCACTGCCTTTTGCTTGCTCTCTTCATCCGACCGCAATCTGCAAAGGAACGACTCAGCCCTGCCGCAGCCACTGATGAAAGAAGCGGCTGCGTTTGACCTTACACCATCTTCCAGTTTCCGAGGCCATGTCAACAGGCCCTCCATGCATTCCCATGAAACCCGCCTCTCCTTTTGCGATTATTTTTCCTTGGAAGAGCCTGTTCGATGTATACCCTCCCCTGCCCTGCACCCCTCTCCGCGCATTCTAGAGCATCTCACGCTTGAAAAGCGCTAGATGCTCTTATGCATTTCCCTGGAACAATTGGAAATTGTTTCAGGGGAGAGCCTTGTTTCAAGGCGAAAATGCGCTATTACTACTCTCCCTGGTAAAGGACATTACTCCGCAATGCTTGATTTTCTGCCCCAGTGGTATACTATCGGGAACCATCCGTAATTTTCCGTAGTTGATAAAAAAAAGGCCTGTCCATATAAAAAGGCGCGTTCGCAATTGTAGGTGTCTCACGTCCTTTGTCAACTTGTGGAAACCTCTGGCCCATTTTCGCCTTGATCCAAGGCTTGTACCTGAAACAATATTCTCGAGTTTCAGACAACGGCACAAGAACATCCAAACCGTTTCACGGTTGATACGCTCAAAATTTGCACCGTTGGAATTCCTTTTCAAAACTTAAGTAACAATCTGATAATCCGAAATAGTTATCGTCATGCACACACACACCCGCCCCGCCCTGCTGACCGTCACGCCCCAGGAATCCGGGCAAAAATTATTGCAATACCTGCAACGCCGCGTGGGGCGCGGCGTTCCTCGAAGCGCCGTCATGCGCTGGATACGCACGGGGCAGGTGCGCGTGGATAAAAAACGGGCCCAACCGTTTCAACGTCTGGAAGCGGGGCAGATCGTGCGTCTGCCTCCCTATAGTACCGGCGCCGATCCCCTGATGCCGGAGCGCGTTCACAAACAGGTGTCCATCTTGCATCAGGACCAAGACATGCTTGTGGCGGTGAAGCCCGCCGGTCTGCCCGTGCACGGCGGAAGCGGCCATGACGACAGTCTGCACTCCCGGTTGTGCGCCATGTTTCCCGACGCCCCTTTTTCTCCAACTCCCGCGCACAGGCTGGATAAAGACACGTCCGGCCTGTTGCTCGTGGCCTTATCCTACAACGGACTTCGCGAGTTGCACGAGCTTTTCCTGGCAGGCCGCCTGCGCAAGGATTATCTGGCCTGGGTAAACGGTGCATGGCCGCATCATGACACCGCGGCGCTCCGGGATCTTCTCGACAAAACGCAGGACATGGAGCGTGAACGCATGACCACGGGCGCGGGCAAACCGGCTCTGGCCTGGGCGCAGCCCCTGTGCGTCCAAAAAGATAAATCATTGCTTCTGGTGCAGCTCAGCACGGGGCGCACGCATCAGATCCGGGTACAGCTCGCTTCGCGGGGACAACCGGTCATCGGAGACCTGAAATACGGCGGCCCGAAATGCCCCCAGGGGATGTTGTTGCACGCCTTTCGCTTGGAGTTATATTCAAAGTCTTATATTCTTCCAGCACCGTGGACCGGCGTTTTTGCGGTTCCGGAGGATATCCCACGCTTGAACCGCCCCCCTGAATGAGCGGGGGCGCTTACGGAGGACAAATCATGTGCCCTTTTTTCAAAAAGAGTAAAAAGCAGTCCGACGATGGTTACGAATGGTTTATCCCGGAAGATTCGCGCCAGCACCTGGTGAAACTCTTTGAAAAATTGCAGGAGCCTGTCGATTTGGTTGTTTTCACGGAGAGGGGCACCAATGACGTGTACAACGAATACATGGTGAAATTCATACGCGATATCGACCGGCTCAGCCCCCTGATCAATGCGTCCTATTATGATCTCGACAGCGAAGAGGCCAAAAAATACGGAGTGGAGGCCTCCCCCGCTCTCCTGCTGCAACCGGAGCGGTATCATGTCCGCTTTCTCGGCGCTCCATTGGGAGAAGAGGGGCGTTCCTTCATCGAAGCCATCCTTATGGTTTCCAGAGGCCAGAGCAACCTCTCCCAAAGTTCCAAAAACATGCTCGCCGAACTTCAGGACCCCCGCCATGTGCAGGTGTTCGTGAACCCCAGCTGCCCGTATTGCCCGGGGCAGGTAATCAACGCTTTTAAGGCGGCTGTGGAGAAACCCCTGCTGGTGCGTTCGGAATGCGTTGAAACCGCTGAAAATCCCGAACTCGCCATGCAGTTCGCCGTCGGCTCCGTTCCACAAACCGTCATCAACCAAGAGCTTTTCCTGCTGGGGCTGGAGCCGGAAGAACGCTTCATAGCCGAGCTGCTGACCCTGAAAAACGCCGACGACATCCTGGCCGCGCAGGAAGAGCATCATGACCACCCCGCGCATGGAGCCCATGCCGAGCGCACCATAGAGGAAAAGGATCTGATCATTATCGGCGCAGGCCCCGCGGGACTCACCGCCGGCATCTATGCCGAACGGTCCGGCCTTTCCTCCGTGATCCTCGAAAAGGCCATAATCGGGGGGCAGGTGGCGCTCACCCCCGTTGTGGAGAACTATCCCGGCTTTGCAAATATCGCGGGAAAAAAACTTATGGACATCATGAGCGATCACGCCCGCGAGTACACCGATATCCGCGAGGGCGAACAGGTGGAGGATATAAAGGTCGGAAATGATCTCGAAGTGACCACCAACCACGGCGTTTATATGGGGCGCGCGCTTCTCTTATCCACGGGCGCGACGTGGCGGAAACTCGGCGCCCCCGGCGAAGACCGCTACTTCGGCTTCGGCGTGAACTATTGCGCCTCGTGCGACGGCTATCTCTACAAGGGGCGCAAGGTTTTCATCATCGGCGGCGGCAATACCGCCCTCACCGATGCGCTGCACCTGAAAAATCTCGGGGTGGATGTGACCATCGTGCATCGACGCGGCGCCTTCCGGGCCGAACAAAAGTTGCAGGACGCCGTTCAGCATGCCGGCATACCAGTTCTCTGGAACAGCGACGTCGCCGAAATCCACGGCGACGGGAAGCGCGTCACCGGCGTGACATTACGCAACACGCAAGATGACGGCACAATGGAGCACGATGTGGACGGCGTTTTCGTGGCCATCGGCCTGGACGCCAATGTCGAGCTGGCCAAACAGATCGGCGTCCAACTCGACGCCCAGGGTTTCATTAAGGTGGACCGCAGCATGAGAACCAATGTTCCGCGCATCTACGCCGCGGGCGATGTGACCGGCGGGGTACAGCAAATCGTCACCGCCATAGGAGAGGGCTCCACGGCCGCGCTTTCGGCCTTCGAAGATCTTTCCAACCCTTATTGGATCGAAAAGGCGTAACGGCGCCTCCTTGACCATGGCGGTGCATTTCCACTGTCATCAACGCGGATCATGGCGCATAGAAAAAATTGAAGGGCCGCTCCCCTTGGTAAGCGGCCCTTCACGGACATGAGGCGTATGGAGGTAACAGGATTTCCATCAGATATATACATGGCTCCTCGTTTTCGGCCCCTCTTGCCTGCCGAGGAGTAACTCCCGGTATGCGCTTACAAAGGCAGGGTTCCCGCGGTCATAAGCCAGAACGCCGGAATCCAGAGCCCGAAGGGCACCCAGAGAATCAGTGACCAGGCGACCGTCGCGCCGCCGAGCTTTCCGTGAAAAGCTAGAAAGACTTCAAGGGTCAAAATAGTGTATCCCAGACACGCCAGGGCCAGATACATGCTTGGCGCAATCAGTTGCGTGCCGTCGGCCATGACCGGACCGCCGAAGAAAAAAATCAGGCAATAAATGGCGGATACAAGGGCGACCGTCAGGCTCACATTCCCTACCGAACGCAAGTCCTCCAGCCCCGCCAGGAGCGCGTAAGAAACGCAACAATACAACAACCCGTGGGCAAGCAGCAATCCGGCTGTAAAAGAATCCTTAAATACAGCGGCCTGGATGATTGCGCCGATGACGACCACCGCACCGACCAAACCTGTGGCTGCTCCCGTGCCCTTTGCTTCGCCTTTCCCCAGATTCAACATGGCCACAGGAATCCACATCACCGCAATCAACACCAATAACGCAGTTGTCATAAATCAATCCTCCGCTCATAGTAAAACCATTGTCCCCATGCGGGACACACCTTCCTCCCACTCTCTTGAAAGCAAGCCGCGGTTCTTGCAACAATCATGAATATTGTGTCTTAGATAGAGGAAATTTAGCTCAGCCAAGTAAATAGCAAGAACAGTGCCTACAATTTTGAATCAAAATATGACCTGGTTAGAAAGAATTGGAACAGATCCATGAATGCGGTGTGACGATTTCTGACTCAATTCACCGCTGGCGTGGGAGGTGTTTGGGACTGGTATTACTGTTTTTTGTATACATAATGGATAAATAGGCGGCATAATAAGCAAGTGTCATTTAGACACAGTATCGCTCATTATTGACCGATATTGACCCATGGCAATATATTTTCACTGTCGCTCGGGTCACTCAACTCCATTATGCACTGCGGATAAACACATTTCTAGTGAACATGCGTTCACACTTAATATACTGCACTTGCACCCGCTTAGCAATACTTCGCAAACGTGCCGCACACCATAAACAGCATTGTCGGAATCCAGGCGCACATACGGCTCCCGCTTTTCCACCACGGAACAGCATCTTATGCCATTTCCCATTTCCAGATTAATTTATGAAAATTACCGCAGGTAAACCAGCGCTGCTATCTTCATCCCTAAGGCGCTATACGACCGCGCCCAAGGGCTGAAGTATTTGATAAAGGATCTCCCCCCGAACCCCCCTTCCAACGACTTAGTTTATAATAGCATTATGTTATATGAAAGGTTCTGGAAAGGGGAGCCCGAGGGGAAGAACCTCTTTCAAGAGGTTTTCCCCTCGGAAAAACAAGTCGTTCCCACATTGCGGAGTTAAGGACATAGCCACATCAGAAAAATACCCTATTGATTCTGGCATTGTTCCAAGCTTGGTAATTTCTCCAATGATATAAAAAGGGGTGCCTTGCGCCGAACCTATGATCTGGATACGTCTTTATCATTCTTCTTTGCGTCGAATGCGGATGAGAAGAGGGTTTTCCATAAGAGCATCTCACGCTTGAAAAGCGCTAGATGCTCTTATGCATTTCTCTGGATCAATTGGAAATTGTTTCAGGGGGGAGCCTTGTTTCAAGGCGAAAATGCGCTAAAAGGCTGGAAATCAGAACGATGGATTTCAACTACGAAATTGAATCGATTGGGAAGGGACGAGGGCGATGGCGCGGAAAGAGAAGGGAAGTGAAGGCCCCGCCGGTTCTTCGGGGGCGGAGGAGTGACGCCCCTGACGGGCGAAGGATGAGCACGGCGAAAGCGTCCTGAACGATCACCGCGTCATATCGTGTGGAACATCCGCCGCACAAGCCAGGCGGCTATCTGTGGCGGAAGGGGGGGCAATGCGAGATAGGTTGTCCTCCATACCTCGCATTCTCCACCGAAAAAATCCGACGAAAACGGCAAAGGCTATTCGTTTACCGCACAGTCCTTGCCTTTGGCTTGCTGAAAAAACTCTTCATAATCGATGTCTTCAGTCATGCCGCACAGGCCGCGCACAACTGCGAGCAAATCATTGGCGCTCACGGTCACATCGAAAAGACCGTTGTTGATCTTGCACAACTGGCCTTCGCGTTTGATGATGTACGCCCTTTTTTCCTTGCTCTTCCCATCGCTTGTCACCACGGAATACGCCTGGTCTCCCGAATTCGTCACGTAGAGGCGTTGTTGGGTTAACGCTTGGGTCTCTTCATCATAAAAGGAATGCTCCGCATAGAGCTTGCCGGTAAAAGAAAGGTTGGCACCGGTATCGTTCTCGAGAACAATCTGCTCCATCTGTGTTGCGGCATCTTGGGATTTCGGCATGGCCATTCACTCCTTGCAACAGCCTGCAAAGGCTCTACGTGGGAAGTTTGAGTTGTTCTTGCCCAGGTTTTTTCTTTTGCTTTTTATGGATTTCCAATGGGGGGCGCTGGGTATCTTCAAACAACGCACCACCGCCACGAAGCGACCAGTAGTCCTCAAGGTCGGCCTTGGAGAGGCGATACTCTTTTCCAATTTTGGCTGCGCGCAAGTTACCGGATTTGATCTCCCTGCGCACGGTTTCCTTGTGGCAATTGAGCAACTCCGCAGCCTCGCTGAGTGTGAAGGTCGTTTTTTCCGTCATGTCGCCCCTGGCTCCGAAGGATCTCATCTCCGGAAGAGGTCTTTAATCAAGGCATCCGGCTCATTTAAATACACAACCACCGGTCTGGCCTCGAAGCCTACCACTCCAGCACAATATAGGCCCTAGTACCATTGATAATCAACTGGTGTCAACAATAATCAACTTTTATTTACTACTGTTCATTCATTCCAAATCTGTACGCAAAACATAAAAAAAAACAGCATATTACCGTAGCAAAGGATCAGTTCCGCTCCCGCGCCCCCAACGGCGGCTGTTCACAATCGAACATGGCGCACGCCACGTCCCAGAGTTGCCGCCCCCGCTGTTGTTGATGATACGCGCGCTTGGCGCCAGAAGAGGGGCTCTCCACCGCAACAGTGGCGCAACGGGGGCGCAACGGGATCATGTTCCGGCAGTGGCGCGTGGTCCACTTACAACTATGAGCGGCGCAGTTGCCATCTTCGTGCCCCACCACTCATTTGGGGGCCCGAAAAGCCTTTTCCTGCGCCTTTCCCACATCTGGGCGCTCCCGCGCGCCCATGTAACCCAACCACTCTACGCTAGGGCTTGTGGCAGCACAAGAGCGGTTTGAACCCCGGCTTTACGATATGCCGCGTTCACATCATCCATTAACCTACTGAAATAATGATTTAAATATTTTTCCAAATATTCTCTTGACAACAACCAGGCCTCAGGATTAGTAAATATCCCTTCGTCGGGATGTAGCGCAGTTTGGGAGCGCACCTGAATGGGGTTCAGGGGGTCGAAGGTTCAAATCCTTTCATCCCGACCACAAATTTCAAGGGGTTACAGTTAATAGCTGTAGCCCTTTTTCTCTTTCCGCCCTACGGATTCGCCCTACATTATACTGGAACGAAGAACACTGCCGGTTTCTTCCTCTTGGATGCTTAGGGGCACATGCAGGAGGAAGCAGGCTTGTTTCGAATGTGTTTCTACGGCTTCATTGTTTGAGTTTGCAGGGAGCGCCTGGCAAGGCACACTTATCTATGCTTAAATGTCAACATCGACTACATATGCTTTGTGTTGCCCAAATCGTCTCCAGCATTCAATTGGTTGAACCTTGCCAAAAACAAGTGCCCCTGGCTTGGGCTCGGCCTGCAATTGACGTGTGCCAAAAGAATATTTGCATTTTCCACTGGCAATAAGCTTTGGAGGGTTCTTTTGTTGGCTTGCATGGCCTCGTGGTGGTGTGTGCGATGGGTTTAGGTATACATCAACCCCAGGAATATTAGGTGAGTTAAAATCGCCATAACATTTTTTCAGTGTGTCACCACAGGAAAGAAGTCCAAATTTTTTTTCTTGGAGTAGAAACGTCCTGAATCGGTTCTGCTCTTTAAATGCTCTTTCATCGCACTGTCCTTTGTCGCTCCATGACTCCCAAATTGATGTCTTATGCACATATGTCGATCTATTTGGTTCGAAGTAACCAACTATTCCGTTGATGCCGTCGTATGGATTCTTGATTCCGTTGTTGAGGTCAAAGCCAAGAACAAGCGGAATTTTTGGGAAATTGATGCTGTTGAGTAGCGGGAGAAGGCAGTTGACAATGAAATCATCTTTGGTCTGCAGTTGGCATCTATCGCATTCAAAATAAAAAAAGTTGTGAGATGTTACGACAAGGTCGATTCCATCTTTGACTGATGACGACAAGATATTGATCAATAATCCTATCCGCTGGGGAATGTTTCTTGATTCAGCAGTATGAAACCTGGCGGTAGAGGATACAACTGGATTGACTAATCTAATCTTCATGGCTAATTTTTCTTTTTTTAAGATTATTCATGATAATAGATTGTTATCTTTACTATTGTTAGTATCATATTTTTCTTGTGTTAACTTCGGCACCAACCCCACCGCCCTATCCTTCTCCGACCGATTGATCTCCTAATAGTTCGCCATAATCAGTTCCAAGCTCGTGCCGGACATTTCAGCTACGGCGGCGGCCGAAGCTCCGGCATCGCGAATGGCGGTGATCCGAAGATATCATATAGGAGCAGACATCATAAGAGAGTTTCGCCTTCCTGGCCAAGGTGCGCAAGACCTTGGCCTCTTGGGGACCGGGCTCCTCTTGTATTCACTGAGGTGGCCGCTACATGCATGTGTTGCCTTACCAAATGCGCGCTCATGAAGCTCTCTTCACAAGGAATCCTCCCAATGCTTGACCTTGGTGTCAAGAAGGCGCTTGTTCATATCCTTTCATTCCGACCACGAATTTCTGCGGGAGTAATCAACACTAATCCCCCCCCCTTTCTTTTGAATCCCCTTTTTTCCCCCTGCAGAATGCGGCATTCTGCGCGCCGGCTCGTTCCCAGCGCTCTCCATGTCGTTCGCGCGTTTTCCTCACCGTCTTGATCGGCTTTTTTTTATATGCAATGATTCCATTAGCGTGATATAAAAAAGGCAGTCAGCCAGCATCGGGGGAGGTTCTCAACGTCGGTCAACGCGGCGCCCCGCTTCACCTTTCGGAATGGTTCAGCCTTGTTTATTTCCGGGGGCAGGACGGTCAGGCAGGTGGATGTGAACCACGCCGCATGATAGCCGCAGGAGGAAGGAGCAGGGAGCGTCTGGGCCTTTTGTCCCGGCATAAGCGCCGCACTGTCCGACGCGGGGCCGCTCCTTCACGATATACGCCTACCCCCTTCCGGGAGTGACGCCATGCGAGATCAAGAGAAGAGCAAAGAGCAACTTATCGAAGAGTTGCGCGCGATACGGGAAGAAAACAACGTGCTCAAGGCAAGAGCAGGCCGATCCTCCGAGTTCGGGGGCGAAGCTGCGCAGGAACCCGTTGCGGCGCCGCTGGAGGAGCGAAACGCACTCGGCGCTATCCCCGCCCCGCTCACCACCGGCTTGTGCCTTGTGAATCGCGACAGGACCATTGCCTGGGCCGACGAACAGATGGCGCGCATATCTCCCCATGACAATCCCGCCGGCCGATTATGCTACAACAGCTGCGCCGAGAATCAGCTCCTTTGCCCCGAATGCCCCGCCGCTGCGAGCTTCGCATCCGGGCGGGTTGAACGGGCTACGCACTACAACCCGCATCATGAAAAGTGGTATACCATAACCGCGCACCCCGTGAAAGACGCCCACGGAGAGACGGCGCACGTCCTGGAGACGATCACTGACATCACCCCGCCCAGGCTGACCGCGCAGACCCTGCTCAACTGCGTGGAACGCCATCGAACGGTCCTGGACGCCGCAAGCGACGGCATGTGGGATTATGACGCCGCAAGCGGCATCATTCATTTCAGCGACCGTTTCGCAAACCTGCTGGGCTATGATCCAGGGGAGCTGAAGGCCGATTTCACGACCCTGCTCGGCATGATCCATCCCGAAGACCTTGACCGGGTGGAGCAAGGCTTCACTGCCTATCTCGCCGGACAAGCGAAGGAGTTCGACAATGAATACCGGTTGCGCACAAGGAGCGGGGACTGGATCTGGACTCGATGCCGCATCGCCAGCATGGGGCGCGACGCCGCGGGGCGTCCGCTCCGGGTGCTCGGCATCCACTTCGATGTCACCGGCCGCAAACAGGCGGAGGCGGCCCTTGCCGAAAGCGAGTCACTGATCCAGCGCAAGCTCAAGGCGGTCCTGAAGCCCGGGGAAGACCTTGTAACTCTGGAACTCGCCGATATCCTGGACTGCGGCGCCCTGCAGACCATGATGAACGACTTCTACATGATCACCCGCGTGGGCATCGGCATCATCGATATGAAAGGAAAGGTGCTGGTGGCCACCGGCTGGCAGGACATATGCTCCCACTATCACCGCGTGCACCCGGAGACGGCGCGCGCCTGCATGAAGAGCGACCTGCATCTCTCTTCAGGCGTGGCCCCCGGCGAATTCCGCATCTATCGTTGCAAGAACAACATGTGGGACATCGCCACGCCGCTCATTGTCGGGGACAAACACGTGGGCAACATTTTTCTGGGGCAATTTCTCTTCGAGGACGAGGAACCCGACCGCGAAACGTTCCGCCTTCAGGCGCGAAAGTACGGCTTCGACGAGGAGGCATACCTCGCCGCCCTGGACAGGGTGCCGCGCTGGAGTAGGGAAAAAGTGAACGCCATCATGCGGTTCTATTCCCAATTCGCCCAAATGATCGCCTCCCTGAGCTACGGCAACATCAAACTCTCCCAGACCATCGCCGAGAAGGACACCCTCCTTGATGAGCTGCGTTTGAGCCGGGAGCGCCTTTCCCTAGCCGTGGAAGGCACGCGCGTCGGGCTCTGGGACTGGCGGGTGCAGACCGGCGAGGTCTTTTTCAACGAACAATGGGCGACCATGATAGGCTATACGTTGAAGGAGTTGCACCCCCTTTCCATCCACACGTGGATACGCCACAGCCATCCCGAGGACTTGGAGCGCTCCGACATCTCGCTTCAGGAACACTTTCGCGGCGATGCCGAATTCTATCGCTGCGAGGCGAGGATGCGGCACAAAAACGGCTCCTGGGTATGGGTGTTGGATCAGGGCAAGGTCTTCGAGTGGGACGACCAGGGCAGGCCCGTTCGCATGGCCGGAACGCACCAGGACATCACGCCGCTCAAACTGGCCCAGCTGGAACTCTCCGAGGCCAACCGCCAGCTGCAACGGCAACTGGCGTATACCGAGGCGCTGCTCAAAGCCATCCCCATCCCCGTTTTTTCCAAGGACGCCCAAGGCAGGTACCTGGACTGCAATCATGCCTTCACGGAATTCATGGGCATTTCCGCCGAGGACATACGCGGCAAAACCGTGTACGAGCTGTGGCCCAACGAACACGCCAAGGTATATGACGCGAAGGACGCTGATCTGTTACGCACCCCGAAGACCCAGGTCTACGATTTCAAGATTAAAGATAAAGACGGCGCTATTCGCGACGTGATCTTCCGTAAAAACGTGTTTTTCGACGAGGCCGGCAACCCAGCCGGCATTATCGGCGGTTTTCTGGACATCACCCAACTCAAGGAGGCCGAAAAGGAACTGGAGGATATGAACCGCAACCTGCAGGATCTGGTGGACGCCCGCACCCAGGACCTCCTGGCCAAAACCCGGGAGCTGGAAACGGCTAACGACAGACTCCTGGCCCTTGACGAGCTGAAGTCCACCTTTCTCACCTCCGTCTCACACGAACTGCGCACGCCCCTGACTTCCATCCTGGGGTTCGCCAAGCTCATCAAACGGGAATTTTCCCGATTCTTCCAACCCATGGTCGCCGGCGTTGCGGACTTGGCCATAAAAGGGGCGCGCCTGCAGGCAAACCTGGAGATCATCGAGCACGAGGGTGAGCGGCTGACCAGGATGATCAACGATTTTCTTGACTTGACCAAAATCGAATCCGGCCGCCTGAAATGGCGCGACAGGGAGTTCATTCCCGTTGACACGTTCCTCCGTGCGGCAACCATGGCCAGCGGGCTGTTCGCCAAAGAGTCCGGTGTGAAGCTGATTGTTGATGTGCCGCAAGATCTGCCCGTCATCTTCGCGGACCCGGACCGTATCGAACAGGTTGTCCTCAACCTGCTGAACAACGCGGCCAAATTCACAGCCCAGGGGCGCGTTACCCTTGCCGCCCGCGCCACGGACGAGGGCGCGCTTCAATTCTCGGTGGCCGACACGGGCGAAGGCATTCCTTCCCAGGAGCGGGACAAGATCTTTGACAAATTCCACCAGGTGTTAAAGGAAGATACCCTGAAGACCAGACCCCGGGGAACCGGGTTGGGGCTGGCCATCTGCCGGCAGATACTGCATCATTACGGTGGCCGCATCTGGGTGGAGTCCGAACTTGGAAAAGGAAGCACCTTCTACGTGGAGCTTCCGGCTTACGCGCCAGCGCGGCGGCTTGACCGCATACCCCTTGATGGTGAAGCTCCCCGCACGGGGCCGCTGGTGCTGGTGGTGGATGACGAGTCTTCCATATGCTCATACTTGTCCCAGCTGCTGACGGGCGAAGGGTACTCGGTGGCCACGGCCCAAAACGGTCGTGCAGCCTTGGAGCTGGCCCGCCAATTGCGCCCGGACTGTATCACCATGGACATTATGATGCCGGGTATGGACGGTAACGAAGTCATCGCCCTGCTCCGCTCCGACCCTGATCTGGCCCACGTTCCCATCCTTGTCATCACCATCCTGCAGGACTACCGGAACGCGGACGTTGATGCCGCGGTCTTCAAGCCCATCAACGAAGAAGAGCTGCTGGCCTCCCTGGACAGCCTGCTGAGCCGGGCCGGACGCCGGCGGCCGGCCATCGTCCTGCGCCGCAACGGCCAGGAGGAGCTGGGCCCCTATTTCGCCCTGATCGCCTGCGAGATTGAACATTGCAGCGAGGCCGAGCTGTGGGGCCGCCTTGAATCCGGCTTTAGGGGCACGATCATTCTCCCCGCCTGGACGGCGGAATCAGTTGACCTGACTCGACTCGTCTCCCACGAAGGCGTGCAGATCATCATTCTCCCTGAAAGCGATAAGTAGACCGCCCCTGCCGTAGAGCTTCAGGGGCTACCCTTTTGCCGCGTCCTTCACCTTGGCGGCGCAACATCCGCGTCTTGCGGCGAAAACGGCCGCCAGGAGAATTCCGAAAGCAAACAGGGCATACCACAAAAAACCGCCGTCCGGGACCGCCGTCGGCCCTGCCCCCCCTTTGGCCGTGTAGCTGCCGATGTTCCCATTCGCATCATAGCTGAAGGCCAGTTCGATCCCGCTATCGCTGACACTGGCACTCAGGCGGCTGTTAGCGTCGTACGTGTGGGTAATGACCGCCCCTTGCGCGCTGAGAGACACCGTGAACAAGAAAAGCAGAACCGCCCCACCCCGGAACAGAAAACCCACGCATGATCTTGCGGACATGGTGTCACCTCGGAACGTTATATTGTGTGGCCGCCGCGTTGGAGTATGTTAACCGTAAGAGGGGTTGTATTGGGGCTCCGCCCCAAACCCCGCCAGGGGGGATCGCCCCCCTGGACCCGCGATTTTCAGGTATTGAAATGTCAACAGTTCAACAATCTACACAAAACATTCAGTTTTTATGATTCTCAATCTACCTGAGACCTTCCCGTTACAAAGTCCATAACCTTTAGCGGGGGCGTACGGTATTGATAATGTCCACCCCGGCAGTGGTGCTGGGTCCCAGGCCCGCCGCAGGACCCATGACGCCTATCAGCGCGCTTTGCCCGGCGTTATCCACGGTGTCTACGGCCGTATACCCGGCGTCCTCGAACATCTCGTTACCGTCTTCCCACCCCGTTTGGTATGCTTCCCACGTTTTATGACTGATTCTATAGAATTTACTCGACCTCTCATGAAGCGCCATCGCCTTTTGCATCAGTTTTTCACGCTGCAGCGGACACTTAACCGTAGCTGCCTGATCGAACAATTTGCTCGCTGCATTTTTTGTGATTGAATAGCGCCTTTCCGCGTCACTGTGCTGATCGAACGATTCAAAGCTCACTCGCTCCGCGTTTCTGCTTTCCTTCCACAAAACACCAACGGTGTAGATGCCGTCCAGGACCCCGTAGACGGTCAGGCCTAAGGCTACGGCCGGCAGGATAGCGCCTGAAGGATCGATCATGGTGACGGGATTGCTCCCGGCATAGGAATAGAGGTTGAGCCCGTCCACGATGCCCAAAGGATCACGTTGCAGAAAACGGCCTGTGACTGCGTCATAGTAGCGGTTGCGCATGAAGTAGATGCCGTCGCCTTCATCCTCCACGCCCAGCCCCCCCACGTAGGTAAAGGGCCAGTTCCCGGCCTCCCCTGCAACGGTCTTCATGCCGTGGGGCGTATAGGCGAAAGCCGCCTGCGCCGCGCCGGACTCGTTTGTGAGGGCGATGACGTTGAAGGTCTTGTCCAACAAAGGGAAAAGCCACTGGCCGGAGCCCTGCTTTCTGGCGACAAGCAACGCTCCCGCGTAAATATTGACCGCCGTGAGTTCGCCCCCGGCATTGGTCTCGAAAAGCAGTCGTCCGCCTGCGTCGTAATGCATCACGGTCGGAGCGCCTCCCCTGGAAGCCAGCACGCGGCGGCCCAAGGCGTCGTAGGCATAGCTTCTGTTCATCCCACTCGCCGTGAGCGAAGTGGGTCTTTGCAGCAGATCGTATTCCACGGCCAACCCGCGCGCGTCCGCAAGGGCGGTCAGGCTGCCGTCCGCGTCGCTTTCCGCGTTATTCCCGCCCCAGGAGGTCATGGCGTTGGCGACATCGTAGGCTGCGACGGCGGAATCGCCCGTCACGGCCATATCCAGGGGCCATTCTCCGGACTCGGTGATGACACGGCCGTCCTCGTCCCAGGTATAGGCTATGGAGGCGATGGTTCCGCCTCCGGCGGCATGTGTCAGTTCAGTGAGCTGCGATACCGCGTCGTATGCATAAGTGCTGGTTACCCCGTTCGAGCGGGCAATGGAGGAAATCCGGCCTGAATTGTCGTATTCCAACGTGACGCTTTGCCCGTCGAAGCTGACGTTCACTGGGCGGCCGCGGCTGTCGTAGGTGTAGTTCGCAGTCAGGCTTTCCGGATACGTCAGGCTCGTGGTGTTGCCCTCGGCGTCGTAGGTTGCGGCGAGATTGGCGCCTCCGGGGTAGGCGATGTTCGTTACCCTGCCCATATTGTCGCGGGTGTAGGTGGTGGTCCCGTTGGCGTCGGTGAAACCCGCCAGGTATCCTGCGTCGCTCCAGGTGTAGGTGGCGGCTGTGGCCCCTTGATGCGTCGTGTTGATGAGCCTGCCGTCGGCGTCGTAGTTCAGGGCGGTGGCCTGGCCTCGGGCATTGGTCACGCCGCTGACCCTGCCCGCGAGGTCGTAGGTTATCGTTGTTTCACGGTCCAGCTGGTCGGCCAGTGTCGTCAATCGTCCAAGGGCATCGTAGGCGTAGTCAAAACTGTAGCCCCGGGGATTGGTGGCGCGGGAAGGTTTGTCCCTGGTGTTCCAGACAACGGTGGATTTCTCGCCGCCGGGAGCGGTTTGGAATACGACCCGGCCGACATCGTCGTAGCCAATGGTCGTGGTGAGTCCCAAAGGCGTGGATACGGCGGTCAGATTGCTATCGGCGTCGTAGCTTCTGGAGATGCTGCGTCCGAGGGGGTCCGTGCTTGTTACGGGGTTGAGCAGGGCGTCGCGAGTGATGCTCCAGATATTGCCCGCGGTATCGGTTTCCGAGATCAGGCTGCAGCAGTCGTACCCATACGTGCGCGACAAGCCGTCGGCGAAGGTGACGCCGGTGATGCGCCTGTTGGCGTCAAACGCGAAGCTTATCGTGTTCCCGTTTGGAGAGGTTTTGCTTGTCAGGTTCAAGCCCTGGGCGTCATAATCGTAAGCCCAAATATTGCCTTCCGGGTCTGTAATGGAAGTGGGATTCCCCTTGCTGTCGTAACTCAGACCGGTGACAGCGGCGTCCGGGTGGGTGATGGTCGTCGGCAAGCCCTGGCCGTCATAGGCATACGTCGTACTGAGTCCGAGGGGCGTGGTCAGGGTCAGCAGGTTGCCGTTGGCGTCGTAGGTCGCGGTTTGGACGTTGCCCAAGGCGTCCGTGCGGGTCAAAAGGTTGTCGCCGGCGTCGTAGGTAAATGATGTGACCGCGCCCAAGGGATCCGTCACCTTGGTCTGGTTGCCCCGGTCGTCGTATTCCATGGTGAAAACGGCGCCGTCCGCGAGTGTCTTGGTGAGGGGCAGCCCCTGGGCGTTGTACGTCGTCGTTTCCACGGAAACGTAGTTCGGATTGACGACCTTCACGGTTTTGCCTTCCTCGGTGTAGTATTTCCAGCTATCGCCCCTAGGCGTGGTCATGGTCACCTTGTCATTGTCGCCGTCGTAGGCGTAGGTCGTTTCTCCCCCCAAGGGGTCCGTGACCGTCGTCACCTGCCAGATACCGTCGGTTTGCGTATAGGCGAAGCTCGAAGTCTTGCCCGCGGCGTCCATGGCGGTGACAAGCCCCTCGCTGTTATAGGTAAAGTCGCTTTCAAGCCCCAGGAAGTCTTCCGTGCGGGAGAGCCTGCCGTTGCCGTCATACGTATACGCTGCCACATCACCTGTGGGGGCGGTCATGGAGGCGCAGCGGTTGGAGCCGTCGTAAGCGAAGGTGGTGACGCGGCCCGCGGCGTCCGTGATCGTTGTCAGGTTTCCGCCGCCGTCATACGCAAACGCAACCGCATTGCCGTTCCTGTCCGTAATTGAAGTCAATCCATAACTATGCGTACCGCCTGAAACGGCTTTATGGTCGAACCACCAGACATCTTTAGTGCTATTTTGGGTGAGCAGAAACCAGGAAGTTTCTGGATCGCCCGTAAACACTCCCTGAAGAAGATCCCCTATGCCGGAGGGGGCGTAATCAAAGGTGGTGGTGATTGTGCCGTCGCCGTTGTCCACGGAATCGTGGGGCGCAAGGACCTGCTCTTGGCCGTCTCCGTATTTCAGGGTGGCGCTGTCGCCGCTGCCCCCTGTGCTGGCGACTGTGGCGGCATAGGCGAACCCCCAGCCCTTGCCGAACATGCCGGTGCCCCCGCCGTCGCCGGCGCTGCCGTTCCAGGTGCGTGTCATGGCCAAAGCCGGGCCCAGGCCCGTGGAAGCGTATTCCGTGTCCATGATCACGAGGTTCAGGTTGCCCGTGCTGACCTCGAAGTGGGGCAGACCCAAGGTGCTACATACCGGAAAGGGATTGTCGTGTTTGAGATGGGGATTGTTGGCCGCCCCCCCTTGCATGGCCTTGAGCCAGGCCTTGATGTCGGAGGTGTCGCCCGTAATTTCGTACCAGAAATCCTCATCGCCGGTTGAAAAATATCCCGATTTCAACCCGGTGCTGACGGCAAATGAGAGTTTATAGGTATCTGTAGGAATAGATGATATCGTCACCGTCTGGCTCAATACCCCGGGCTCGGTTTCTTTACTGACCAGCGTGGATCCTCCCCCCTTGGTGTGGGCATTCACGAGTATTTTGATTGTGTTGGCCGCAGAGGAACTCGCGCTTACGGTAATGGTCAAGGAGTTGCTCCAGTAGCCGGTGGCCCCAGAATATACCCAGGCGGGATAGAGCGACAAAAATTTTTTGGTTGTATATGGCGAGTGTTCCGAAATTCCGGCTACTTTGAGTGTGGCGGTAACGGTTACGTTCGCCGTGCTTTCGCCGGATACCAAGACTTTTCCCGTGTGTTTCAGAAAGAAATCCGCACGCGCCTGAGAAGGCACTATCATTGTAGCGGCAATCATCAAGGCGACGACAAAAGACAACCCCTTTGTATTCCTGAATTCGACATTCATGGATAACCACCTTGCATATTGAGATAGTTATGCTGACGGATTCCACAAAAGCATAGCACCGCACAGCTTCAGACAATTCTGATTGCTTTCACACTCAAGGCGGATAATTGTTGCGGAAAATTGTTCACTTGGCGCCATTTCAACGCCGTAGGCTTTACAATGCGCGTAGAGATACGGCTTTGAAACGCCACCGTTACTTACCCCCCTTGTTCCGGCAGCTTACTTGCACGCAAATCTGTGGAGAAAACCAATAAATACGGTTGTTAAATCACTTTTCTATATTATAGCTTGAACCAAGAATCATGTCTAGCGATGATCAATATTTTTGTCTTTACATGTACCCTAGCTTAAGCACATTCATTTCACCTGTGGCATTCGCAATTGTATATTCTTTTAAAGATTATTGCTCTATATATCGACCTTGCGGAAATAATCGTATAACGATCATATTTATCCGAGGATAATGTAATCTTCCAGTATACGCGGCGCTGCCGCCGCGTCCCAACGAGGTGCTGCATGAATGTTACCCGTAGAGAATTTTTTGGAGCGGGGTTTGGTCTTGGGACCTTACTGCTCCTACCCGGCTCTGTGTCGGCATCAACTCCTGACGCCTCCGGCCACGCCCGCGCCAATGGCGAACAGGTTCAGGCCCTATCCGAAATCAAGAGCGCTATCGAGCGTTGGCGGGATGAGGGACTGAAATTCAGCTCCGACACCTTGCCCGCCGACAACAACGAGCAATGGGACCGGCTGGTGAACCATTATTTCGACCGTGACAAATACACTTGCATCTCGGTCAATGCGGCCAACCTCTGCCCTTCTCTGAAACCCGTCCGGGAGACGGTGGCGCTGGTGCAGGACATGCTCGCCAGGGATATTTCCTTTCCCATGCGCGGTGAGCTGGCCCAGGCCAGCCTCGGCTTTGGGCTCGATGCCATGAAAACGTGGTTCGGTTTGCAGCGGGAGCGCTACCAGGCCGACTATCTCATGGCCTTGGTGGCGAACTCCACCCAGGGCAATAATTTCATCAACAACGGCCTGGTAACTTCCGGTTTTTTCGATCCTAATACGGATAACGTCGTGGTTTGGGACGTAAACCACCCCACCAATTACCAGGCCTGGGAGTATCGCAGAAACACCCAGGGCTGGAGCAAGGATTCCGTCAGGATCGTCCGCACCAAAATGTTCACCAACAGCGTGACCGCCGAAGAAAGCAACCATGGCGTCATGCCTTCCGATCCGGCGCATGAGGACGAGATCGTCAAAGCCCTGCTGGCCATGGTGGACAAAAACACCAAGGTGGTGACGCTTTCCTGGCAGTCCAACGAATGCGGCATGCTTCTGCCCATGGAGCGTATTGTCTTTGAGCTTCGCAAGATCAACAAGGAGATGCACATCCACGCGGACAGCGCCCAGACGCTGGGCGTCCTCGACCTCAAACTCGGCAGCCTGGACGTGGACAGCATTACCGGCAGTTTCCACAAATGGCCCTGCGGCCCAAAGATGGTCGGCGTGTTGTACATGAACAACAGGACCGGAGCCGCCGAGCGGTTCACACCCAGCATCTGGGGCTACGATGAGCACATTATGACGCCGGAGGATTATGGATTCAAGGCGGCCACCGGAACCATCGATCCCAACGCCAAACGTTTCTCATATCTCGGCCAGCAAAACGACGCCACGCTTGTGTCCACGTGGATCACCGCGCTGTTCCATACCGGCGCGTTCCATCCGAACGTGACTCCCGAGAAAACGGAAGCCCGCATCCATTACCTTGGCACCAGGGCCAAGGAGGCGCTGTACAAACATTTGCCAGCGATTTATCCGGATTTTAAGCCGGAACAGGCTTATAAATGGATATCCACCCCCACCACCAACGATTCGCTGCGCAGTTCGGTATTCCTGTTCAGGGCTCCGGACGGCATCCAGGCCGGCGACGTGGTCAAGAACGTTTATGAACGGCACCAAAAGGCTATCGCCAATCTGCATGTGCTGGGACACGACCTTGTGCGCATTTCCCCCACGTTCTGCAACACGCCCCAGGACGTGGACGACGTGGTCATGGCTATTGTCGACGTGATCGCGGCCATGAAAAAAGGCGCGCTGGCCAACAACACCGTGAACAGGGCCTACGCATGACACGCGCGAACCGCATTTCCTAGCGCGTTTTCGCCTTTGGATAAGGCTCACCCTGAAACAAGGGTTATCGTTTCAAAGAAAAGCATAAGAGCATCAATACATTTCAAAGTTAATATGCTCTAGCGCATTTTCGCCTTGAAACAAGGCTCTCCCCTGAAACAATTTCCAATTGTTCCAGGGAAATGCATAAGAGCATCTAGCGCTTTTCAAGCGTGAGATGCTCTAGAATGTAGGACGGGGGGGATCGTTTGAGGCAACGGTTCTCCCCCGTCACATCACACTACCATTCCCGTGCCCCCTCACGACGCTAGGCCGAAGGGGCGCAACACGCGGGGCAGCAGGCCCTGCACTTTTGAAATGGCTATACCGTAATTCGTTATGGGCACCCCGCGGCGCTGGCATTCCTTGATCCTCCGGACCATTTCCATGCGGTTCAGCATGCAGGCGCCGCAATGAACCGCAAGCCGATAACGCTCGAGGTCATCCGGAAAGTCATGGCCGGCATAGAATTCGAAATGAAGATCTTTTCCGGTGTATTGCATGAACCATCTGGGGATCTTGACTCTGCCGATATCGTCGGCCACAGGATGATGCGAACAGGCCTCGGCGACAAGAACAGTATCGCCATCCTCAAGGGCGTCTATGGTGTCCGCGCCAGCCACCAGGGAATGCAAGTCCCCTTTGTACCGGGCAAAAAGAGTGGAAAAGGTTGTCATGGGCACCTCTTCCGGCACATCGCCGGCCACCTTGAGCACCACCTGCGAATCAGTGATCACAAGCGCGGGGGGGCGTCCGAGATTGTGCAGGGCGTCTTCTATCTCACGCTCCTTGACCACGATGCCGATGGCGTCGGAATCGAGTATCTCCCGCAACACCTGGACTTGCGGCAGTATGAGCCGCCCCTTGGGCGCGGCCAGATCAATGGGCACCACGCAAACCACCCAATCGCCCTCAGTGATGCAATCACTGACCAGCGCGGGATCTTGTTTACACTCCAGCGGCGCAAGATCGATAAGCATTTGCTTGAGCGCCGCGACGCCCTCCCCTGTACGGGTGGAGACGGGCTGGTGATGCAGACCGTGCGTCGCGCAATATTCCACTACAGCGGCATCGGGCGGACGTAGATCGATTTTATTACTCGCCAGGACAAGCGGAATTTCCAGTCTGGCCAGGTCGCCGAGCAACTCCCTTTCCACATCGCCAAGCCCCTGCTCCCCCATGACGAGAACGCAGATATCCGCACGCATCAAAATCTTGCGTGAAGCCTTTACTCTGAGATCGCCCAGTTCACCGATATCATCCAATCCCGCGGTATCGAAAAAAGTGACAGGGCCGAGTGGGAGCAACTCGTATGGTTTGGCCACCGGGTCCGTCGTGGTTCCGGGCGTATCGGACACAATGGCAATATCCTGTCCCGTAATTGCGTTAATCAGCGAGGATTTCCCCGCATTCCTGCGCCCAACGATTGCGATGACCAACCGCACGCCTCGTGGTGCCTGCTGCATATGTCCTCCCCGGCCCAAAACCCTTTTTATGAGAAGGGAAATACCCTGTTCTTTTGATCATTTCCTTGACTTGATTAAGCGCGTGCCGCGTATCCGCGGAAAAGGCGTTCCTTCCGGGATAGATTTCATAAGATCGTCTGACACGCGCCGGAGTCAACGTCGGCATGATGACATTGCACCCTGATCGCAACCCCAACTCCCGGCCATCTATTTTCGGATCATCTTTCGTGATGCAGCATAAGGCGTTCGTGGCGGGGATATTGGCGGCGGGATTGAAAATGCGGCATAAAGCGACAATGCGCAGAGTAAGGTCCAGGTTTCCCGGTTCGACGGCATGCAGAGGCGTTTGCAGATGCGGCACAAAAGGACCTATGGCTATCATGTCCAGATTCCATTCAATCAGTCGCATGACGTCCCGCGCCAACGCATCCAGGTCGATTCCCGGCAACCCCACGATTATGCCCGATCCCACTTCAAAACCGAGCTGTCTCAAATGGTCAAGTTTGATGAGCCGGTCCTTGAGTTTTTCC
The DNA here is from genome assembly GCA_964517355.1 of uncultured Desulfovibrionaceae bacterium. Classification (GTDB taxonomy): domain Bacteria; phylum Desulfobacterota; class Desulfovibrionia; order Desulfovibrionales; family Desulfovibrionaceae; genus CAZFCK01. Next base: position 11,008 of record CAZFCK010000015.1, on the reverse strand, counting down.
CCTGGCCTAAGGGAGGCGAAAACATCCGGATCCGTCGTCTCCACCTTGAGCACATAGCGATCGGCGCCGCTTTCGCGGAACATGGCCAGATCATCATGCGGACGATCACCCACCGAGAGCGTCACAGCAACATCGCATTGCTGTTTTATCTCTCTCACCATCGCACAAATGGCTTCCGCGGAGTAGCTGTAGTCATTTCCGGATTTGAGCACCACAGTGCCGATACCGAGTTCGGAAACCCTGCAGGCCGCTTCTATAATTTCCTGATGCGAGAGCCTGTAGCGCGTAACCTGCGTGTTCGGCGCACGCAAGCCGCAATAACGGCATTGCCGACAACAGGTGTTCGAAAATTCCACGATGCCGCGCAGATAGACATCTTGCCCAAAAATTTTACGTTTGATCGCTTCCGCCTCGGCAAACAATGCTTCGTCATCATGCCCCAGTAGGTAGTGCTTGATGTTTCGTAACGTCGGTTTCATTATTTATCCGGGTGGTGCAGGTTATCGTACTCCCCAGTTGTGAATCCCAGCTTGCGCATTCGCTGGGGAGACAGAATCGCTTCAAGGGCCGCATCATCGGCTATGCCCATATCCATGACGATGTCTTTTATGCTTTTCCGCTCCTGACGGGCGCGTTGCGCAATGCGTTCCACAACGTCATAGCCAAGGGCCGGAACAAGCGTTGTGGCCAAGGCCTTGCTTTGCTCCACATGATCCCTGCACCGATGGCTTCGCGCTGTGATGCCCCTTACGCATTTCACTTCGAAAAGGTGCGCGGCGTTGTGCAGCAGCACAAGGGATTCGATGAATTCGTAGGCGAGTAACGGCAGCAGGTGATTCAATTCCAACTGTCCCAGTGCAGCGCAGGTGCTGACGCAGGAGTTCGCGGACATAACGCGCAATGCGATTTGCGCCACGCATTCCGGCATGACGGGATTGATCTTTCCAGCCATGACACTTGATCCCACCTGCAGTGGGGGCAATTCGACTTCCCCAAGACCGCAATCGGGACCGCTGGACAGCAACCGTAAATCATTGGCGATCTTAAGCAGATTCGCAGCGCAGGCATTCAGCATGCCCATGGCCTCCACAAAGCAATCCAGGTTCTGAGTCGCGTCGATCAGGTTTTCCGCTCTGGAGACAGGTACCCCGCTGAGCCTTTTCAGATTATCCACCACGCGCAATATATACTCCCGAGGTGCGCCGAGCCCCGTACCGATGGCCGTTCCTCCCAGATTCACCTGTTTGATGCGTTCACGGCACTTGAAAATACGCCAGCGATCGCGGGATAATGCTTCAGCAAAGGCGCCGAAGGTCATGCCCAGCGTCATGGGTACGGCATCCTGCATTTGGGTTCGCCCCACTTTGAGTATCTCCGCAAATTCCTGCTCTTTGCTTTGCAATGCGGCTTGCAGTTGGGCGAGCGCATTCTCCAAGTCGCGAAGCAGACCGAGCCCGGCGACTTTGAGAGCGGTGGGAAAAACATCGTTTGTGGATTGGTGCATATTCACATGCGCCAATGGGTTGACGAGGTGGTAGTCTCCTTTGCGTCCGCCGAGGATTTCATTGGCGCGGTTGGCCAGCACCTCGTTCACGTTCATATTGGTCGAGGTGCCCGCTCCTCCCTGAAGCGGATCCACAAGGATATGCGCATCCAGTTCCCCGGTCTCCATTTCCCGGCATGCCGTTATTATCGCCTGCGCCACATTGTCCGGTAAAAAACCAAGCGAGTTGTTCGTTTGCACGCAGGCATGCTTAACAACGGCGAACGCACGTATAAATTGAGTTCTCCAGCGATGACCAGAAACAGGGAAATTTTCGAGCGCCCGTTGCGTATGGATACCGTAATACGCATCCCTTGGAACAGGCGATTCACCCAATGCATCCGCTTCAATACGCATAGTCATGACTTGCCGTTACGGGAAATACCCCGGAGTAAGATGATGATTGCGAGAGAACTGGGGCGCAAACGGTGACTACCACAGAATTTTGGAAAGCCGCATATCTGAATGCGGATGGGCTGCAGGTGTCACTCTCATTATGATGATTGATTCAATATACCGATCCGAACCATCTCCCGATTTTATTCATCAGTGCTGACATTTTTACAAACACAGGCACTGGCTTAACAGAGGGCAACGCCGTTGGCTAAGCCGGGGGCGTACACCGCGTGGACGGACCGTTCACCATTTTCCCGCTCCATCAATAAAGAATTTTACTAACGCATCGCCGCATCGGCCGGGTGGATACCATGCACCCGATCAATGTCGTTATAATCTCTTATTACTGGCGATGAAGTCAACAATCCTTTTTCTTAAAAATAGTTGCATTTCATTTCCAACACGCCGAAAATATGGTAATTTTCAATAATTTCAAGGAGATTCGACAAGCTGGCGTGGCACACTCCTCTTATTTTCCAATTATTTTAAAAAAAGTAATCTTATAACCAAAGAGAAGGAAATTAATTGATCGCTCAGCTGGACTGTGCGGACAACAGATCCCTTGTCGGGAGCTATCGACTTTATACATTGAAAAAGTTGAAAGGCTCCGTATGGATCTGCTCGCAACACTTTGCCGCGAAATGATCGCAGGCGGGCTTTGCCCACAGGCAATCGCACATATCGAGCTTAAGCTACCCTAAATGACGATTTCTGCTGGCTGATGCTCACGCCCCGAGTATAACCCCAGCGGTATGGAAAACATCTGTCGGCCAGGGGCAATGCCCTCAAATTCACGCCATAAAACTTTTAACCTTTACGCCCTTCAGCATTCCAAGCTTGCCTGTTACAGCGCCGACCTGATCTGTCGTTGCATGAAGGATACAGCTTATGACGCAGAGTTTTTCCTGTTGCAAGGGCAAGCCAAGCCTCCCTAAAATCAATGAAGAAAACTCGCCCAATATTCTGTTTACTTCCGGCGCAAGCTGCTCCCGGTTTTCGAAAAAGATCCCTATGACGCCAAGTCTCTTATCCACCACCCGCCCCTCCTATTTTTACAGCATTATATGGACACAACCTTTCGCTCGCCACGCAGCTTCATGTCATTCCATTTCCGCATTTTCGATGTGGACCGCCGCCTAGCGCGCATTGACTTCGAATCCGAGCTGCATTCAACGGGTTATTAAACCACAAAATGGTGTAACGGACGTAACATGTATGTCCGTATGTTAACGATAAGCGCTGGACCAAGGGGCGCTCCCTCTGGCTGTGGTCGGAACAGAGCCCCACACCAACTTGCATTCATTTTATTGACCCTCTATTACTGCCGATTTCTATATTTTTTTACCACATGGCGTCTTTCTGCATCTTGGTCGGTAACCACAAAGATCGCTTACGCCTGGGGCCAATTCTTTTCTGTATTTCAATCATTATTACGTCCATTCATTACACAAGTCAATTTTTCGTAACATCCACATGCTTCAAACCAACTCGACCTGACAGCAGGTTACACGAGGTACTTAATGTTATCTCACTAATTTTTATTTTTTTATTCTTTGGCATTTCTTCTCGATAATGCAATTCTTTTTATAAGTTACGCGATTTCCTCTTTTTTCTTGCTTTTCTTGTACTGTATGATATTGCTTGATTCGTGTTATATTTTCTTCTTTTTTATGTAGCGCAAGGCGCCAAATCCGTGCCGTGCTAACCGTCGTGCTCATCCGGCGGTCTGTCATCAATACTTTTGACCTTCATTTCATGCTGCTGCGTACCATATAAAACCCACTGACTATTTTTTATATTTCATTATAAACGTTTAACTTTTGGCAAGGAGGGTTAGTCATGGGGCGTATTGAAATGGAAAAAATCTATTATGAAGATCAGGTTCCGGAAAAAAAGACGAATCCTGATGCATTGTTTTTCGTCCAAATCGATCCCGAGAAGTGTATCGGTTGTGACACTTGCCAAAGCTATTGCCCCACTGGAGCAATATTTGGGGAAAGTGGCGACGCTCATACCATCCCGCATCAGGAAATTTGCATCAACTGCGGACAGTGCTTAACCCATTGCCCTGAAAACGCTATTTACGAAGTCCAATCCTGGGTCAAAGAGATTGACCAAAAGTTGAAGGACCCTCAGACAAAAGTTATTGCAATGCCCGCCCCAGCCGTTCGCTATGCCCTTGGCGACGCTTTCGGTATGCCGTTGGGCGCCGTAACTACTGAGAAGATGTTGCGTGCTTTGCAACAACTCGGCTTTGCCCATGTCTGGGATAACGAGTTCACAGCCGATGTCACTATTTGGGAGGAAGGTTCCGAATTCCTCAGCCGTCTCACGAAAAAGAGTTCAAGCCCCTTGCCTCAGTTCACTTCCTGCTGTCCGGCCTGGCAGAAGTATGTCGAGGTTTTTTATCCGGAACTGATCCCGAATCTCTCCAGCTGCAAATCTCCCATCGGCATGATGGGGCCCCTTTCAAAGACTTATGGCGCTGAAACCATGAAGTATGATCCCGCCCAGGTCTATACTGTCTCCATAATGCCTTGTACCGCGAAGAAATATGAAGGGTTGCGGCCGGAGCTCAATGCCAGTGGCTTCCAGGATATTGACGCCACGATCACGACACGTGAGCTGGCTTACATGATCAAACAGGCAGGTATTGACTTAGCCTCATTGGAAGATGGGCCGAGAGATGCGCTTATGGGCGACTCCACGGGCGCCGCGACCATTTTCGCGGTCACTGGCGGCGTTATGGAAGCCGCGTTGCGCTTCGCCTACCAGGCCGTGACGGGACAGAAGCCCGAAAGCTGGGATTTCAAAATGGTTCGCGGATTGAAAGGGCGCAAAGAAGGCACGGTGACTGTCGGAGATGTTAAAGTCAATGTGGCTGTGGTGCATGGCGCCAAGCGTTTCCAGGAAATCTGCGAAGAGGTGAAATCCGGCAACTGCCCCTATCATTTTATCGAATTCATGGCCTGCCCAGGCGGGTGTGTTTGTGGAGGGGGGCAGCCCATATTGCCCGGCGTCCTCGAGGCCATGGATCAACGCACCACCAAAATGTATGCCGGACTCAATAAACGTTTGTCAATGATGTCCGCGAACAAGATATAAGGAGTGTGTGATGAACATAGCAAGTTTTACCCGGCGTCAATTCCTCAAAGCAGGCTGTCTTGCCTGCGGCACCATGTTGATTGGACTTCGCATGTCCGGCAAGGCCTTGGCCGCCGCCAAACAACTCAAAGACTATATGGTGGATCGCATTCAGGGTGTGTATGCGGCCGATGCAGCTTTTCCCATACGCGCATCACAAGACAACCCTCAAGTGATCGAACTCTATACCGCGTATTTGAAGGAGCCATTGGGTCATAAATCGCACCACCTCCTCCATACGACGTGGATCGACAAATCCGCTCCTCTCAATAAAATCAAGGAACAAGGGGCGTATCCCAATCCAAGGGCCGCCGAATTCGCCGGCGGCTACCCTTATGAATAGGTAGATCAAAGGACCTGAGAGAAGGATGATTCTGACTCAAGGGCCTTATTCCTAAGCACTGTACTGAGATTTTCCATTCCCCACTTTTTCGTCATTCCCATTTCTCTTTTGACATTCTTTTACTCATTCATTCCTTTCATCGGATAACTCCTTCTGCAATGTGGAAAGTGTGTCTTCGCGCTGACTTTCTGAGCATGAAACGGAATTATTCTATGCTGGGTTGTAGTTAAAATCCAAATGTCCCCAGAGACTACATGATTTTTGGAAGATTCCTCAAAATCTCCAAATCATTATGGCAAGCCAAAAATATGTTATTTGACAATGTTTCAAGGCAGTGTTTCAAAATTCGTTTCGAGATACAATGCGAGAGGGGAAACCCTTTGTTAGCGCCATCCATAAAGCGCGGTCGTTTCGCGCCTTACGGATGGCGACAGCAGAGCTAGGCTTTCCCCTGCTCGCGCTCTCCCCTTCCCAAGCTTTCCATTTTTTTAGTACGATCTACCATAATCAATTGTATTTTAGAGTCAGGCTCTAAGATATCTTCTGGATCATGGATGCATTTCCTCTTATCGGATTGTGGAGCGGTACTTCCCACAACATCATTTCAATTTCACTTTGCCTTATTGACCTCGCGGGCAACTCTCAAGTGTCCAGTATATACCCCTCGGCAGCGCTCTCGATTCATCATGATGACATAATTAGAGCATCTCACGCTTGAAAAGCGCTAGATGCTCTTATGCATTTCCCTGGAACAATTGGAAATTGTTTCAGGGGAGAGCCTTGTTTCAAGGCGAAAATGCGCTAGTACATAAGACCAAAACACAACGAAAAAGCTGCCACTGTAATGGCAGCTTTCACGGTACGGCTTGATACTTAATGATTATGAAACGCTTTTTTTGCGATATACACCCCTGGTAGTACAGTTGATCGAATCAATGACAGCAACGTTGAAATCTTTGCAATCAACGCCCATTTTTCCTTGAAGCCCGCATTGCCCCACCCCCCTGCCATACGACTGCAATCAACAGAAAAGGCTTCGCCTCCTCTTCATTTCCCTAGGCCGTGGCGTAAATGAAGGATAAAGCGTATGAGGAATACGAGCAAAACCATTCCAAAGAGGCTAAGCATACTTCGCTGCCATAGAGAAAGGGCCTGGGAAGCGCATGAATATGCCAGCCGTGGTATAAGCACAAAGACACAGGCATACATCAGCACAAGCTGCTGCATAAAGGCATATGCCGCTCTTGGAGACTTTTTCGGCATGTTGATTGCCTAAAGGCCAAAGAGTTTGTCGACTTGCGTAAGCTGAAAAATTTTCTTCACTTCAGGAGTAACCGAGAGAATTTCCAAGGAGCGTCCTTGTTCCACCAGATGTCTCCTTGCTTCGATAAAGACAGCCAGGCCAGAGCTATCCAGATAATTCAAATCGGCAAGATCCATTTTGAGGGGGCCCTGCGTTTTTTCAATATAATTGAGCAAGCCCGTTCTGATCTTAGGAGTCACCGTGTAATCAATTTCCCCACTCATTTTGACAATCCCGTTTTTATCGACCTGTATTGCCCAAATATCCTTTTTGTCAGCCATTATTCTCTCCAAGATCATAGAACGTTTCACGTGAAACATCGCATAACTTACTTATGCCAAACTTCAACGATTGTCATATCATCATTTTGTTCAGCCATGCCCCGCCATCGTATGACATCTTCCAATAAGAGCCTTCCTCTTGGCACTGTCAGCTGGTCAGCTTTTCGAGAGGTCAAGATGTCAGTAACATTATTTTCACCATAAAAGTCTCCATCACAATTTCGAGCCTCCACAACACCATCGGAAATCATAACTAGAGAATCGTGTTTCCCTAGTGTTATTTCGATTTCACTAAAGACATCGCCCTTGTCTATGCCTATGGGATGCCCATGCATCGGACTAAGTTGTTTAATTGAATTCTCAGAAATACAGATCGGTGGAATATGACCGGCAAGAGCGAGTAAAGCTCTTCCGCTTTTGGGCCAATAACGGCACAAGACCATAGTGGCGAACATCTGTTGCGCCAAAACGTGATAGACCTCACTATTCAAGGCGCCGAGCAATTCGGCCGGCCGCTGATGCGTGGCATAAAGGCTGCGCAACGTCGTCCACAACGTGGCGCCAATGAGAGCCGCGGGTAAGCCCTTTCCTGAGACATCGGCAACACAAAAAAGCACGCTTCGATCTTTGCATGGAATAATATCATAAAAATCACCGCCTACAAAAATCGCAGGTTGTGTGACGGCATAGATCTGATGTTCCTTACCGATATCAGGAATGCGGGGTAAAAAATTGTTCTGTATTCGTGCTGCGGCATCAAGTTGCGCTTGCATACGTTCTTGCTTAAGCATCGCTTCAAGCATCCGCGAACGTACCATGGCCACGGCCGCCAAATGAGAAAAACTTTCCAATATCAAAAGGTCTTGATCATCAAAAAAGGCTTTATCCTTAGCATTGAGAACTTGTACGACCCCCAGCAACTCCTCTTGATACAGTATCGGCGTGCAGACGATACTTTTTGTTCGAAATCCTGACATTTTGTCGACTTTCTTAAAAAATCGTTTGTCCGCACATGCATCTCGAACAATGATGGATTGGCGTGTTGACGCGACGCATCCAGCGATCCCTTCGCCTAAGGGCAGCTCGATATTCTGCTTGATGATATTTTCGGCTGCCCCCTCCTGTTCATTGTACGCCAGGGTAAATTCCAAGGTCTGCGTTTCCGGCTTATAAAGCAGGATTGAAGACGCTTCGGCATTGGTGACTTCCTGCGCAAAGCGCAGCAATTGCGGCAACAAGTCCTGCAAAGATTCAACTTGAGCTAACGCCTGATTAGCTTGAATAAGACGTTGCAACCGGAGACTCGTCGTATCTTCAAAAGAAGTTGACATGGAAACATTAACTCCAGCGTGAGATCTTTGGTAACGGCCATTGATGAATGACATGAGAAATGGAATCCCGCTCTACGCTTGCGGCTCCGACTTCACCAACGACTATGCCGGCAGCATAATTAGCTAGCAAGCAACTGACAAGCAAAGAATTACCGGCGGCAAGGGAAAGACCGACGACTCCGATAACGGTATCACCAGCACCTGTGACGTCGAAGACTTTCTGGGCCATGGCCGGGATATGAAAGACCTCCCCGGACTCTAAGAACAGACACATACCTTGTTGGCCAAGCGTGATAAGAAGATTACGGCATGCGCATTTTTCCATAATGATACGTCCAGCATCGAGTATGTCGTGATGATCGGCGAAATGAGCGACACCGGACCAGGCCATGGCTTCCCGGGCATTTGGAGTGTAGAGAAATCCCCCTCTATATGCATTGAAATTAGTGGGTTTGGGATCAATGAGTATCCGAACGGTCTGCTTGGCTTTTTGCGCGAATTCGAGGATGCGTTCAAGAAAAACATCGGTGACGACGCCTTTGCCATAATCAGAGATAATGATGGTCGAAGCATCGTTATAAAGGGTTTCTATGTGCCGTATCATGCGTGATGCGGAGGAGTCCGGCTGCCGTTCAAGAGATTCCTGGTCAATGCGGACTATTTGTTGATGCTGCGCGATGACTCGGGTTTTAATGGTCGTAAACCGGGACGCTTCATGCAGCAACGTGGCGTTTATTTGCTGGGCGTCCAGAAGCTTCTGTAGTTGCTTGGCCGGTTCATCCTGGCCACATAAGGATAACAAGCTCGCACTGCCGCCAAGGGTTCTAATGTTTTTCGCCACATTGCCGGCGCCGCCCAAATTGAGACGCTCATAATCGGTACGCACAACCGGAACAGGCGCTTCAGGAGAAATGCGCTCGACCGTTCCAAAAATATACCTGTCAAGCATGAGGTCGCCAATGATCAGTACACGCCCCGAAGCGAGTGTAGCAAGACCGTTTATGAGCAGTTCTTTGGACAGTAGTGTGAATTCGGTCGATTTCATGGAATGTAGCGTTGCCTTTGCTTGAAGATCAGTACATCTTAGGAGTCCATACCAAAAAATTGCAAAAGGGTATGCAGCTGCTCCTCGGATGAGTAATTCAACACCACCTTTCCCTTTTCCCGGCTGCCTTGAAGACGCACTTTCAAGGCCAGCTTATCCGCGAGCTTACTTTGAACATCTTTAAAGAAAGGTTCAACTTCTTGTTGCACAAGACCGGACTTTTTCTGCGGCCGCTTATGTACGCTACGGATAAGATCTTCAGGCATTGTGCCGTGTTCGCGGACGAAGCCGACAATTTGTTCAATTTGGCGTACGGATAGGTGTTGTTGCACAATAGCGTCACGAACAAAAAGCTGCTGATTTTCATCATCAAGCCCCAGTAATGCGCGCGCATGCCCGGCCGTAAGTCGATTATTGGCGAGATCGTCCTGTATTGATTCGGGTAATTGAAGCAACCGTAAAGCGTTCGCAATGGCGGGGCGGCTTTTGCCCACGGCGCGAGCCAGATCATCTTGGCTTGAGCCGAGCTTTTTTTGCAGGCTTTGCAGTCCGGTCGCTTCATCAATGGGGTTGAGATCCTCTCTTTGCAAGTTTTCAATCATAGCCCAGATGAGGCTTTGTTCATCGCTCATCTTTTTGATCACTGCGGGAATGGTGTCGAGACCTGCAAGCGTGGACGCGCGAAGCCGGCGCTCACCGGCGATAAGTTCATAACGCGAAGGCCTCTGCCCTTCGAGAAGACGGACGATAATTGGTTGCAATACGCCTTGCGAGCGTATGGACGTGGCCAATTCTTGTAAACTGCTTTCAGAAAAATGACGACGGGGTTGATAGGGGTTGGGCTGAATCGCATTAATGGGTAAATTTTTAATGTCGCCACCATCAGGGGCGGTATCGGAAGTAGTCTTCAACAATGCTTCAAGTCCCCTGCCTAAACCTCGTTGCGTTGCGGCCATTGATTTCTCCTTGATGCAAGAAAAGCGCTCATTGACAGAGAAAACTGTCAGTATATAGTTACAAAAGATGGTTAGTTAAAAGGAGGCCTCGATGTCAAAGGAACGGGAGCAGCTTACGCACCTTTATGATGATAAAGGGAATTTTCTTGGAGTCTTTGTGTCCGAAGAGCTGTGGACGCGGACAAAAGACAAAATAGCCCCCATATTTCATGCAGCCATACCTCAGAAACAGAGTGAACGTAAAGAGCCAATGGCTGATTGGGAGGCACTAAAAAATTATTGGGATTTTAAGTATCCCATTAACTATGAGGTAAAATGCGATCTTTGCGGAAGTGAAACACAGGACTGGACCCAGGATGATCCCCGTAAATTCAAGTTGCTCGCTTGCAATATCGGCGGATTGGTGCGATTTCGCTGCCTTCACTGCAATGGCATCGTCACAAAACGGCATTTTAAGGATAAAATCCAAGTTAATTGCCTCAAGAGTGATGCGTGTCGGTTGGAAGCGGAATAAATTGTCCGGTAAGGAAACATCGCCATCGATGTGACGCCCCCCCCTCTCCATAGGGGAGTACGAACACTTGGGATCCGAGTAGATCGGAACTTCAGAGCGCTAGCGCATTTTCGCCTTGAAACAAGGCTCTCCCCTGAAACAATTTCCAATTG
>CAZFCK010000014.1:0-37985 GCA_964517355.1 uncultured Desulfovibrionaceae bacterium | reverse complement strand
CAATTGGAAATTGTTTCAGGGGAGAGCCTTGTTTCAAGGCGAAAATGCGCTAACAAAGGGTTCTCCCCCTCGCGCTTTCCCTTCCTAAACTTTGTCGCCAGACAAGTATATTTCTAATACATTGAATCTACAGGCATTTCCGCAAAAAGTCCTTGGAAGGGGGTCCGGGGGGAGAACCTTTCTCCAGAAAGGTTTCCCCCCGGAAAAACCTGACAAGTCTTTAATCAGTGCTTCTCTAACTTATTTCACAATGTCTTTGCTCAAGAGGCCTTGGCGGTTTCCTCTTGAAACGCCGGCAGTTCAAAAGTCACTGTGGTTCCTTGTCCGGGGTGCGAGGAGGCCCAGATGCGCCCCCCGTAGTATTCCACTATTTGTTTGCATATGGCCAGCCCGAGTCCCGTGCCTTTCGGCTTGTCGGCCGGAAGGGTGTCCTGGACTATGACCTGGTGGAATTTATTGAAGATGCGTTCCGCCTCCTCGGGGGGGAATCCCGCGCCGGTATCTTCCACGCTCACGCGCACCCAGTCGTCGTACATGACGGCTTTGAGCGAAATATGTCCCTTTTTTGTGAATTTCACGGCGTTGTGCAGCAGATTGATGATCACCTGGAGAATGCGGTCCGGGTCGGCGAAAATGGAGATCGGAGTTTCAGGCAGGTCCAGGCGCAATTTCATGTGCGGATTGCGTGTGGAGAGTCCCTGCACGGCGCTGAGGGCCATGTGGGCTGTTTCGTGCAGTGAGAAGACTTGATTGCGCCATTGGATGCGCCCGGATTCGATTTTCGTGAGGTCCAACACGTCGTTGATCATGCGGCTGAGCCGTTTTCCCTCAAGGCTGATGACGTTCAGATTATCTTGAATGCGCGAGGATTTTTTTTGCAGCGTGGCGTTGGTACCCGCTAGCGGGTAGAAGAATCGCGAAAAATCCCTGGATACGAGTTTGGCGAATCCCAGGATGGAAGTCAGGGGCGTGCGCAGTTCATGGGCCACCGAGGAGAGAAACGAGGACTTGATGTCGTCGAGCTCCTGCAGGCGGCGGTTGCTTTCGTCGAGTTCACGGGTCCTGCGCTCGAGTTCCCGGCGGGTCTTGAGCAGGGTGAGATGCGTGAAGATGCGCGCGCGGACCTCCGCTGGGTCTATTGGTTTGGAAATATAGTCCACCGCGCCGCAGGTGAAGCCTTTGACCACGGCCTGAGAATCGGAAAGCGCGGTGATGAAGAGCACGGGAATGTCTCGGGTGCGCTCGTGTTTCTTGAGCTTTCTGCAGACCTCGTAGCCGTCCATGCCGGGCATCATGACGTCGAGCAGCACCAGGTCGGGCGGAGACTGGAGCGCCTGCGACAAGGCGCGTTTGCCCGAAGTCGCCACGGAAAGCGTATAATAGTCCTTGAGCGTATCGACCAGGATATCGAGATTGAGTTTGGTGTCGTCCACCACCAGAATGTTGCTGCCGTAAATATTGCTGTTGTCTTGTTGCATGGCGTTGTCTGGGGGTTGAATGCGGGGGAAACGTACCGTGCGAGAATCTGTAGTGCCGGGGTGACGGCCCATTGTCAACAGGGGGGGGGTATTCCGAGATGGTGAAATGACAAAGCGCGACCGGACGACGGCCGCGCTTTGTTGCGGGTGATGCGAAAAAAAAGCTTACTTGGCGCGGTCTTCGAGCATGGCCACCGCGGGTAAGGTTTTCCCTTCGAGAAATTCAAGAAAGGAGCCGCCGCCTGTGGAGATGTAGGAGACATGTTGCGCCAAGCCGAAAGCGTCCAGGGCCGCGATGGTGTCCCCGCCGCCGACCAGGGAGAAGGCGTCGCTTTGGGCCATGGCGTTGGCCAGGACTTTCGTGCCCCCCGCGAACTGATCGTATTCGAAAACGCCCACGGGTCCGTTCCAGACGATGGTGCCCGCCTCTTTGGCAAGCGAGGCATAGTGCTTGGCGGTTTGCGGCCCGATATCGAGGATCATGTCGTTTTCCCCGACATCCTCCACGTTTTTGATGGTCGGACGGGCGGTTTCAGAAATCTCCGAGGCCACCACAACGTCGGTGGGCACGGGGATGGCCGCGCCCGCGTCCTGGGCCAGGCGCATCAGACGTTTGGTGTCTTCGAGCATGTCGGGTTCATACAACGACTTGCCCACGGGATGTCCGGAGGCCGCGATGAAGTTGTTGGCGATGCCGCCGCCCACGATGAGCTGGTTCACCTTGTTGAGCAGGTTTTCCAGCACCAGCAGCTTGGTGGAGACTTTGGAGCCGCCCACCACGGCCAGCATGGGGCGTTTGGGATCAAGCATGGCCCTGCCCAAGGCTTCGAGTTCCGCGGAAAGCAGGGGACCGGCGCAGGCGACGGGCGCGAAGCGTCCCACCCCGTGCGTGGAGGCCTGGGCGCGGTGCGCAGTGCCGAAGGCGTCCATGACGAAGATGTCGCAGAGCGCGGCCATGCGTTTGGAAAGGGTCTCGTCGTCCTTTTTTTCGCCTTTGTTGAAGCGCACGTTCTCGCAGAGAACCACTTCACCGGGGGCCACGTCCACGCCGTCGAGCCACTCCTTGACCAGGCGCACCGGGCTTCCCAGGAGCGCGCCCAGATGTTCGGCCACGGGCGCGAGAGAGTACTGGGGGTCGTATTCGCCCTCCGTGGGGCGTCCCAGGTGGGACATGAGCATCACTTTGGCGCCTGCGTCCTTGGCCATGCTGATGGTGGGCAGGCTGGCGCGGATGCGGGTGTCGTTGGCCACTGCGCCGTTTTTGACCGGCACGTTGAGATCCTCGCGCACAAGCACGCGCTTGCCGGCCAGATCGAGGTCGCTCATTTTCAAGAAATGCATGGCAATTCCTCCTGATTCCAGGCTGTTTGTCCGGGGGTGGAGTATGCGGCGGAGCGCCGTATACCGTGAACGCCCCCCCTATAGCATTTCAAGTGCGGTCTTGACCACATTCGCCACGGTAAAACCGAAGTGGGCGAAGAGGGTTTTTCCGGGAGCCGAAAGACCGAAATCATCCATGCCGATGATCCGTCCCTTGTCGCCCGTGAAGCGGTGCCAGCAGTCGGACGAACCGGCTTCAACGGCCAAACGCGCAGCGACTCGGGGGGGCAGCACGGCGTCGCGGTAGGATTGCTCCTGGGCCAGAAACAGGCCCGGGCAGGGCAGCGAGACGACACGCACCTTGCGCCCTTGTCGCGAGAGTTCCGCAGCGGCTTCCAGGCAGAGCCCGAGTTCGGAACCCGTGCCCATGAGCACCAGTTCGGGCGCGCCTTGGCAGTCCGAGATCACATAGCCGCCGCGCCCCGCGTTTTGCACGCTTTCTTCGGTGTGGGGCAGGGCGGGCAGGCCCTGGCGCGTGAGCAACAGAGCCGTGGGGCCGTGCTGCCGCGAAACGGCGCGGTTCCAGGCGTGGGTGGTCTCCACCAGATCGGCGGGGCGCCAGACTTCGAGGTTCGGGATCAGGCGCAACGAGGCCGCGTGCTCCACAGGCTGGTGCGTGGGGCCGTCTTCGCCCACGCCGATGGAATCGTGAGTCAGAATGAAAATGTTCCGGGTGCGCATCAGGGCCGCCATGCGGATGGCGTTGCGCGCATAGTCCGAGAAGACCAGGAACGTGGCGCAATAGGGAATGAAGCCGCCATGAAGGGAGATGCCCGTGCAGAGCGCGGCCATGGCCATTTCGCGCACGCCGAAATGGATGTAGTTGCCGCTTTTATCCGCGCGCGTAATGGACTTGACCCCTTTCCAGAGCGTGCCGTTGGAACCGGAGAGGTCCGCGGAGCCGCCCACCAACTCCGGCAAGGCCGGGGCAAAGGCGTTCAGCACGGCCAGTGAGGCCTTGCGGGTGGCGATGGTCTCGGTCCTGGCCGCCATTTCGCGCAAGGTCTCCCGCACGAGCGCGTCCCACCCCCCGGGCAGGCCGTGGGCCATGCGCCGCGTGAAGGATTCGGCGAGTTCGGGATACGCGGCCTTGTAGGCCTCGAAGCGGGCGATCCAGGCCCGCTCGGCCTGCGCGCCTTTTTCCCTCGCATTCCAGGCCCCGTAAATGTCTTCGGGCACCTCAAAGGGCGGGTGGCTCCAGCCCAGATGTTCGCGGGCGTCCTTCAGGGTTTCCTCACCCAGGGGCGAGCCGTGGCACGAGGCCTTGCCGCACTTGCCCGGCGCGCCGTATCCGATCTCCGTCTTGCAGCAGACCAGGCTCGGCTTGTCGCTCACGGCTTTGGCCTTGGCGACGGCCTCATGCAGCGCGGCGGCGTCGTGGCCGTCCACATTGCGCAGCACATGCCAGCCGTAGGCCTCGAAGCGCGCCGGGGTGTCGTCGCTGAACCAGCCTGAAACGTCGCCGTCGATGGAAATGCCGTTGTCGTCGTAGAGCGCGATGAGTTTGCCCAGGCCCAGGGCTCCGGCCAGGGAGGCCGCCTCGTGGGAGACTCCTTCCATCATGCAGCCGTCGCCGAGAAGCACGTAGGTGTGATGATCCACTATCTCATGGCCGGGCTTGTTGAACTGGGCGGCGAGCATGCTTTCGGCCAGGGCCATGCCCACGGCGTTGGCCACGCCCTGCCCCAACGGGCCGGTGGTGGTCTCCACGCCCGGCGTGTGACCGTATTCGGGATGGCCCGCGGTCTTGGAACCCATTTGGCGAAAATTTTTGATGTCTTCTATGGAAAGGTCGTATCCCGTGAGATGCAGCACCGCGTAGAGCAGCATGGAGGCGTGGCCGTTGGAAAGCACCACGCGGTCGCGGTCGGGCCAGGCCGGGTTGGCAGGGTTGTGTTTCAGAAAATCATTCCACAACACTTCCGCCATGTCCGCCATGCCCATGGGGGCGCCGGGGTGGCCGGAGTTGGCTTTTTGCACCGCGTCGGCGCTGAGGAAACGAATGGCGTTGGCAAGGGTTTTATGATCGGGCATGGGTAGAGCTCCTGAACAGGCTTTGAAAGTTGCTACGAGACGCCCCCATGCGCTGGGCGCGGAAAGGCGTCCTTAGTCCCTCGTGTGTCGAGGGGAGTTGTAGCCCCTCCTTGGCGGCTTGCCAAGGGGCGCGGGAGGCTGTTTCACAGGGGGAAAAGAGGAGGCCGGAACGGCGGCCGGCGGCGCGGCCGGAGGGCCTCAGCGCCCCACGCCCCTGCTCACGTCCATGCACAGAATGCGTTTGTACCCGTCATTATTGGCGAAAGAGGCGGCGATGGTGGTGCAGATGTTGCCCGAGGCCATGGAGATGTACGGCTCGGTGGTGAATTTGGGCAGCCCGGCGTCTATGGGCAGAAAATAGTCCTTCAGGGAATGATCCGCGCCTCGCTGCGCGGGCTGGTAAATGAAGCGCTTGTTGGGCGCGATGGTCATGTGGTTGCACACGGTGTCCGAGATTTGCACGCCGTATTCATTGAGCACGTACAGACACTCCAGGTCGGGGTAGGCGTCCATGAACGAGGCCAATAAGGTGTCGTACTCATTCTCCCAGGTGCGCACGAGCATGCCCACGAGCTTGTAAAGCAGGCTGTCGTAAGAGCTGTACAGGCTTTTTTTCGCGCTGATGGAGCGCAGCATGTGCTCCTTGAACGTCTGGGCCACCCCCTGCACCCGTTGCAGCGCACCCTGGTGGGATGAGGAAGGGGGAGCGGGTCTGGCGAAATAGTAGCCCTGAAAAACATCCACCCCCAGTTCCAAGAGCATGATGGCCTCTTCCCTGGTCTCCACGCCTTCCGCCAGGACCATGGCGCCGATGCGCTGCCCCAGCCCGACAAGGGATTTCGTGACCTCGAACTTGTAAAACTCCTTGTGAATGGAGTTGATCAGGGAGCGGTCGATTTTGATGACGTCCGGTTTGATCAGGGCGATGCGCTCCATGTTGGAATAGCCCGCGCCCACGTCGTCCAGGGCGATGAGAAACCCCTCGTTGCGGTAGCGCTGGATGAAGTCCAGAAGCGCGTCGGTGTTTTTGACCTTGGATTCGATAAGTTCGATGACGATGTTGTTGGGATTGATGCCCCATTGCCGGGCCTGGAAGGCGAGATATTCGGAGCCCGCCGCAAGGGAATCCAAAAGGGCCACGTCCAGGTTTATGGAGAGCACGAGATCTCTGTGGTGGTCGTGCAGCTCCTTGAACCCGGCGAAGGCCTTGTCGCGGCAGAGGCGGTCGAGGGCCAGGCGCTCTTCGCAGGTGCGCGGCAAGGCGAAGAGCACGTCCGGGGCAATCTTGGCTTCACCAGATCCGTTGCATCCTCTGCTCAGTGCTTCATAGCCAAGCAGCGCGCGCCGTTTGATCGAGACCAATGGCTGATAATGGGTAACGATGGAGCGTTGTTGCAGGAGATTTTCGATGTGAGGGGCGGTATGCATGGAGATTAATTGTTGAAGATAGTTTATGGCATATTAAGATCCTGAATTTGTTCCTGTCAAGCTAGCGGCCCCCTCGCGTGCCCCCGCATTTTCGGATCTCGCAAAAAGGATGGTTGGCGTTTCGAGAAAATTTTCCGGGGGAGCACCTGCGCAAGGTGCTTTCCCCCGGATTCCCCCCCTTTGGGTAAGCCCCCTAAAGTGCTTCTCCGGTGCGCACGCGCATGGATTTTTCGATATCGAGGACAAAGACCACGCCGTCGCCCTCCTTTCCCGTTCTGGCCGCGCCCTGGATGATTTCCAGGCAGTCGCCCAACTTGTCGTCCGCCACACCCACTTCGATGCGGACTTTCTTGAGCAGATTCATTTCAATGACCACGCCGCGGTAGGTTTCGGTGAAGCCCTTTTGCCTGCCCGAGCCGAGGATGTTGGTGACGGACATGCTGTAGAACTGCTTCGCGTAAAGCGCCTGCTTGATGGCTGTGAGGCGCTCCGGCCGTGTATATGCTATGACGAGTTTCATATTTCCTCCTGCTGGTGTGAACGGTTTACTCTACGGAAAAGAGCTGGAAGCCGCTGTAGGCCTCGTTGCCGTGTTCGGAGATGTCCAGGCCCTTGAGTTCCTCTTCCTCGCTCACGCGCACGCCCAGGATCAGGTCGGCGAGCTTGAAGACCACGTAGCCGCAGCCGAAGGCCCAGACGAAGACCACAGCCACGCCCAGGAGCTGCACGAGGAGCTGCTGTACGCCGCCGCCGTAGAAAAGGCCGGTGACGCCGCCGCCGAACTCGGGAGTCGCGAAGAGCCCCACGCAAATGGTGCCCCATGCGCCGCAGGTGCCGTGTACGGAAACCGCGCCCACGGGATCGTCGATCTTGAGCACCTTGTCGATGAATTCCACGGAGAGCACCACGATGACGCCGGCGGTCAGGCCGATGACCATGGAAGCGGCCGGGGAGACGTTGTAGCAGCCGGCGGTGATGGCCACCAACCCGGCGAGCGCGCCGTTCATGGACATGGAGACGTCGGGCTTGCCGTAACGGGTCCAGGCGGTGATCATGGCGCCCAGCAGCCCGGCGGCCGCGGCCAGGGTGGTGTTCACCGCGATGAAGCCTATGGTGCCGTCGGCGGTGGTGGTGGAGCCGGGGTTGAAGCCGAACCAGCCGAACCAGAGGATGAACACGCCGAGTCCCGCCAGGGGGATGTTGTGGCCCGGAATGGCTCGAGGGGCGCCGTCCGCGCCGTATTTACCCATGCGCGGTCCCAGGACCAGGGCTCCGGCCAGGCCGCACCACGCGCCGACGGAATGGACCACCGTGGAGCCCGCGAAGTCGGTGAAGCCGAAACCTTCCAGCCAGCCTGCGCCGGCGTCGCCCAGCCACAGGCTGCCCCAGCTCCAATGCCCGGAAATGGGGTAGATGAGAGCGGTGATCAGCACGGTGATGATGAGGTAGGCCGAGAATTTGGTGCGTTCGGCGATGGCGCCGGAAACGATGGTGGCCGCGGTGGCCGCGAACACGCTCTGGAAGAACCAGAAGGTCAGAGTCCACTGACCGTCGGGGTCCAGCCCGGTGACGCCGTTCAGGGCGAACCCCGAAGCGCCGATAAAGCCGCCGATGTCCGTGCCGAACATGAGCCCAAAACCCACGAGGAAAAAGATGAGCGAGCCAGCGGCGAAATCGATGAAGTTTTTCATCAGGATGTTGCCGGCGTTTTTGGCGCGGGTGAAGCCGCATTCCACGCAGGCGAAGCCCGGCTGCATGAACATGACCAAGATGGCGGCGATGAGCGTCCAGAGGATATTGCCGTTGCTTTGGGTCAGCACTTCAACATCTTCGGCCAGTGCCGCCGTGGGCGTCAGGAGCGAGCCCAGCAGCGCCGCGCCGGCGAGCGCCGTGAGGGCGCTTTTGCGGGAAAAAGACTTGGAAACCATATGGATCCTCCTTTAAGTGTTGTCCTGATCGTTGTTTTATCCGCACTCGGGGCAAAGCAAAAAGGGGGCCATTTGCACAACACTTTAATATTACTATATTTTCTTGGCGATGAGGTTTTTTGATGCGTTAAAAAAGATAAAAATTAACAATAATGAAAATTATTATGAAGTGAAAATTTCTATTTTGTAAAAAAGAGTAAAAATAGCATGCCGCGGCGGCGGAATCTTTTTTTCCGCCCGCGTCCAAAAAAAACTTGACAAACAGAACTGCCGACACGTATCCACTCGCTATGCATAACTCCATCCATTGCCTGAACCAGGTCTCTTTTACCAACACCGTGTTTTTTTATTTTTGGTATTGGTTTAGTCACGTCCGTGGTCCAGGGAGTGGTGCATACGTGTAAGCGAACACGAGAAACTAAACCTCCAAAAGGGCCGCGGGCACAAGCCGGCGGCCCTTTTTTCTTGACCAAAGCCGCCGGAGACCCGGCCTCAACGGCGCTTCCGCCGTACTTGGGGGGCAACTACCCAGGAGGGTGCCATGCTGCTTGGAAAAGAAATCAGACTCGAACGCATCTTCAATCGCAACACCAGAAGAACCATCATCGTTCCCATGGACCACGGCGTCACTGTCGGCCCCATCTATGGACTTGTCGATTTCAAGGGCACGGTGAACCGCGTGGCCGACGGCGGCGCCAACGCCGTGCTCATGCATAAGGGACTGCCCCGCTGCACGCACAGGGGCTATGGCCGCGACATCGGGCTCATCCTCCACCTTTCCGCAAGTACAAAATTGTCACCTTTCCCCAACGCGAAAATTTTGGTCGCCGGAGTGGAAGACGCCATCCGCATGGGCGCGGACGCGGTTTCCCTCCATGTGAACCTGGGCGACGAAACGGAAAGCCGCATGCTGCAGGATTTGGGCAACATCGCCACCCAGGCCTCATACTGGGGCATTCCCGTGCTGGCCATGATGTACGCGCGCGGGCCCAAGATCGAAAACGAGTATGATCCCGAAATTGTCAAACATTGTGCCCGCGTGGGACAGGAACTCGGTGCGGATGTCATTAAAGTCAATTACACCGGAGACGTGGAGTCCTTCTCCGACGTGGTGGACGCCTGCTGCGTGCCCGTTGTCATCGCGGGGGGAGAGAAAATGGAAAACACCGAAGACATCCTGCGCATGGTGCACGACTCCATTCAGGCCGGAGGGGCCGGACTCTCCGTGGGGCGCAACGTGTTTCAGCACAAGAACCCCTCCATGCTGTGCGAAGCCCTGCACGGCATCGTGCATGAGGATTGGGACGTGGAACAGGCTTTGGAACATCTTGGCGACGCCGCGTAGGCCACGCCGCAAGCAAAAGGAGATCGCGACATGAGAGTTGGGAAAGCTATCAGACGTGAGCGGATTTTCGACAGGAACACGAACCGCACCATCATCGTGCCTCTGGATCACGGTTTTACGGTCGGCCCCATCCACGGCCTGGTGGATCTCAAGGAGACCGTGAACCAGATCGCCGAGGGCGGCGCCAACGCCGTGCTCATGCACAAAGGGCTGGTGCGTTGCGGCCACCGCACCCGCGGCCGCGACATAGGGCTCATTCTGCATCTTTCCGGAAGTACGGCCATGTCGCCCTATCCCAATGCCAAGACCCTGGTGGGCAGTGTTGAGGAATCCCTGAAGCAGGGCGCGGACGGCATCTCCGTGCATATCAACCTCGGCGACGAGGCCGAGCGCGAAATGCTCAAGGAAGTCGGCGAATGCGCGGAAAAGGCCGCGGATTGGGGCATGCCCATGATCGCCATGGTCTACGCGCGCGGACCAAAGATCAAAAACGAATACGATCCCGATGTGGTGGCCCATTGCGCCCGTGTGGGCGAGGAACTCGGCGCCGACGTGGTCAAGGTCAATTACACCGGCGATATCGAAACCTTCGCCAAGGTGGTCGCGGGCGTGTGTATTCCCGTGGTCATCGCCGGCGGGCCGAAGCTCGATTCCGACGAGGCCTTGCTGGCCATGGTCAGAGACGCCGTCCAGGCCGGGGCCCATGGACTGTCCGTGGGGCGCAACATTTTTCAGCATCGCACGCCTTCCAGGCTGCTCGCCGCCGTACACGGCATCGTGCACGACGAAATGGGCGTGGATCAGGCCTTGGAAACGCTTAAGGATTAGGGAGTGGTCATGAAAGAATTGTGGTTTAAAGCTGTTCCGTTCGACAAGAAACTGCTGACCCTGGCCCTGGAGTCCGGAGTGGACGGCATTATCGCGGAAAAAGAGCGGCACGAGGACATACTCGCCCTGGGCAGGGCGCGGGTGGCCGCGCCGGAGGATTTCGTCCGGATCCAGCTGCAGGCCAAGGAAGACGAGGAACGCGCCGTGGAGGCCCTGCAGAGCGGAAGCCGCGTGATTCTCCAGGAAGGATGGGAGATTATTCCGGTGGAAAACATTCTTGCGCAAAACACGGGGCTCGGGGTCGAGGCCGCGTCCCTGGACCGCGCCGTGCTCGCGGCGGGCATCCTGGAGCGCGGCGTGGATTTCGTGGTTGCACTGCCCGAAGCCGCTCCCCAGCTTAAGGAGATGGTCCGCGAGTTGAAACTCAGCCAGGGGCGCGTGGGCTTGGTCCCGGCCACCATCACCGCCATCGAACACGCGGGATTGGGGCACCGGGTCTGCGTCGACACCCTTTCCATGCTGCGTACCGGCCAAGGCATGCTGGTGGGCAATTCCAGCGCCTTCACCTTTCTGGTGCACGCGGAAACCGAGTCCAACCCCTACGTGGCCGCGCGCCCCTTCAGGATCAACGCCGGGGCCGTGCACGCCTATGCCCAGCTTCCGGGCGACAAAACCTGCTACCTGGAGGAGCTGGCCGCCGGGCGGCAGGTCCTGATTGTGGACGCCCAGGGTGCGACCACCTTGGCCACGGTGGGCAGGACCAAAGTGGAAATCCGCCCCATGCTGCTTATCAAAGCCGCATGCGAGGCCGACAATGGCGCTGCGGGCGCCATTTTTTTGCAAAACGCGGAAACCATCCGCCTGGTGCGTCCGGACGGCTCCCCGGTGAGCGTGGTTTCCCTGCAAGTGGGAGACAAGGTCTTGTGCCGCACGGATGTGGCGGGGCGCCATTTCGGCATGCGCATCACCGAGGAGATCAAAGAAGGGTAACATGGAAAACAGCGAATCCAACAAACAAAGCGACGTGGGTCCGTGGCCCCGGGAGCGGCTTGCGCAGGTGCGCGAGGAGATTGACGCATTGGATACTTCCATATTGGAGCTGCTCAACCGCAGGGCCGCGCTGAGTCTCGAAGTGGGGCGCATCAAGGCGGGAAACAAGGACATCGTCTTCAAGCCCTTTCGAGAGAGGGAAGTGCTTGAATCATTGTTCGCCCGCAATGGCGGTCCCTTGCCCGAAGAGCATCTTCGCGCCATTTACCGCGAGATATTTTCATCGTCCAGAAGCCTGCAGCGGCCGCAGCGCGTGGCCTATCTGGGGCCGGAAGGCACGTTCTCCTACTTCGCGGGACTGGAGTTTCTGGGACGCAGCGTGGAATACGCGCCCATGCCCGATCTGCACGCCGTGTTTCACGCCGTGCACGCCAAGGAAGCGGATCTGGGGATCATTCCCCTGGAAAATTCCCTGCAGGGCACCGTGGGGGAAGGACTCGACCATTTTTTGCGTTCCGACGTGTTCATCCAGTCGGAGATTTTTTTTCGCATCAACCACTGTCTGCTTTCCAACGTCGCCAGCCTTTCCGAGGTGCGCGTGGTGTATTCGCACCCCCAGCCCCTGGCCCAGTGCAACCTCTGGTTGCGCAGCCACCTGCCGGACGCGCGCATCATTCCCACGGAAAGCACGGCGGCCGCGGCGCGCCGCGTGGCCGAAACTCGGGAACAGGGCGCGGCGGCCATCGGGCACATGGCCCTCGGTTCAATGCTGGGGCTGCGCGTTCTGGCCCAGGGCATAGAGGATCTGCCCGACAACTGGACCCGTTTCGTGATCATCGGCGCCAAGGCTTCCACCCAGGGCGCAAAGGACAAGACGAGCATGCTCTTCACCCTGCCGGACAAACCCGGCAGCCTGGTCGCGGTGCTGGAGCTGCTGGCGCGCGAGGGCATCAACATGAAGAAGCTGGAATCGCGCCCCATGCGTAGCGAAAAGTGGAAATATGTGTTTTTCGTGGATGTGGAGTGCGATTTGGAACAGGAGCGCTACAGCCAGGTGCTCCGGGAACTGGCCCATGCGTGCCACACGTTGCGGGTCCTGGGCAGTTATCCCGCCGGGCCGCAGATCGACGCGGTATCGCCCGGCCACGCCGCCGTATGAGCGGCGCACATGCCGGCAAGGAGAAGTAAAATGACGCAAGCGATAGAGGTGCAGGCTCCGGCCTCGAAATCATTATCCCACCGCGCCGTGATCTGCGCGTCGCTGGCCGTTGGGGAATCCGTGCTGCACGGGGTGCTGGAGAGCGACGACCTGGACCGGACCCGCGCGTGCATGCAGGCCGGAGGCGCGCGCATCGAGAAATTGGGCCATGGAGAGTACAAAATCCAGGGAGTCTGCGGCACATTGGCCGGCGGCATGCTGGAAACCACGGGCCCCGCGCTCATGGACGTGGGCGAATCCGGCACCACCTGCCGCCTGCTTACCGCGGTGCTGGCCACGGGCAACGGCGATTTCAAGGTGTTCGGCAGAGGGCGCATGCATGAACGCCCCATCGGCGAATTGGTGGAGGCCGTGCGCAGTCTGGGCGTGGAAGTGCGCTACCTGGAAAACGAGGGCTGCCCGCCGCTGCTGATCCGTTCCTCGGGCATGAACGGCGGCGAGGTCGCCATCAGCATGGAGGAGAGCAGCCAGTATGTCTCGGGACTGCTCCTGGCCGCGCCTCTGGCCAGAAGGCCACTCACCGTGTCCGTGCGCGGGGAGAAAGGGGTGAGCTGGCCCTACGTGGGGCTCACCTTGCAGACCATGGCCCTGTTCGGCCCCCAGGTGCGGGTGGAAGTGCGGGAAGAGGATGCTTGGAGGGAAACGGACTGGCGCGCCCTGCGCCGCGTGCTGCCGGGACGCATGCGTTTCAACGTGCCCTACGGCATGTACATGGGGCGCGAGGCGCAGGTTGAGGGCGACTGGAGCAACGCCTCCTATCTGCTGGCGGCGGGCGCGTTGGGGCCGCGCGCGGTGCGCGTGCGCAACGTTTCGCGGGATTCGCAGCAGGGCGACCGGGTGATTGCCGATATCCTGGAGAAAATGGGCGCCCGCGTCGAATGGGAGCAAAACGCGGTCACGGTTTCGCCGGCTCCGCTACGCGGCGTGCACGTGGACATGGGCGATTGTCCGGACCTCGTGCCCACCGTGGCCATGACCGCAGCGTTCGCAAGTGGCGAAACCGTTATCTCCAACGTGGCGCATCTGCAGATCAAGGAGTGCGACAGGTTGAACGGCACGGCCGGGGAACTGCGCCGCGCGGGCGCCCGGGTGGAGGTCATGCCGGACGGCATGCGCATCCTTCCGCTGCGGGGGCGTCCCGACCTGGCGCAGACCTACCGCACCTACGGCGATCACCGCATGGCCATGAGCGCTGCGCTGCTCGGGGTGCCGCAAGGGGCGCCCGTACGGGTGGACAACCCGGAGTGCGTGGCCAAGTCGTTTCCCGATTTTTGGAAGGTTTGGGCGGCCGTTACGGAACCCGGAGCTTGAAACCGCGATGGCATGTGTTGGTATATAGTTACAATGTCAACTACGATAACCGCGGGTCCAGGGGGGCGTTCCCCCCTGACGGGGGGTGGGGCGGAGCCCCATAATAACCCATCTTAAGCATTGATGCATAAAACGACGCAAGGAGAACCGCCATGGATTGGAAAACGTTGGCCATCGGCATGCTGCTGGGCGTGTTGCTGCTGTTGAGCATGGGGGCGCGGCGCGAAAGCGCTCCCGATCCGGTGGAAGTGGGGCGTTACAAGCTCTACATGGACAAAAACGTCATGGGTAAGGACGTGTGGACCATTTTCGATTCCGCCCAGGGCGAGGCCAAGGTCTTTGTGGAAGGCACGGTGCGCCGGGTCTCCTATGAAGAAAATCGCGTGGAAGAGATAAAGTGATGCGACAGCGTAGCATGTACGTCGGGAGTGGCCGGCCATGAGCATCGAGAGCGTGCTGGTGGTGGGAGGCAAGGGGCAGATGGGCGCGTTGTTCGCGGCGCGCTGCCGCGAGGCCGGACTCACGGTGCTGGACCTGGATCGTCCCCTGACCGGTGCGGCCTTGCGTGGAGCCGTGCCTCAAGTCGATCTGGTGCTGCTGGCCGTGCCCGTGCCCGCCGTGGAGGAAGTCGCCGCGCGTTGCGCAGAGCTTATGCGCCCCCCGCAGATTCTGGCGGATCTCGCCTCGGTGAAGATCGTGCCCATGGCCGGGATGCTGGCGGCCTACGCCGGGCCCGTGGTGGGCACGCACCCCCTGTTCGGTCCCGAACCTCCTGAAGAGGCCAGGGTCGCCGTGATGCCGGGGCGCGCCGCAAACGCCGAGGACCGCGAGGCCTGCGACGAGGTGCAAGAGTTCATGCGGCGTTTGGGTTTCGCGCCCTTTCTTTCCTCGCCGGAAGAGCACGACAGGGCCGTGGCCATGATTCAGGGATTGAATTTCGTGACCACGGTTTCTTATTTGGCGGCCCTGGCCCGGCAGGAAGGCATAAGCCGCTATCTGACTCCTTCGTTTCACCGGCGGCTGGATTCCGCGGAAAAGATGCTCACCACCGACGCCGAACTGTTTACCACGCTGTTTGAGACCAACCCTTTCGGACAGGACGCGGTACGGCATTTCCGCAATTTTCTGCATATCGCCGCCGGGGGCGACGTGGATTTGCTCGTGCACCGCGCCCAGTGGTGGTGGTCCGAGGAAGCTGACGATGAAAAGCACGGAAAATGACCCTTATCGCGCCATGACGGCGAAGCAAGGAGAGCCTTGAACATGAAGACTATTGTTTTGCAGCAAAGCGGCAAATGGTCCCCTGCGGATATCCAGACGCCCATAAGCCTCTATCTGGGATTGGTGGGGAGCAGGCAGGGCATATTGTTGGAAAGCGCGGAGGTTGACGGCCGCTTGGGACGTTACAGCATCATTGCCTGGAATTACAGGCTCCGGCTCTCCTGCAAAAACGGCAAGCTGGAGGTGGCTTCCCGCGACGAGCGCCTGGATCCCCTGAAAAGCTTTTCGGGCATGGAGTACGTGGAAGGCCTGCGCGCGGTGACGCGGCATCTGCAGATCGAACCCCCGGAGGGGTTTGAGGATTTGCCGCCCATCACGCGGGGATTGTACGGGTATTTCGGCTATGGTCTGGCTGGTTCCTTTGAACCCAAGCTGGCGCCGCTGCTGCCCGCGGACCAGAGCGAATCGTGCCTGGTCCTGCCCGGCCAGGTGGCGCTTTTTGACCATCTCTTCCACAGGCTGTGCCTGCTCTCCCTGGTGCAGGGCGCCAAGGCTGAGATGGATTTTTCCGCCCTGAGCAGGCCGGTGGACCCGCCGGTGTGCGGTTCCGTGATGAACATGCCCGAAGAGGTGGCCTACAAAAAAGGCGTTGAACGCGCCAAGGATCTCATCCGCCAGGGCGAGGCCATCCAGGTGGTGCTCTCCACCCGCTTTCAGGCGCCGTTCTCCGGCGAACCGTTTGTCTTGTACCGCCGTCTGCGTCAGGTGAATCCCTCGCCCTACATGTTTTTCCTGCGGTTGCCCAAGATGACGCTCATGGGCTCTTCGCCGGAACTTCTGGTTCGCTGTACGGACAGCGAGTTGACCACCTGTCCCATTGCCGGCACGCGCCCCAGGGGCAAGGGCGGCGTTGAGGACGACCGCTTGGCCAAGGAACTGCTCGAGGATCCCAAAGAGCGCGCCGAGCATGTGATGCTCGTTGATTTGGGGCGCAACGATTTGGGACGCATCGCCGTGCCCGGCTCCGTGGAGGTGGAGAAATTCATGGAGGTGGAGCGCTTTTCCCACGTCATGCACATAACCAGTTATGTCAAGGCGCAGCTTGCCGAAGGGTTGGACGCCCTGGACGTGCTGGCCTCGGCGTTTCCCGCGGGCACGGTGAGCGGAGCGCCCAAGGTCCGCGCCATGGAGCTCATCGCGGAACTCGAAGGCCTTTCCCGCGGACCCTACGCCGGCGCCATCGGTTGGATCGGCCTGGACGCGGGGCGCGTGGATATGGACACCGGCATCACCATCCGCTCCCTGTGGGTGCGCGACGGCATGGTGCATTGGCAGGCCGGGGCGGGCATTGTCTATGACTCCGTGCCGGAAAAGGAATGGGAAGAATGTTGCAACAAGGCGCGTGTGCTTGGCGAAATTCTTGCGGCCAAAGGAGGCGGCGATGTTTTTGCTGATTGATAACTTTGATTCCTTCACCTTCAACCTGGTGCAGGCCTTTTACAAGCTCGGCCAGGTGCCCGACGTGCTGCGCAACGACAGGCCGGAGCTTCTGGACCTGGCCCAAAGCCCGAAACTGAAGATGGTCTGCATTTCCCCGGGCCCGAGCCACCCGCGCAACGCGGGCCTGTGCGGCAAGTTCCTGGAACTGCTGCCCAAGGATGTCCCGGTGCTGGGCGTATGCCTCGGACACCAGATCCTGGGCTATCATGCAGGCGCCACCGTGGACGTGGGGCCGCGCATCATGCACGGCAAAACGTCCATGATCACCCACGACGGGCAGGGCATGTTCAAGGGATTGCCGAATCCCTTTGAAGTGGGGCGCTACCATTCCCTGCTGGTGCGCGCCGAAGAACAGCCCGGCACGCTGCGCGTCACCGCGCGCACGGATCAGGACGAGGTCATGGGCCTGCAATACACGGACAGGCCGTGGGCGGGATTGCAGTTTCACCCGGAATCCGTGCTCACGCCACTGGGGCTCGAGGTTCTGGAGAATTTCCCCAACAGCCTGATCTGAAGACGGAATCGGAGAGGAGGCCAAGATTATGGAGCGTATTGTCAAAAACATTCTGGAAACCCTGGCCCAGGGGCTGGACCTGGACGCTGCGAGCGCGGAACAGGGGTTCGAGCTGCTCATGGACGGCGAGTTGACGCCGGGACAGGCCGGAGCCTTTCTCATGGGGCTGCGCGCCAAGGGCGAGACAGCGGCGGAAATGGCCGCGGCCGTACGCGCGGCGTTGGCCAGGGCGCGCCTGGTCCAGGGGCTCACGCGCAAACGCATCGACCCCGTGGGCACCGGGGGGGACAACCGCCACAGTTTCAATTGTTCCACGGCCACGGCCCTGGTGTTGGCGGGCATGGGGTATCAGGTGACGAAGCACGGGAACCGCGCGGTCTCCAGCACGTCCGGCAGCGCGGACGCCGTAGAGGGACTCGGGCTGCCCATGCTTACGGAGCCTGAGGAAATACGCCGCGAGCTGGAGCAGCGGAATTTCGTCTTCCTGTTCGCCCCCTATTTCCATCCCGCGTTCAAACACATCATGCCCGTGCGCAAGGATTTGGGCATCCGCACGCTTTTCAATCTGCTGGGCCCGTTGCTGAACCCCGCGCGCCCCACGCATCAATTGCTTGGTGTGGCGCGTCCCGAGATCATGCGCACCATGGCCGAGGTGTTGCAGATGGGGGGCATAGAAAAGGCGGCCGTGGTGCATGGCGCCGGGGGCTTTGACGAGCTGACGCCCTTTGGCCCGAACCAGGTGGTCTGGGTGAGCGCGGATGCCGTCGCGGCATCCGAGCTGGATCCGCAGGAGCTGGGATTTGCGCGCAGTAATCCGGATGATGTCGCCGTGCGGGACAAGGACCAGGCCCTGGACGTGTTGCGCGAGCTGCTCGCCGGCAAAGGTCCGCAGGCCATGCGCGACATGCTGGCCCTCAATGTGGCCGTCGCGGTGCATCTGTTGGAGGACGGGGTGTCGATGCGCGAATCCGTGGAACGCGCGCGCGCGGCATTGGAACAGGGCGCGGGCTTGCGGGCCGTGCCGCCGAAGGGGGCGTAAATGGGGGCCGTCAGCATGTTGGAGCGGTTCAGAGTGGCCAAGCAGCCCGAGATCGAGGCCTTGCAGATGCTGCACGCCACGGGCCGCATGCCGTCGCCCCATGAAGGAGCGCGTCCCTCCTTCGCCGGCGCGCTCCGCGCCCGGGGGGTCGCCGTTATCGCGGAATACAAACGCGCCTCGCCATCCAGGGGCGTGAT
Organism: uncultured Desulfovibrionaceae bacterium; assembly: GCA_964517355.1. Taxonomy (GTDB): domain Bacteria; phylum Desulfobacterota; class Desulfovibrionia; order Desulfovibrionales; family Desulfovibrionaceae; genus CAZFCK01. The sequence continues at coordinate 19,573 of CAZFCK010000014.1, read as the reverse complement.
CAACGAGGTTTACGGTCCGGAGGACGTGGCCGCCGCCTATGCGGCCAACGGCGCGGCCGCCATCTCCGTGCTCACGGAACGGGATCATTTTCAGGGCGAGCTGGCCTATCTGGACCGCATGCAAGGGGCGGGGCTGCCCCTGTTGCGCAAGGATTTCATCCTGCATCCCTTGCAGGTGCGCCAGACCGCGGCCACGCCCGCCTCGGCGCTCCTGCTCATCGTGCGCATGCTCGAGGCCGCGGCGCTGGAGGAGATGCTGGGCCTGTGCGCGGCGTTCGGCCTGGACGCCGTGGTGGAGGCCTTCGACGCGGCGGATGTGGAACGCGCCCAGAGCGCGGGCGCGCGCATCATCCAGATCAACAACCGCGATCTGGACACCCTGCAGACCGATCTCGCCACTTCCGGCCGGTTGATCGCTTCCAAAAAGTCCAACGAGATCTGGATCAGCGCCAGCGGCATTTTCCGGCATCAGGAGCTTGCCGCCATGGGGGAATTGGGTTTCGACGCCGTACTGGTGGGCACGTCTCTGATGAGCGCGCCCCATCCGGGGCGCGCACTGCACGCTTTACGCACGGGAGAGGACGTATGAACCCGAGCTGCACGCACCCCCTCATGATCAAGATTTGCGGTCTGACGCGCCCGGAGGATGCGTTTTTCTGCTCCATGGTGGAAAGCCCCTTGGCCGGGTTCATCTTCCATCCGTCCAGCCCCCGGTGCGTGACGCCCGAACGCGCGGCGGACATAGACACGGGCAAGGCCATGCGTGTGGGGGTTTTTGTGCGGCAGAGCGCGGACGAGGTGCTGCGCGTCATGGAACTGGCCGGGCTGCATCTGGCCCAGCTGCACGGCGACCAGGACCGGGCCTTTTGCAACGCCGTGGGCAGGCAGCGCGTGATGCGGGTTTTTTGGCCCGAGCGCTATCCTGACGCGGGAGCTTTGGAAAGGGATTTGGAGGGATATGCCGCGTGCTGCCGGTTTTTTCTGTTGGACGCGGGCACCGCGTCCGGCGGCCACGGCAAGACCCTGGACGTTTCCCTTCTCGCGGGACTGCGCAGCCCCAGGCCCTGGTTTTTGGCCGGAGGGCTGGGACCGGACAATATTATGGATATGGTGCGCGCCTGCGATCCCTGCGGCGTTGATCTCAACTCCGGAGTGGAGAGCGCGCCGGGCGTCAAGGATCATGAAAAGATAAAGGATGCGCTGCGGCGTCTCGCCGGCGTGCGCTGATCGCGGGAATGCCTCCGGCTGATCGCAGGAATGCCTCCGGCGGCTTAAGAACCTTTTGAAAAAGGTTCTTAAGAATCTCCAAACCTTTTTATTTTGTAGAGTTTTTTTGACAGAGTTACATTTCCATACATGATATTCGCGGGTCCAGGGGGGCGTACCCCCCTGGCGGGGTTTGGGGCGGAGCCCCAGAATATGTCATTTAACGTTACATTGCTCTAACACCGCGCAACAACGGAACAAAAGCAATGGCCCGCCAGGGCTTTTCTTACAGGAGAACATCGATGCAACGAGGTTATTTTGGTGAATACGGCGGCATGTTTGTGCCCGAGCTGCTGATGCCGCCGCTTATGGAACTTGAAAGGGCCATGCGGGAAATCCTGCCCAGCCCGGCTTTTCAGGAAGAACTGGGGCTGGTGCTCAGGGATTTCGTGGGCCGCCCGAGTCCGCTGTATAGATGCCCCAACTTGTCGAAAAAGCTGGGCTTCGAACTCTATCTCAAGCGCGAGGACCTGAACCATACCGGCGCGCATAAAATCAACAACACCATCGGTCAGGGGCTTTTGACCCGGTATATGGGGAAAAAGGTGCTCATGGCCGAAACGGGCGCGGGACAGCACGGCGTGGCCTCGGCCACGGCGGCGGCCATGCTCGGCCTGGAGTGCGTTGTCTTTATGGGCGCGGTGGATGTCGCGCGCCAGTCCCACAACGTGCGGCGCATGGAATTGCTCGGCGCGCGCGTGGTGCCGGTGCAAAGCGGCACCAAAACCCTTAAGGACGCCATCAACGCGGCCCTGCGCTATTGGATAGCCGAGCAGCGCACCACCCATTACTGCCTGGGCTCCGTGGCCGGCGCCCATCCGTTTCCCGAACTCGTGCGCGACTTGCAGGCCGTTGTGGGCCGCGAAACCAGAAAGCAAAGCCTGGGACAGATCGGACGGCTGCCGGACTACGTAGTGGCTTGCGTGGGGGGCGGTTCCAACGCCATCGGCATTTTCCATCCCTTTGTGGAGGATAAGGAGGTGCGGCTCATCGGCGTGGAGGCCGCGGGCAGCGGCGAACCGGGCTGCTACAACTCCGCGCCCATCGCCAAGGGCAGCCCCGGCATGCTGCACGGCGCGAGAACCTTGCTCCTGCAGACCGAAGACGGACAGATCCTTCCTTCCCATTCGGTGGCCGCCGGGCTGGATTACCCCGGCGTGGGGCCGGAACACGCCTTTCTGGCGCAGAGCGGCAGGGCCGTCTACGATACCGTCAACGACGCCCAGGCCCTGCGCGCCTTCGGCACCCTGTGCCGCAACGAAGGCATCATCCCGGCCCTTGAAAGCAGCCACGCCCTGGCCTGGGTCCTGGACAACAGGGAGCGCATCGAGGCGGGCAGCGTCGTCGTGGTGAATTTGTCCGGCCGCGGCGATAAAGACATGGACATTGTGGAAGAATACGGCATGGAGGCGATTATGCCGAAAGGAGACGCGCAATGAGCGGCGAGAAACTGACCCGGTGCATTCGTGAAGCCAATGCGGCGGGCCGCAAGGCCCTTATCCCGTTCCTCCCCGGCGGTTACCCGGATGAGAAACGCTTTTGGGACGAATTGGCGAGCCTTGACGCTTGCGGCGCGGACATCATCGAAATAGGCGTTCCTTTCTCCGACCCCGTGGCCGACGGGCCCGTGGTCGAGCAGGCCTCCCTGGAATGCGTGGAGCGCGGCGTGACGCTCGCCTGGATTTTGCAAGGACTCAAGGAGCGCAAGGGGCAATTCCGGGCCGCCCTGGTCCTGATGGGCTACATGAATCCCTTTTACCAATACGGGCTGTCCCGTCTGGCGGAAGATATGGAGCTGGCCGGGGTTTCCGGGTTGATCGCGCCGGACGTGCCCCTCGAGGAATCCCAGCCCTTGCGCCGGGCTCTGGAGGCCAAGGGGCTGGCCCTGGTCAATCTTATCGGTCTGAACACGAGCAAAGAACGCATGCTGGAATATGCGCAGGTCTCCAGCGGCTTTGTCTACGTCGTTTCCGTGCTCGGCACCACCGGAGAGCGCGACGCCCTCCCCGCGGAAGTGCTGCGCAAACTGCAGGAAGCTCGTGAAAGTTTTACACAACCTCTCGCTCTCGGCTTCGGCATCAAATCCCCCGATCAGCTGGCGGCCTTCGGCGACCTCGTCGACGCCGTGGTCTTCGGCAGCGCGCTGATACGCCATATCCGCGACGGCGGGGACGCGGCGGGATTTATGGCGCGTTGGCGTTGAATTTTGGTGACATGCGGCATACGTCCGACATAGAGGTGTTGCCGCGCTCCAGACGCCTATGTTTTCCGGCCGCGGGCCGATGCGGCTATGGTGCGGCAACACTTCTAATTTAGTATATTTTTGTCCATCTTCTTTTGGTTGACATCTTTTTCACATTCACTTAGCCATTTTTTACGACTCGCGCAGAGCATTGTGAGGGTGCAGTGCGCGCTTTTGGAATGGGAGGAGTGCCGTGCCTCCCGTATCGCAAAGTCCTATTTATCTATTGTGAGGGGTACTTATGTTGCATAATGTAGTAGTGCGTCGATTGTTCGGCCTGTGGCTGACGCTGGGGGTGGTCTTTTTCACCTCGCCTGTGTGGGCCGCGGCTGAGGCTGCGGGCGCCACTCCGGTTCCCAGTGACAAACCCTGGTGGTTCTGGCCCCTGGTGTTGTTGGTCTTCTGCTTTATCCTGGGAATAGTGGCTGTTTTGGCCGGCGTTGGCGGCGGTGTGCTGTACGTTCCGCTTGTCAGCGGCTTTTTTCCGTTTCATATCGACTTCGTGCGCGGCGCCGGGCTCATGGTCGCCCTGGCAGGAGCGCTCGCCGCGGGGCCGGGGCTGTTGAAACGTAACATGGCCAGCCTGCGGCTGGCGTTGCCTGTGGCGCTCATAGCGTCGTCGTGCTCCATTGTGGGCGCAATGCTGGGACTGTATCTTTCCAAATTGAATCCGGCCATTGTTCAGGGCGCCCTGGGCTTCACCATCGTCGGCATCGCGGTGCTGCTTTTGCTCTCCAAAAACACCGAACGTCCCGTGGTGAAAAAGCAGGACGCCATTGGCCTGGCGCTCGGACTGCAAGGCATATATCACGATTCCTCCACCGGCGACGACATCCCCTGGAAAACGCACCGCACCCTGGGCGGCCTGCTGCTCTTCATAATCATCGGCCTGATGGCGGGCATGTTCGGTTTGGGCGCCGGCTGGGCCAACGTGCCGGTGTTGAACCTGCTCATGGGCGTGCCCCTGAAGGTTTCCGTGGCCACCAGCAAGTTCCTGCTTTCCATCACCGACACCTCGGCGGCCTGGGTCTATCTGAACCAGGGCTGCGTCATCCCGCTGATGGCCATTCCCTCGATCATCGGCCTGATGTTCGGTTCCTTTGTCGGCGTACGCCTGCTGGCGGTGGCCAAACCCAAGGTGATCCGCTACATGGTTATCGGCGTTCTGTTCTTCGCGGGCTTCAAGGCCGTGGACAAGGCCCTGGGCTGGAACATCATCGGCTGACGCGGCCGGGATAAGAGCAAGCAAAACGAGGTGTCTCATGACTGAACAGCGCAAAGTTACATCCGCGGCCACGCCGGAACAGGTTCGCTACGCGAATCTGCTCTTTTTTGGCGCCTGGCTGGGCATATTTATGATGTTTGTCACATACGGCTTGTATGCTACGGGAATTTTGGCGCCGCACGTACCCATGGAAATGGTCACGGCGTCCTGGAAAATGAGCGTGGTGGACTACATGCACCACACCAACTCCCCCCACGGGTGGGGTTGGGCGGCGTTGCTGCACCGCGGCGATTTTATCAATTTCATTCCCATCGCCTTGCTGGCCCTGTTGACTATAGTGTGTTATTTTACCTTGATTCCGGGATATTATCGGCGCAAGGATTATAAGTACATGTTTTTCGCCATTGCTGAAATCATTGTCCTGGCTGTGGCCGCATCCGGCCTCCTGGGTTCCGGCGGGCATTAACCCGCGGACGACTAGCGACGCGAGAACCGCCGGGAGCGCCGCTTCCGGCGGTTTTTTTGCGACCCCGCATCGATTTTTCCCGGTTCTTCCTCTGGCGCTATGCACGAGTGTCGTGCTAGTGTCCCGCCCTTATTACGTGTGTAATACCGATTCCCGCAAATGGCGTGATTGCCGCCTTGAAGCCGCTAGCGCATTTTCGCCTTTGGACAAGGCTCATCCTTGAAGCAATATCCCATTGTTTCAGGTGCATGCAGAAGAGCGTCCGGCCCTTTTCCAGGTGCATATGCTCTAAGCGGGAAACAGGGCGGAACCTAAGGAATTTCTGAAGTAAAACCGTCATTAACGGGGCTTGGTACCGGAAAGGCGTCGTATGCTCGCATCGTTGCACGATTTATTGGCGCACAAGCGCCCCACTTTTTTCCTCTCGTGTTTACTGTTGCTGCTTGTGTGCGGGCTGTGGACCTGGCGTTTGCGGATTGGGGAGAACGCCGCGGCCATGCTCCCGCACGGCGGACAGGTGGCTGCCGACTTCGCCTTGCTGCAAAGCGCGCCCTTTGCGCAGCGCCTGGCCGTTTCGCTGGAGGATAGCGGGCAAATCGGTGCGGACGCGCTCACCGATACGGCCGCGACCGTGGCCGCCGCCCTGGAGGCGCTGGGGCCGCCGCTGGTGGTCCACGCCATGGCCGGTCCTCCGCGCAACGCCGGCCCCCAGGTCCTGGATACGTTTTTCATGCGCCTGCCCTCGCTGGCGACGGATCAGGATCTCGTGCGCATCCAGGAACGCCTGGAGCCGAAAGCCGTGAAAACGGCTTTGCGCAGGGATCTGCTGCTCTTGCAAACGCCTCAGAGTTTCGCGGTGGAACGCTTCGTGCGCCAGGACCCGCTGGACCTGCGCACCCTCGCCCTGGAAAAACTCGGCGCGGTGCGCATGCTGCCGCGCATGCGGCTGCACAACGGGGCCTTTCTGAGCCAGGACAGGCGGCACGCCCTGATCCTCGTGACCACGGACGTGCCCATTACGGACGTGTCCGGTTCCGAGGCGCTGTTGCAGAGCCTGGAAACTTTGCTGCAAGTGATGCTGCCCAAAGGCGTGAAACCCACGCTACTTAGCGGCCACGCCTATACCCGCGCCAACGCCCAGGCCATTAAACTGGATTTGAAGCGCATCCTCACGCTCTCCTGCCTGGGGCTGGGGTTGCTTTTCGGGCTCATGGTGCGCACCTGGCGCGTGCTTTTCGTGCTGCTCGTGCCGGGTATCGCCTATCTGGCGGGGTTGAGCGCCGTGTCCCTGGCGTATCCCGTGGTTTCGGGCATCACTTTGGGATTCGGCGGGGTGCTTATGGGCATCAGCGTTGATTTCGCCCTGCATGTGTTCATGGCTCTGCGCCAGGAGCATGGCAAACCCGGCGTGATTCTCGGGAGTGTGGCCCGTCCCGTCGCCTTTTCCTATCTGACCACGGCCGCGGCGTTTTCCATCATGCTGCTGTCCGACCTGCCGGGCGTGCGCCAGTTGAGCGTTTTTTCTCTGGCCGGACTGTCCTGCGCGCTGCTGGTTTCGCTTATCGCGCTGCCGCAGCTGCCTTTGATGTCCCCTCCAGCGAAAAAACACGGAGAAACGGGGCATGCGCTTTTCACATGGCGTTGGTCGCCCCCGAAGCCTCGCTGCATCATCGTGATCTGGCTGGCCGTACTGGGGCTGTGCTGCCTGGCCGGGCGGAATCTGCATTTGGAAGGGGATATGAGGGAGCTGGCGCTCATGCCCGAGGATTTGCGCAGCAACGAACAGGATTTCAAGCAGATTTGGGGCGATGTGCGCGGGCAGGCCATGGTTTTCGCCGGCGGCGCGACGTTCCAGAAAGCATTGGAAGCCAATCAGGCCGTTTATGATCAACTCATGCTGCTGTTGTCCAAGAACGCTGAGCCCAATGCCGATCAGAACGGCGTGCTTTCCCTGGCTCCGTTGCTCCCCCCTGAATCCTTGCAGCGTAAAAGGCACAACGAGTGGCGCTTGCTGTGGGAGCGGCGGTTGCCCCTCTTCGAACCCTTGCTGCGGCGTCAGGCCCAGGCCCTGGGGTTTTCGCAAGACGCCTTTGACCCTTTTTTCGAATACCTGCGCGTCGAACCTCGGTTCATGAACGCCGCCACGCTGCGCCAGACCGGGTTGGGGCCGTTGCTGGACATGCTGGCCAAAGGTTCGGAAGATGGTTTTCTCACCGTGACGCTCTTGCCGGACGACGACCTGTTGCTGCAGCAAACCCCCACAGCCTGGCAAGAGCCCGGCAACCCTGTGCGGCTTGTTTCACAGGGACGTTTTCGCCATGCCATGGAAAAGGCCTTGCAACGCGACTTCACCCGCTTTTTGCTCCTGGCCGGCGGCATAGTGCTCCTGCTCCTGCTTGCGCTCTTTAGAAGACCGGGTAAAATCCTGCTGGCCTTGACGCCGGTGCTCACTGCGTTGGCCGCCTTGGCCGGCGGCATGGGGCTCATGGGGGGCGCCATCACGGTCTACGGCGTGCTGGCCGCCGTGCTGAGCATGGGGCTGGCCGTGGATTACGGCATTTTTATGACCATGCGCGCCGAGCGCGGACACTCCAGGAGCACGAGCAAGGCCGTGCTGCTTTCAGGGTGCAGCACCATTTTGGGGTTCGGCGTGCTGGCTGCGGCGCGCCATCCGGCGTTGCACGGCATGGGGCTGGCCGTGCTGCTGGGCCTGGCGGGGGCTTTGCCCGCGGCGCTTTTCGTGGTGCCCGCCCTGCAAGAGGTCTTTAAAAAGTGAAAGATGGGGAAAAGCCTCCGGTGGCCGGTTACGTTGGAGCATCTGGAACAAAAGCAGAGTGCATACTGTAACATTTCGTATTTATTCAAAAAATAAGAACTAAATGGTCGTTTTCCCGGCGTCCAGGGGCCTCCCTTGGTCGTCGTGCGGGCGTGAAAGCCCGCGACTTTATTTTTTTATGTCCGAACGTCGTATTTGAAACGTGAATGCCGGAGGTACGTCTATTTCCAAGGTAACATACTCTACAAAAAGCTACGCCCCGCTGTGGATCGTGGCGCTCTGCTGCCTGGTTGCGGTATCCTGCGCCCGGCTGCGCCCCTCGCCGTGGCGGCAAGCCGCTCCGGAAGCGGCGTTGCCTTTGCTGCAAACGGACTGGCTTGCGGACACGGGGCGGAGGATGGCGCGCTTTCAGGGGCGGCTGCTTTTCGGGTCGCGCAAGGTGAACCTAGACGTTCTGGTGATGCGGGACGGCGCTAAACTTACGGCGCGGGCCGTGACCATGGGCGACATGGGCATAACGCTCTGCGATATGGATGTAACGCCTTCGGGTCATATCATGCACGGCGGCATGCCTCTGTTGCGAAAACACCCCCTTGTGCAGAAGCATATAGCCCGCACCCTGCGGCGCGTGTTGCTGCTGCCCTTGCCACAGGCGCCTTACGCCGTGTTCGACAGGGAGACGCAGAACGAGATTATGTTGCGCTATGTGGCGCAAGGGCTTACCCTTGAGCGCGTCTATGACGCCGCGAGCGGTTCCCTTGTGCGCCTGCAGGAAGCGGGAGGGGCGTGGACGGTTGATTTTTCCGAGTACCAGGAGCATGTAGGCCAGGATCTGCCATATCCCCGGCGTATCGAGTACCGAGACGTTGATGGGGGCTATCGCGTGCAGACGTTACTGCTTTCCTTTGAACCCGTAGCCCGAAAATGAGGGACGACCCTATGCGAACACTTGCTCAGGCTGTGGCCAATGCCGCTTGCGGGGCGTTAGGGAGTGACCAAATCGAAGCCAGGCAGCCTTTCAAGCTGGAACGGGATTTTATGGGATTTGCGGGCCACTTTCCCGATAATCCGCTTCTGCCGGCTTTCGTGCAAATATTCATGGGGCGCTGGGTGCTTGAACAATGGCTTGAAAAGCCGCTGTCGCTGGTGGAGGTGAACAGGGCGAAATTTATGCAACCCATCGGACCCGGCACCCTGCTGGTGCGCTGTAAACGTATCAAGGCGGGATATCTGGTGCAGATAGACGCGGCAGAGGGCTTGTCCTCGCAGTTCGTGCTCGGGATCGGCGCACAGACCGGGGGCGTTGCGTGATCAAGCCTTATTTTCGGAGGGGCCCCGGCGATCCACCCCCTTTGCGCTGCCGGGTGGAGCGCCAGGTGCGTTTTGAAGAAGTGGACGTGTTAGGCATCGTGTGGCACGGACGTTACGCCAGCTGGCTGGAAGACGGACGCACCGCCATTTGCGCCAGGCACGGCATAGGCTATATGGACCTGTACGCCAACGGCGTGCTCGCGCCTATCAAGCAGATGCATATCGACTACCACCATCCTTTGCGCTTCGACGAGTCGTGCGTCATCGAAGGAGTGCTGCACTATTCCGAAGCCGCGCGCATCAATTTTTCCTGCACGATTCGTAATCAAGAGGGGCGGGTGTGCACCACGGGCTACAGCGTGCAACTGCTGCTCGATCCGCAACGCAATCTGCAAATGACGCCGCCGCCCTTTTATCGGGCCTTTCTCGACCGTTGGCTGGAGGGGCGCCTTGCCGGATAACGGAGCGCGCAGCGTCTGCATCACCCATGCCGCCGCCGTGACCCCCCTGGGCCTGGACCTGGAAGGTTCCTGGTCGAGTCTTTGCCGGGGGCGGAGCGGCATCGCCCCCGTCACGCGCTTCGATACCTCCGGGTATCTTTCCCCCTTTGCCGCGCACGTGCCGGGCCTTGCCGCCGGGGGCGGCGACGTTTCCCTGCTCTTCGCCTTGCTCGAACCCCTTTTGCCCGAACTCGCGGCCTGGCCCCTGAACAACGCGGAAGCCGGGAGCGGCATACGGTTTTACATCGCCAGCACCAAGGCCGGCATCGACATGCTTGAACGCTGGATGCTGGACGGCGCTATGGGCGGCGTTCCGCCCCTGGCCGCCCTTTTGCCCGGAGAGATGCGATCCTGGCTGGGGGCGCGCCTGAGTCTGGACGCGCGCGCCGGTGAAAATCTGAGCGCAGCGTGCGCTTCCGGCTCCCTGGCCCTTATCCGCGCGGCCCAGGCCATCGGCAGGGGGCTATGCTCCCGCGCCCTGGCCCTGACGGTTGATATGGCCACGGCCTTCACCATGAGTGGTTTTTCCGCGCTGCAGGCCCTTTCTCCGGAACCTTGCCGCCCGTTCGACCAGCGCCGCGACGGGCTGACCATGGGCGAGGGCGCCGCCGCGCTGCTGCTTATGTCCGCGAGCGAGGCGCGGGCCAGGGGCCTGCGCCCCCTGGCCTGGCTGCAAGGCTGGGGACTGTCCGCGGACGCCAGGCACATCACGGCGCCGGACCGCGAGGCGCGCGGTTTGATCCGCGCCGTGCGTCAAGCCATGACGCGCGCGCAATTAAGCGCGGTGGGCGCCATCTGCGCCCACGGCACGGGTACGGTCTACAACGACGCCATGGAGCTTACGGCCTTTTGCGCACTTTTCGACGACTTGCCCCCGTTTTTCTCCGCCAAAGGCGCGTTGGGGCACGCCATGGCCGCTTCCGGGGGCATCGAGGCCGCCTTGTGCTGCCGCATTCTCGAAACCGGCTGCCTGCCCCCGACTCTGGGCTGCACGCGGCCGGAAGAGCGCGGCCGGGGCAAAGTGTCGCCCGAGTGCCAAAATGTAAGGCAAGGGGCGATCCTGAGCACGAATTCCGGATTCGGCGGCGTGAATACCGCTTTGCTTTTCGCGTCGGCGCCGGGAGGTGTCGGATGACGCGGGTTTTCATCACCGGTTGGGGCCAGGGCAGGGAGCGGGAGCCTGTGACCGGAGCGTACCCCCTGAACGACGCGCCCTTACCCGTGATCAGACGCGCCGATGTGCTGGACGCCCCTGACAAGACCTTCGGCCGTATGGACGCCTTTTGCCGTTTGGGCCTGGCGGCCTGCGCCAGAACTCTGCGCCGGGCCGGGGTCTACCCCGCGAAGCGCGAGCTGCCCGAACCCACGGGCATGGTCGTGGGCACCGGGTACGGCTGCCTGGCCACGGATCTGGCCTATTTCGGAACCTGCCCCCCGTTGGGAGAGGGGTGCAGCCCCCATCTTTTCGCCTACACCTTGCCCAACGTGCTCCTGGGGGAGGCGGCCTTGCGCTTCGGCTTGCGCGGCCCGGCCTTCGTGCTGCAGCGGGACCCCGCTTCAGCGGCCCTGGACGCGGCCCCGGTGCTCGCGGCCCTGGATTTTTTGGAGGACGGCGATGCGGAAGCCATGCTTGCGGGGATTTGCGAGTTGGGGCTTCCGGACACCCTGGAGCGGGGGGGCGCTTTGCCCGCTACGCCCCGGGGCTCCCTGTTTTTGCTGCTTGAAAAGTCACCGCCCCCTGCTTATGCTGCCGCGACGCCGTCCGTGCTGGAGCGGAGCGCGGATGGCGGTCTTGTGGTGGACGGCGCGCCTGCGCCGGATATGCGAACGTTGTATGCGCGCCTTTCAAGCGCGCCGTGATGAGGTCCGATGCGGCTGCACCTGATATATCCGAGCTGGCGCAAGCTTGAGCGCCAAACAGAGTTTCATCTTCCCCCGCATGGCCCGGTGGTCTTCGCCGCGGCCGTGCCCGGAGATGTTGAGATCGTCTTTACGGACGATAACCGCGAACCCCTTGACGAGAAGGCCTTCACCGAACCCGCGGATCTGGTCGCCATGAGCGTGATGCTCACCTGCCAGCTGCCGCGCGCCTTTGCCATTGCCGACCGTTTCCGCGCCCAGGGCACGCCCGTTATTTTCGGGGGCATCGCCACGCAGTTGCACCCGGAGGAGGTGGCGCTGCACGCGGACAGCGTGTTCCTCGGCGAAGTGGAAGGTCGTTTCGAGCAGGTCATCGCGGATTTCAAACAGAGGCGCCTGCGCCCCGTGTATGATTACTGGCGCAATCCGCCCGATATTTCCCTTGTGGGACCGGCCCGGCGCGACATCCTCAAGCGCGGGCTCTACAATTATCGCGGCGTGCAGATGGTGGATCTGGTGCACGCTTCGCGCGGGTGCAGGTTCAATTGTTTTCCCTGTTGCGTGGGGTATCTCGGGGGCAAGGTACACAGGCCGCGCCCCATAGACGCGGTTATCGAGGAAATGGAAGGCATTTCCAACAACCGGATGTTTATCGTGGACAACTCCCTGGCCCAGGACAAGGCCTGGCTCAAGGATCTGTTCCGCGCCATGATTCCTCTGAAAAAGAAATGGGTCTCGCATCCGGTCATGTATGACGACGAGGTGCTGGATCTGGCCGCCCAGGCCGGGTGTTGGTACGTGTACCAGGCCGTGTTCGACACCTCGGAGGTCATCGAGCGGCGTATCGCCCAGCTCAAGGACCACGGCATCGCCATAGAAGGCACGATCCTCCTGGGCACGGACGATCAGGATGAAGACTACATCAAGCGGCTGGTCGAATTCTTGTGCCGCAAGGAGCTGGATATCGCGGAGTTCACCATCCTCACGCCGTTTCCCCATTCCCCCATCCGGGCCAAGTTTGAAGCGGAAAATCGCATCTTGAGCAACGACTGGTCCGAATACACCTGCGACAGGGTGGTGTATCAGCCCAAGCTGATCACCCCGGAAAAGCTCAGGGAATTGTATCATTATGCCTGGGATACCTTTTACGCGGACGGCGGCTACCAGATCAAGATGGGCGAACTGCTGCGCAAGGTGATGCTGCGGGAGATGAACGACGGCACCTACCGGCGTTACGATCCGCGCAAGCCGCGCTCCTTCGCCGGAAAACAGGCCCAGCGCCGCAACGCGCCGTGAGTTCGGTTTTTCTGCTTTCCTGCAATACGGCCACCGAGCCCTACCCCGTCTACCCCCTGGGTATGAGCGTGGTTGCGGCCGGACTCCAGGCCGCGGGGCACCGGGTGCGCCAGTTCGACTGGCTGGCCTCGGGCCGCGACCGGACCGCCCTGGCCGCGGCCCTGGAGGAGTGCGCCCCGGACTATGTGGGGCTCTCCCTGCGCAACATAGACAACGTGGACTCCCTGGCCGGAGAGGAACACTGGTATCTGGGGCAGGCCAGAGAACTCGCGGCTTTTATGCGCGGGATCTGCGCCGCGCCTTTCGTGGTGGGCGGACCGGCCTTTTCCATCATGCCGCACGCGGTGCTGGAATTTCTCGGCGCGGATTACGGCGTGTGCGGCGCGGGCGAAGACGCCATGCCCGAGCTTATCGCCGCGTTGGAAAACGGCGAAGACCCGCCGCGCATCACATGGGGGCGCGCGGGAGCGCCCCGGTTGCGGCCGCTGATCGATGCCGGAATCATGGATTTTTACCTGGCCGCGAGCGGACTGGCCAACATGCAGACCAAACGCGGCTGCCCGTTCCGTTGCGGTTATTGCACGTATCCCGGCCTGGAAGGGGGGGCCTTCGCCTTCCGCCCCGCTAAGGAGGTGGCGGACGAGGTCCTCTGGCTCCACCGGGAGTACGGCGTACGGGAGCTGTTTTTCACGGATTCCGTGTTCAACGATCCGCAGGGGCGCTATCTGGAGATCGTCGAGGCCCTGGCGTCCAGTGGCGCGCCCGTGCGTTGGGCCGCGTTTTTCCGCCCCCAGGGCTTGACCGCGGAAGCGGTGCGTCTGCTGCGCAAGAGCGGGTGCATGGGGCTAGAACTGGGCACGGACGCGGCTTCCGACCCTGTGTTGCGGGGCTTGAACAAGGGGCTGGATTTCGACGAGGTGGTGCGGTGCGATGCCCTGATCCGCGAGAGCGGGTTGCCGGCGGCGCATTTCCTCATGTTCGGCGGACCGGACGAAACCCCGGAAACCCTGGAGCGGGGCTTGAAAAATCTGGAACGCCTGCCGCGTAGCGTCGTGTTCGCCTTCACGGGCATACGCATTCTGTCGGGCACGCTTTTGGAACAACGCGCCGTGCGGGAAGGGATTATCGCGGAGGGGGCCGACCTGTTGCGCCCCGTGTATTATTTTTCCCCGTATGTGGAACCCGGGAGCATGAACGCGCTGTTGAAGCGGGCCTTTCGCGGCAACCGGCTGCGGCTTTTCCCGCCCGCGGAGGCTCAGTTGCGTATGGACGTGATGCGCCGCTTCGGGCAACGCGGCCTGTTGTGGGACAAGCTCTTGGGTTGAGCGGGGCAACCGCGCGCAAGGTATGGATTCGCATGAGCCGTTTGGACGAAAAAGCCATCGTGTTGGCGCATCCTTTGGGGGGGCGTTCCGGGGCCGCGAACATTTCGCGTCTCGCGAACATCATGCCGCCGCTGGGTCTGCTTTCCATCGCCGCCTGGCTGGAGCGCGGGGGCTGCGTGGTCCATGTGCTCGACTGCTACGCGCGCCCGGACGCGGACAGCGACCTGGCGCGGTTGTTGCGCGAGGCGCGCCCCGCCTGGCTGGGTTTGAGCTGCACCACGGCCACGTTTCTCGACGGCGTGCGCCTTGCCGCGGCGGCCAGGGAGATCCTGCCCGGCGTGCGCACGGTCATGGGCGGGGTGCACGCCTCTTCCCAGGGCGCGGCCTGCCTGCGGGAGCATGCGTCTCTGGATTTCGCCGTGAAGGGCGAGGGCGAGGAGACCATGGCCCGGCTCATGGAGGCCGGGGCGGACGGCCCTTCGGCCTGGCGCGAGATTCCCGGCCTGGTGTGGCGCGACGGCGCGGAGGTGCGCGACAACGGACGGCGAACGGAGCTGTTGGAACTCGACGCCCTGCCTTTTCCGGCCTATGCGCATCTGGACGGCTTTCCCAAGGCCTATACCCTGCCCATTTTCAATTATCCCAAAGCGCCGGGCGCAACCTGCACGACCAGCCGGGGCTGCCCCTATGCTTGCGGCTATTGCGACCGCTCCGTGTTTCAGCGCAGTTACCGCTTCAATTCAGCGGAATACGTGTACGCGCATTTGCGCCATCTGCGCCGTGATTTCGGCGTGCGCCACGTGAACATCTACGACGATCAGTTCACGTTCCACAAGGGGCGCGTGCGGGAGCTGTGCGCGCTCCTGCTGCGCAAGCCCCTGGGCCTGAGCTTCAATTGCGCGGTGCGCGCGGACCATGTGGATTTCGAGTTGTTGCGGCTGCTCAAGCGCGCCGGATGCTGGATGGTCAGCCTGGGCATCGAGAGCGGGGAGCAGGCCTTGTTGGATCGTTTATCGCGCCCCATGCGCCTTGAGGCGGTCGCCGATTCGGTGCGCATGATCAAACGCGCGGGTCTGCGCGCAAAGGGGCTTTTCATGCTCGGGCTGCCCGGCGAGACCCGCGAGAGCATGGCCGAAACGCGGCGGCTGGCCCTGGGGCTGCCCCTGGACGACCTGAACGTGGCGAAATTCACGCCGTTTCCCGGCGCTCCCGTCTACAGGGGCATCCGGGAGAGCGGAACCTTTGAGGAAGACTGGCCGCGCATGGACTGCATGCATTTCCTGTACGTGCCCGAGGGCTTGCGCCGTGATGAGCTGGAGCGGGAGTTTACCTCGTTGTACAAGGCCTACTACACCAGTCCGCGCGCGATCTGGGACAAAATCGCCATGACCTGGCGCTCCCCGGACAGCTGGCGGCGGTTCTTGCTGCATCTGCCGCAGTTCGTGCGCTTCGCCAGGCAAGGAGAGCGCTATGCCTGAGCCGGGGACCGCTCTGCGCGTGGCGGTGGCCGTGCCGGTCTACAATCACGCCAAAACCTTGCGCGCCGTGGTGGAGGGCGCATCGGCCGCGCTCAAGACCCCTGTTTGCGGACTTGGCGTGGAACCGCGCGTTATCGTGGTGGACGACGGCAGCGACGACGCGCCCCTGGAGCAATTGCGCGGGCTCGACGTGCTTTACCTGCGCCATGAGAAGAACCGCGGCAAGGGAGCCGCCATAATGAGCGCGGCCGGGGCGGCCGAGGCGGCCGGATGCACGCATCTCGTCACGCTGGACGCGGACGGGCAGCACGAACCGCGTGATCTGAAGCTGTTTTTCTCCGCTGTCGCGGCCGCGCCCCATGATGTGCACGTGGGCGTGCGCGATTTCAGCGGCGCGCATGTGCCGCGTTCATCGCGTTTCGGCCGGGCCTTTTCCAATTTCTGGGTGCGGGTGCATACCGGGCGGCGTGTGGGGGACAGCCAGAGCGGCTTTCGCGCCTACCCCGTGCCCGTGCTGACCGGGCTGCCCTTGCGGGAAACGCGCTATGCCTTCGAGGTGGAGGTGCTGGTCAAGGCGGCTTGGGCCGGTGTCGCGCTGCGCGACGTGCGGGTGGGCGTGCATTATCCGCCCCATGCGGAGCGGGTTTCACATTTCAAAGCCTTTCAGGATAATTTGCGCATCTCCTGGCTGAACACGCGGCTGACCATGCGCGCCTTGCTGCCCTGGCCGCACAAACGGCTGTTGCCCAGGCAAGGCGGTGATAACGGCGCTGGGGGCGTTGCGCCGGGATTTACCGTGATCAAGCCCCTGGCCTCCATACGCGGTATGCTCTCAAGCGGCGTGCCTCCCGCGCAGCTGGCCCTTTCCGGGGCGTTGGGCGTGGGCATCGGCTGTCTGCCCCTCTTCGGCGTGCAGACGGTCACGGTGCTGGCCGCGTCTGCCTGGCTGGGACGCAACAAATTCGTGGCTCTGGGCATGAACCAGTTGTGCATGCCCCCGTTGGTGCCCGCCTTATGCATAGAAACGGGCTATTTTTTGCGGCATGGAAGTTTTCTCACGGAAATATCCCTGCAGACCCTGGGGCGTCAGGCGCCGCAACGATTGCTGGAGTGGCTGCTCGGGGGAGTGGTGCTGGGTCCGCTTTTGGCCTTGCTCACGGCGGGGGCGCTCTGGTGTCTGGCCGCCTATGTGAACGCGCAACTCAAGGCGGTGCGCAAACGTGTCTGAGACCACGCGCCAATGGAGCAGCCAAAGCATTGCCAGCCGCATGCAGCACGCCTTTTTCTACTGGCTCATACGCCTGGGGGGGCGTCCTCTGGCCTACGGCTTTCTGCGCCTGGTCGCCGGCTGGTACACCCTTTTCCGCCCCTCGGTGCGGGGGCGCGCCAGACCCTATCTCTCGCGGCGTTTCCCGGATGCGAATAAAATTTCCTTGCTGCTGCACAGTTACCGCTTGAGCGTGAGTTTCGGACAGGTGCTCATCGACCGCGCGGCCCTGGGCATCCTGGGCACGCAATGCACCCAGGCCCATTTCGTGCGGGGCAAGCAGGAGCTGCTGGCCTTGTTGCGGGAAGGGCGGGGCTGCATCCTCATGGGGGCGCACGTGGGCTCCTGGCAGGCGGCCATGGCCAGCATTGACTTTTTGGAGACCCCGGTGAACATGTTGCTGCAACGGGGGCGGGGCGACGTGGATCGCCACTGGTTCGAGCACCGGGGGGATAAAAGCCCGTTTCAAACCATTGACCCCGCCGGATATCTCGGGGGGGCCCTGGAGATGCACGCGGCCCTGCGGCGCGGCGAGGTGCTGTGCGTGATGGGAGACCGGGTGCAGGGCAGCGACCGCAACGTGCTGCGGCTGCCTTTTCTGGGCGGCCTCGCGCCGTTCCCCGTGAGCGCCTACCGGGTGGCCGCGGCCACCGGTGCGCCCATAGCCGTGCTTTTTTCCCATAAGAGCGGACCCGCGAGTTACGGTCTGGAACTGGCCTGCGTGATCCGGGTGCCTTCAAAGGTGGGGCGGGGCGCCGACGCGGTGCGCCCTTATGCGGCGGGCTTTGTGCGGGCTCTGGAGACGTACTGCCGGCAGCGCCCTTACCAGTTTTTTAATTTCTACGACATGTGGCGATAAACAACCAGGAGCGATAATGAGCCTTAAAGAACAATTGAAGACCTTGCTCGTTGAGGAGCTGCAGCTTGAGGACGTTGACCCAGCGAGCATACCGGACGACGCGCCCCTGTTCGGCGATCCGCAGAACCCGGATCAGGAAGGGCTGGGACTGGACTCCCTGGACGCCGTGGAAGTGGTGGTCCTGATTCAGAAGCATTACCAGGTGGAGATCAAGAACATGGAAGAGGGGCAGCAGGCCCTGCAAAGCATAAACAGCCTGGCGCAGTTCATAGAGGACCACAAGTCCGCATGAACGGCGGCGTTCCCATTACCGGCGCGGGGTGTTTATGCGCCCTGGGCGCGGATTCGGACGCCTGCGTGCGGGCCCTTTTTCCGGCGCGGGAAGAATGGACGCGGCCGCGCACGCCGCAACGGTTTTCCACGTCCCATGAACGTGACTATCCGGTGTTCGAACTCGCTTCCGAGCTTGTGGCGCGGTTGCCGGGCGGCGGCGGATTTCTGCTCACCGCGCGCATGGGTCTGGCGGCGACGCTTGAGGCGCTGCGCAACGCCGGTCTCGACGCCGAACGCGCCCTGCGAGGCCTGCGGGTGGGCGTGTGCATGGGCACCACCGTGGGCAGCGCCATGAACAACGAGGCCTTCTACAGGCGGTACCGGCAAGGCGAGACCCCGGACATGACGCCCATCCTGCGCTATTTGCGCTCAAATCCGGCGGCGGTCATCGCGGAAGCGCTCACGGCCAGGGGCGCTGCGCCAGGTCCGGTGCAATGCGTGTGCAACGCCTGCTCCTCCGGCGCGGACGCCATCGGGGTGGGCGCGTCCTGGATCAGAGCGGGGCTTTGCGACCTGGCAATTGCCGGCGGCGCCGACGAGTTGTGCCGTGTCACCTATAACGGCTTTGTTTCACTCATGATTCACAGCCAGGAACCATGCAGGCCCTTCGACGCGCAACGCGCGGGACTGAACCTGGGCGAAGGCGCGGCCGTGCTGGTGCTGGAGCGCGACGACGCGCGCCGGGGGCGCGGCGCGGAGTCCTTTGGGCGCGTGCTCGGCTGCGGCATGAGCTGCGACGCGCATCATCTGACCGCCCCCCACCCTGAAGGCAGGGGCTTGCGCCAGGCCCTGGCTCAGGCCTTAGAACAGGCCGGTCTTGAAAGCGGCGACGTGGCGTTCGTCAATGCCCACGGCACCGGCACCAAGGATAACGACCGCGTGGAATCCGTGGTCCTGGCGGACGCGCTTCCGCATACGCCTTTTTTTTCCACAAAAGCGCGCACCGGGCACACGCTGGGCGCTGCCGGGGCCATTGAAGCGGTTTTGACCCTGGGCTGTTTGCTGCAGGGGCGCATACCCGCCAGCGCCGGTTATGCGGTGGCGGACGGCTCATTGCCCGCGCGGCCCGTGATGGAAACGCGCCCCGTGCGCGGTAAGGCCGCGCTTTCCTTTTCTCTGGCCTTCGGCGGGAGCAACGCCGTGCTGGCCCTCGGCGCATAGAATGCTGTCATAGTGAAACGGAACTGCCTCCGGCGGCTTAAGAACCTTTTAAAAAAGGTTCTTAAGAATCTCCCAAATTTTTTAATTGGTATAATATGTTACTCGACCTTCTGAGGAAGGCGTGTGAAATTAAGGATAAAAAAGTCGTTTTCAGGCGTCCAGGGGCCTCCCCTGGTCGTCGTGCGGGCGCGAAAGCCCGCGACTTTAT